>NZ_JACAPT010000015.1:0-23568 GCF_013385565.1 Pseudomonas sp. E6002 | reverse complement strand
CGTGGCGCTTGTGAGGATCAGTTAACAGCAGGCGAAAAAAAGCCGGCTGATCAGGCCGGCTGGGGGTGAACCGCGAACGACAGGGGTTACGCGCGGTTTTCCATCAGGCGGTCAGCGCCACCTTCAGCTACACGGTTTTCTTGAAGACGGTCTGCACCACCTTCAGCTACACGGTTGCCTTGAAGACGCTCAGCGCCACCTTCAGCTACACGGTTTTCTTGAAGGCGATCAGCGCCCCCTTCAGCAACACGACGTTCCAGCAGGCGATCAGACCCGCCTTCAGCAACGCGGCGTTCCAGCATACGGTCAGACCCACCCTCAGCCACGCGGCTGTCCATCAGGCGATCCGCGCCGCCTTCAGCGAGGGCAGGTTGGGTAAAGGCGCTTACAGCAAGTACCGAGAAAGCGAGGCTAAGCAAGAGTTGGCGTTTCATGAGGGTGTGCTCCGGGAAAGTCGTTGGTTGGTATGGATGCGATGTTACGCGGCAGATTTTTTAAGAGAACTTCATTGGGCTGATGGTGACTATCGACGCCAGCGATGGCCCGTTTTCCCGGGCCATCGCGTCGCTCATCACGGCATTTCTGGCAGTTCCCGAGGGCGCAGGTCGAACACCAGCACCTCGGCGTCCTCCCCATGGCTCAGGTGAATCTCCCGCTCATCGCGCACTCGGGCGCCGTCGCCTTCGTGCAAGCGCTGGCCATTGACTTCAACGCTGCCCCGCGCCACATGGATGTAGGCGTAGCGTTCCGGGGCCAGCGGCAGGCTGGCGGTTTCAAAGCCGTTGAACAGCCCGGCATACACCCGCGCGTCCTGGCGCACGCCGAGGGAGCCGTCGGTGCCTTCCGGCGAGATGATCAACTGCAACCGGCCGCGTTTCTGCGCCTCGGTGAAGTGCTCTTGCTGATAGCGCGGTTCGGCGCCCGCCACGTCCGGCACGATCCAGATTTGCAGGAAGTGCACGCCCTGGGTGTGGCTGTGGTTGAACTCGCTGTGGGCCACGCCGCTGCCGGCGCTCATCAGTTGCACATCGCCGGGGCGGATCACCGAACCGGTGCCCAGGGTGTCCTTGTGTTCCAGGGCGCCTTCGAGCACATAGGAGAAAATCTCCATGTCGCGGTGCGGGTGTTGGCCGAAGCCCTTGCCGGCGGCAACCCGGTCATCGTTGATCACTAGCAGGTCGGAAAAACCCTGTTCTTTGGGATTCCAGTAGTTGGCGAACGAGAAGGTGTGGAACGACTTCAACCAACCGTGATTGGCGGCGCCGCGTTCCGAGGCTTTGCGAAGGGTCAGCATGGGGTGTTCTCCTCAAGGGAAGCCTGGCTGCGAGATGCAGGGCTTCGGTGTGAGGAGAAGATTACTGGTTAACGACAGGTTGATTAAGAAGCTGAAATCGGAATGACTGTCTCTTTTAGGTTGACGATCGCCAGCTGTGCCGTCCGCAGATGATGGCGGTAGCGCAGCTGAAGTTTGCGCCAGGCCATTGGGTTCACGCCTTCGCTGCGGCTGAACAGGTGACAGAAGTGCGCCTGGTCGCAGAACCCGCATTCCTGGCTGATCTGCGTCAGGCTCAGGGCGGAGCCGGTGATCAGCACCTTGGCCTGCTTGATGCGTTGCTGGCGAATCCATTCCTGGGGCGATACACCGGTGGTGCGCTTGAAGGCCCTGGAGAAATGGCTGCGGGACAGCTCACAGGCGCGAGCCAGTTCCGTCACCTCCAGGGGGCCAGCAAGATTGGCGAGGATCAATTGCTTGACCCTCTGTTCCCGCTCTGAACACAGGGTTCCGGTTGCAGCTGCTGGTTGAGCCATGATCGCTATCCGTGGTCGATGGGCGCTTGTTTTCACACACCTTACCGGTGAATGAATCCCCAGTGTAGACCGCTGCAAGCATCTGTTGAACTGAGCACATGCATGCAATTTTTCTGGATCGGGCCGTCGCACACTAGCGCGAACGTTCAAGCATCCAGGGGAAGGGCACGATGGACTCAACAGCACAAGGCGGGCCGGACGAGGTCGTGACCCTGGTGGTCAAGCACCGCATAAAACCCGGGCTTGAAGCCGACTACGAAGCCTGGCTGCGACGCATCGTGCGTATTGCCGGTGAGCGTCCCGGGCACCTCGGCGTCGATGTGGTGCGCAGTAAACAGGGCGGGTTGGCGCTATTCACCTGCGTGCTGCGTTACCGCTCCACCGAAGACCTGGAGCGCTGGCTCGATTCGCCGCAGCGCCTGGAGCTGATCAACCAAGCCGCACCGATGCTGGCCGACGGCGACCAGACCGAAGTCGGCGCGGTCAACGAGTTCTGGTTCTCGCCCCTGGCCGATACTGCCGCCAAGCCGCCGCGCTGGAAACAGGCAGTGGTCACGCTGCTGGTGATCCTGCCGCTGACGTTGCTGGTGCCGATCATCTGGGGCCCGGTACTGCGGCTGCACCCGTTCCTGTCCAACTACATCGTCGCCACCTTCCTGGTCACCCTGACCATCGTTGTACTGGTGGTTTACCTGCTGATGCCGGCGGCCACCCGTCTGTTCGCGCCCTGGCTTGAAGCCTCTGTAAAGGAAACCCTATGAACGCCGACCTGATTCTGTTCAATGGCCAGTTCCACACCGTGGACCGTGAAAATCCCCGCGCCACGGCAGTTGCGATCCACCAGGGACGCTTCGTCGCGGTGGGCACCGACGGCGAAGCCATGGCCCTTCGCGGCAGTGGTACCCAGGTCATCGACCTCAAGGGTCGCACCGTCATCCCTGGCCTCAACGACTCGCACCTGCACCTGATCCGTGGTGGCCTGAACTACAACCTCGAACTGCGCTGGGAAGGCGTGCCGTCCCTGGCCGATGCCCTGCGCATGCTCAAGGACCAGGCCGACCGCACGCCCACGCCGCAGTGGGTGAGGGTGGTGGGCGGCTGGAACGAATTCCAGTTCGCCGAAAAACGCATGCCCACCCTCGACGAGCTCAACCAGGCCGCCCCCGATACGCCGGTGTTCGTGTTGCACCTGTATGACCGGGCCTTGCTCAACCGCGCCGCCCTGCGCGTGGCTGGCTACACCAAGGACACACCGAACCCGCCCGGCGGCGAGATCGTGCGCGACCATAACGGCAACCCCACCGGCATGCTGGTGGCGCGGCCCAACGCGATGATTCTCTACGCGACCCTGGCCAAGGGCCCGAAACTGCCCCTGGAATACCAGGTGAATTCCACCCGCCAGTTCATGCGCGAACTCAACCGCCTGGGGCTGACCAGTGCCATCGACGCCGGCGGTGGTTTCCAGAACTATCCCGACGATTACGCGGTGATCGAACAGTTGGCCAAGGACCAGCAACTGACCGTGCGCATCGCGTACAACCTGTTCACCCAGAAGCCCAAGGAAGAACTCAGCGACTTCAAGAACTGGACCGGCAGCGTGACCCTGCATCAGGGCGACGACTATCTGCGCCACAACGGCGCCGGCGAAATGCTGGTGTTCTCGGCGGCCGACTTCGAAGACTTCCTCGAACCACGCCCAGACCTGCCGCTGACCATGGAGCAGGAACTGGAGCCGGTGGTGCGCCACCTGGTGGAACAGCGCTGGCCGTTCCGCCTGCACGCCACCTACAACGAGTCGATCTCGCGGATGCTCGACGTGTTCGAGAAGGTCAACCGCGACATCCCGTTCAACGGCTTGCCATGGTTCTTCGACCACGCCGAAACCATCACCCCGCAGAACATCGAGCGCGTGCGGGCGCTGGGCGGCGGCATCGCGATCCAGGACCGCATGGCGTTCCAGGGTGAGTACTTTGTGGAGCGCTACGGCGCCAAGGCCGCCGAGGCCACGCCGCCGATCAAGCGCATGCTCGCCGAAGGCGTGCCGGTGGGCGCTGGCACCGACGCCACCCGGGTGTCGAGCTACAACCCCTGGACCTCGCTGTACTGGATGGTCAGCGGCCGCACCGTCGGCGGGCTGGAACTGCACGCCGAGGGGCTGCCCCGGCTGACGGCCCTGGAACTGTTCACCCACGGCAGCGCCTGGTTCTCCTCCGAGCAGGGCAAGAAGGGCCAGATCAAGGTCGGCCAACTGGCGGACGTGGCGGCACTGTCGGCGGACTTCTTCAGTGTCGATGAGGAGGCCATCAAGTGGATCGAATCGGTACTCACCGTGGTCGGCGGCAAGGTGGTGTACGGCGCCGGCGACTTTGAAGATTTCGCACCACCCAGCGTGCCGGTGCTGCCGGACTGGTCGCCGGTGGTCAAGGTCCCGGGCCACTGGCGCCCGGCGTCAGCGCTGCAAGCCCAGGTGCACCAGTGCAGCGGCCCCTGTGGCGTGCATGCCCATAGCCATGAACGGGCGCGTCTCTCGAACGTGCCGGTCAGCGACTTCCAGGGTTTCTGGGGCGCGTTTGGCTGCTCGTGTTTTGCCTTCTGAATCTAACCCCAAAAGAGTATTCCCATGACTTACAAACGCCTGAACAAAGATGACGCCGTGGTCCTGCTGGTGGATCACCAGACCGGCCTGATTTCCCTGGTGCAGGACTTCTCGCCCAACGAGTTCAAGAACAACGTGCTGGCCCTGGCGGACCTGGCCAAGTTCTTCAAGCTGCCGACTATCCTCACCACCAGTTTCGAAAGCGGCCCCAACGGCCCGATGGTGCCGGAGCTGAAAGAACTGTTCCCGGACGCGCCTTACATCCCGCGCCCTGGCCAGATCAACGCATGGGACAACGAAGATTTCGTCAAGGCAGTGAAAGCCACCGGGCGCAAGCAACTGATCATTGCCGGTGTGGTGACCGACGTGTGCGTGACCTTCCCGACGCTGTCGGCCCTGGCTGAAGGGTTTGAAGTGTTTGTGGTGACCGATGCGTCGGGCACCTTCAATGAGACCGTGCAACAGGCGGCGTGGGCACGCATGACGGCGGCCGGTGCACAGCTGGTGAACTGGTTCTCGGTGGCCTGCGAGCTGCAAGGGGATTGGCGCAACGACATGGAAGGCCTGGCGAATCTGCTGTCGCCGCGTATTCCCAACTATCGCAATTTGATGAACAGCTACTCGGCGCTGACGGCCAAATAAACCGCTCTCTGATATGCAGGTAATCCAATGTGGGAGCGGGCTTGCTCGCGAAGGCGGTGTGCCAGTCAATACATGTACCGACTGACCCACCGCCTTCGCGAGCAAGCCCGCTCCCACATTTTGATTTGTGGTGTGGCGACTGACCGGCTATAAAACAGCCCAGCGTCCACCGAGAAGCGACAATGAACCCCTTCGAAGACATGCGCCTGTTTTGCCAGGTCATGGAATCCGGCAGTTTCACCGCTGCCGCCGAGCATCTTGGCCTGTCCAAGCAATTTGTCAGCCGCCGCCTGATCCAGCTGGAAGAGCGCCTCGGCGTACGCTTGCTCAACCGCTCCACCCGCCGCCTGGACGTCACGCCGCTGGGCCAGAGTTACTACGAATCCGCCCTGCGCCTGCTCAGTGAAGTCGAGCAAGTGGAGCAGGGCATCGCCGGGCAAAACACCGAGCCCCGAGGCACCATTCGCCTGAGCGCGCCGTTGTCGTTTGCCATGGCGCACCTGGGTTGCCTGTTGCCGCTGTTCCTGCAACGCCACCCTCATGTCACCGTGGAAGTGGACCTCAGCGACCGCCCGGTAGACCTCATCAGCGAGGGCTACGACCTGGTGCTGCGCATCGGCACCCTCGAGGATTCGACCCTGATCGCCCGACGCATCGCCAGTGTGCAGCGCGTCTACTGCGCCAGTCCCGACTACCTGGCCCGCCACGGCACGCCGCAGAGTCCCGATGACCTGGCCGATCACGCATGCCTGCCTTACGGCCATGGTCGCCAGGTGCAATGGCACTTCAAGGTCGATGGCAAACCCCACACCCGCAACGTCAGCGGGCGCATGCGGGTCAACAACGGTGAGCTGCTGCGGGATGCCGCCGTGGCCGGGTTGGGCATCACCTACCTACCCAATTTTATCGTTGCCCAAGCCTTGCAGGACGGCCGCCTGGTGACGCTGCTGGAAGACTGCGCGCCCGAACCCCTGACCCTTTCCGCCGTTTACCCCCAGCACCGCCAGAGCTCGCGCCCGGTGCAGGCGTTGATCGAGTTCCTGCGTGAACGCCTGGCCGGCGGTTGTTGAATCAGAACGCGTACTGCACCCGGCTGTAGTAATACCCGCCGGTAAACCCGAACGGCGAATAGCTGCCCCAGTTATCGCCGAACGACGAGTTCTTCACGCCGATGTGATCCGGGTATTTGTCGAACAGGTTCTGCGCACCTACGGCCACCGTCAGCTGTTTGCTGATCGCGTAGGCCACGTCGAGGTCAGTGATCCACTGGGCCGAATACGTGCGGTCCAGGCTCGCGTCGCTGGAGCTGTTGACCTCGGTGTAGGTGCCGTAGCGAGTCAGGCGCAGGTTGACGTCGAAGTCGTGGATCGCCCAGTCGGCGGAGAAGATCATCTTGCTGCTGGGTGAAGTCTTGGTGATCAGTGCCCGTGACTGGCGACCCATCAACTGGAAGTTGCCCAGGGCGGCTAGCTGCGCCGGGGTGTCGTTGACGCTGAGGATCTGCGTGTGGTTGTAGTTCAGCGCCGCCGTCCATTTCACCGAGCCGTAGCGGTCGAGGTTCTGCCGGTAGTTGCCCACCACGTCCACCCCGGAGGTGCGGGTGTTGGCGCCGTTGGTGAAGTACTGTGCGCCCGCCGTGGCCGGTACGCCGATGCTGTCCAGCAGGGAGGCAATGCCCGGGCCCTGGAAGCGTTCGCTGAGCACCAGGCGGTCCCGCAGGTTGATCACGTAGCCGTCCACCGTGAGGCTCAAGTCATCGCTTGGGGTCAGGGCGAAACCGAGGCTGAAGTTAGTCGAGCGCTCCGGCTTCAGTGACTTGGCACCCAATGCCTGAGCGCCGGCGGAATCCACCGGCAGGATCACGTAGTTATACGACTGGTACACGCCATTGATGGTGTCGAACCCGGTGGAGCGTGCGGTGAAGATCTCGTTGGCCAGGGACGGTGCGCGAAAGCCGTTGCTCACGGTGCCGCGCAGGGCGAACACCGGGTTGAACGCATACCGCGTGCTGAGCTTGCCGCTGCGGGTACCGCCGACGCCTTCGTTGTAATGTTCGTAGCGTCCGGCCACGCCGACGTACCACTGCTCGGTGGGGTAGAACCCGAGATCGACATAGCTGGCGACGCTGTTGCGGCTGACCTTCTGCGCGTCTTCCGGACGGATGCCGTTGGTGACCTGGGCCCCCGGATCGGGACGCTGCCCGGCACGCGGATGGCCTGCCGGGAACACGTAGCCGCCATCGATATAGGAAGCCTCGGAGCCGGCGCGGGTCTCGTAGCTTTCGCGCCGGTGCTCCAGGCCGAACGCCACGTCCAGCGGCTTGGCCAGGCCGATCTCGTAGGTGTTTTTCAGGTCGAGGTTGGTGGTGAGCTGGTCGGCGATGTAGATCCCGGAGGTGAACTTGTTCGGTGTGCTTTCGCCCAGGGACGGGTTCTGGTTGTCGTAGGTGCGCTGCTTGGCGTAGTTGCGCCCGTAGGTGCTGCTCAGGTCCCAACCCCAGCCACCGCCAAGGTCGTTGCCCTTGGCGCCGAAAGCCGATTGGAAGTCCGTCTCGTTGACCAGCCAGTACGGGCTGTAGCCTTCGGGGTACCCATTGGGCCCGGTGGTGATGGTGTTGCGGCCGTTGGGCAGGCGGAAGTTCTGGCCGTCGTTGTTCTCCCGGGTGGCCAGGGTGGAAAACGAGTACAGCGTCAGGTTGTCGTTCAGCGGCAGGTCGAGGTTGTACGCCACATCGCCCAACTGGCTGCGGGGCGAGCCGTAGCCTTTGTAGGTGTGGTGGCTGGAGGTGGCTTCGCGCGGGTCGGGGGAACCGTCCGCCAGCGGGTAGTAATGGCTGCTGTAGCCGTTGCTGCCGGCCTTGTTGTCGCGTTCCTGGTAGCGGGTGTCGAGGGACACGTTGAGCACCCCGGCTTCACCCACCTGGAAGCCATAGTTCAGCGCCTCCTGGCCGGTGCCGCGCTTGCCGTCGTAGTTCTGGCCCAGGGTGGTGTCGGAACTGCCGCCGGTGGTCTGCTTGAGGATGATGTTGATCACCCCGGAAATCGCATCCGAGCCGTATTGCGCCGCTGCACCGTCGCGCAGCACCTCTACATGGTCGATGGCAGCCACCGGGATCAGGTCGAGGTCGCTGGGGGCCGCGCCGCTGTTGATGCCGTTGATGTTCAGGGTGGCGCTGGTATGGCGGCGTTTGCCGTTGACCAGCACCAGTACGTGAGAGGCAGTGAGGCCGCGTAGGGTAGCCGAACGCACCACGCCGCTGGCATCCCAGCCAGCGCGGTCGGGCAGGTTGAAGGAGGGGATGAGCTTGCCCAATGCCTCCAGCAAACTCGGCTTGCCCACGGCCCGCAGTTGTTCGCCGCTGATCACATCAATCGGCGTGGGGCTGGTGGTGACGGTGCGTTGTTCGGCGCCACGGTTGCCGGTGACCACCACGGTGTCGAGGGTGGGGGAGCGGTCTTCGGCAGATTCGACGCCGAAGGACGCCAGGCCGCACGCCAGCGAGAGCGGCAGGAGTTTCAGATGATTGTACCGGTGTAGCCTTTTACGATGAGCGAGCTTGCTGTGGCCAGGGAGCTTGCTGTGGTGAGGGAGCTTGCTGTGGCGAGGGAGCTTGCTCCCGCTGGGCTGCGTAGCAGCCCCAATACCGTCGCCACAGTCTTCCGGGGAAATTGCGGAGTCAGGCTTCAGGGCCGCTACGCGCCCCAGCGGGAGCAAGCTCCCTCGCCACAAAGGTGCCGTCAGCCAGTTGAGTTTTCGCATGAGAGTGGAGCTCCTTGGTCTCGAGTGATGTCCCTGTCAGCGTTTGCGCGCGGCAACCGCTTCGATTTCTACCAGCCCGCCGGGCAATGGCAGCGCGACGACTTGCACCGCGGTGCGCGCCGGTTTTTTCGGCTGCTCGGCACTGCCGAAAAACGGCGTGTAGCCTTCCTGCAACCCGGCAAAGTCGAGCTTGCCGCCCTTGGCTGGATCGCCCACCAGGAATATCCGCAGCTGCACCACATCTCCCAAATCCAGGCCCTGGCCTTGCAGCACACCCTTGAGCTTGTTGAGGATCGACGTGGTCTGGATGGCCGTGTCGCCATAGGCGGCAAACGAGTCTTTCGGCGCCTTGGGGTCATGCAGGTCGGCCAGCAACCCACTCACAAACAGCAGCTCGGTCTGTGGCGGCACCGACACCGCCAATGAGATCGGGAAATTCGAGTTCGGCAGCGGCACGCGCTTGATCTCATCGGCGTGGGCGGCAAGGGTGGTGGCGGTCATCAGCAGTCCTGCAAAAAGCGTCTTCATCGGTTCATTCCTTGAGAGAGAAAAGTCAGGCGGCGACGCCCGGTTGCTGGCGTTCGGCATGCCGGCCGATCAGCGAGACGATGCGCCGCGCCGAATCGGCGGCGCTGTTCTGCCAGATGCCGACGCCGCCGTGGGCGAGGGCGTCGCTGGCCAGGTACGTGCGGCCCTGGGGCTCGTTGAGCAGGCGGTAGGCGCTTTCGCCGACCTCGTCGTTAACGATCCACGGGCCCTTGCTGTAGCTGACTTTCGACCAGTTGATCGCCACCGGTTTTTGCAGCTTGGCGCTGTGGCCGGGGTGCAACAGCTCCACCGCCTGGCGTGAGGAGGCGAACTGTTCGGCCAGGGATTTCTGGCTGAAGGCCTGGGCCGATTCACTGGTGTTGTAGGCCGCCACCAGAATCCCCTGGGCGCTGTTGAGGCGGTCGCTGGGGTACCACAGGCCTTTGACTTCATGGTCGAGGTACGACAGGCCGCCGTAGATGTTGAAGTCGGTTTCCCAGAAGCGCGGCGCCTGCCAGGCCACCTTGTTGGCCTGGTCGCTTTGCGCGGTCTGGATCGCCTGCTTGAAGGGTGCCGTGAAGTTGGTTGGCAGCTTGGCCAGCAGCGGCAAGGGCACGGTGACAATCGCGTAGTCGGCACTCAGCACCTGGGTCTTGCCGCTGATACGGTCGCGGTAGGTGATCCGGCTGCCTTGCTCCGAGGTCTGGATATCGCTGACTTCGGCGTTGAAGCGCACCGCATCTTTCAGATGCTCGTAGAAGGCATACGGAATACGGTCCATGCCGCCCACCGGCTGGAACATGGTGGAGGAAAACTCCGGGATTTCATCGAACACCAGCGCGCCCCACAGCTTGGGATTGAGCAGGGTCTGCAGCTCCAGCGGCGCGCGGGTCACGCCGGTCTGGTCGCCGGCGCCGGGCACGCGAGTGTAGCCGGAGCGCACCGAACCCTTGTATTGCAGGTCGCCGTTGAGGTCGCCGTACACCTTGAGGAAACTCAGCAGCGCCTTGCGGTCATCCACGCTCAGGTCCTGGTCCAACGCCTTGCGGCTGACTGTGCGGGCCAGCAGTTCCGAGAGCTGGCCACGGGTGTCATTGACCGCCTGGCGCAGCTGGAATGCCGGTCGCTGCGTATCCGGCCGGGCCAGGGCGTTGCGGCTGCTGTTGACCAGTACTTGCAGCTCCACACCCAGCTCGCGGCAGTAGCCGAGGATCGTCTGGTGGTGGCTGGGAATACGCGCGGGGCCGGCGTTGAAAAACTGCCCGTCATCAAAGTCGACGGTCTGGCTGACGCCGTCGTCGAAATCGACCTTGGTGCCTCGGCGCAGGGTCCAGTTGCGTCCACCCACCCGGTCGCGGGCTTCCAGGATCGTCACGTTGAACCCGGCCTTGCGCAGCTCATAGGCGCTGACCAGCCCGGAGATCCCGGCGCCGACCACCACCACTTGCTTGCCTTTGCCGGTGCTGCCCAATTGCAGCGGGGTAAAGCTCGATGCCACCGCCTGAGGCGTCAGCCCCAGCGCGCCCAATGCGCTGACAGCGGCGGAATAACCGCCCACGGCGGCAATACGGGAAATCAGTTCCCTGCGGGTAAAAGCCATGATTCGCTCCTTGAGATAGCGGTTTGTCAGAGGTCGTAGCGCACGGTCAGCAACAGGGTTCGCGGGTCGTTGACCGAGTAGTAGCGGGCGCCGCTGGAGGGCACGTAGCCCACCGACTGCGGGTAGGCGCGGTCCAGCAGGTTTTTCACTGCCAGGGTGGTGGTCCAGTGGCCGTCGCCGCTGATGTAGCGGGTGTTGGCGTTCCAGAAGGTCTGTTGCGGGATTTCCTGGATGTCGTCGTTCAATGCGTTGGCGTAGGACTTGGTCTGGAACTGCGCATCGGTGCCCGCCAGCCAGGTACCCGGCAGCCCGGCCGGGATGGTGTAGTTCAGGCCAACGCTCGCGTTCCAGCGTGGCGAGAACACCAGTTGCTTGCCGTTGGCATCCACCCCGGCACCGCTGGCGTTCTGGAAGTCGTCGTACTTGCTTTGCAGGTAGCCGACGTTGGCGGTCAGTTGCAGGTCGCGGCTCAGGGCGGTGAGGGTTTCCAGTTCTACGCCGTAGGTGTGGGCACGGCCGACGTTGGTGCGCAGGCTCACCCCCAGCGCCGGGTCATAGGCGTTGGTTTGCAGGTCTTTGTAGTCGTTGTAGAACAGCGCGACGTTGGCCCGCAGGCGCTGGTCGAAGAAGTCGCCCTTGACCCCGGTTTCCCAGGTGGTCACGTCTTCCGGGGAGAACGCCTGTTCGGCGGCGGCCTGGGTGGGGGCGCGGTTGTCGTAGCCACCGGCCTTGAAGCCCTTGGCGACGTAGGCGTACTGGTTCAGGTGCGGGGTCCAGGCGTATTCGAAGCCGATCTTCGGGCTGGTGGACTGCCAGGATTTGCTCGACTCGGCGGTGAAGTTGGTGCCGGTGATTTGCCGGTCGGTGTTGATCGCGTAGTTGGTGAAGTCGAAATTCTTGTGCTCGCGGGTAAAGCGCAGGCCGGCGATCAGCGACAGTTGTTGCGTCAGCTTGTAGGTGCCCTGGCCATACAGCGCATAGCTTTCGGTGTTGGTGGTGCTGTATTGGCCCTGGCCGATCACCCGATTGCGGGCGATGGAATAGGTAAGGTTGTCGCGGTCGGCGTCGAACTTCTCGCGGTACAGGTACACCCCGGTGCTGAAGCTGAAATCGTCGTAGTCGCCGTTGAGCTGGAACTCCTGGGTCGCATAGTTTTGCTTGTACAGGATCAGGTTGTTCTGGATCAGCGCGGCTTGCCCTGAGTTGTCGTAGTCCACCGGTTGGTGGAACGCCGAGTAGGCGGTCACCGACTTGAAGTTCAGGTTGTCATTGATCGCGTAAATCGCCCGCAGTACCGAGCTGCCCTGGTCCAGGCGGTTTTTCGGGTCGAGGCTGCTGTAGCTCTTGAATTTGTCGAAATGCCCGTTGGCGTCGAAAGGCGTGTAGCTGGTGGTGTCGCCCCGGTCGAAGGTACCGGCCAGTGTCAGTTGCACATCCCACGACGAATCCACCGGCTTGTAGCGCAGCTTGCCGCGATAGGACTGGATGTCGACGTTGTTTACATCCTTGCCCCGGGTGGGGTCGGAGACGGTGCCGTCGCGGCTCAGGCGGATCGCCGAGAAACTGCCGAACAGCGCGTTGTCCACCAGCGGGCCGCTGATCAGCAGGCGTGCGTTCTGCGCATCGTAGTTGCCGGCGCCCAGCTCTACAAAACCACGGGTTTCCTGGGTCGGATCGCGGGTGATCACGCGGATCGCGCCGGCGCTGCTGTTGCGTCCGTACAGGGTGCCCTGGGGCCCGCGCAGCACTTCGACACGCTCCACATCGTTGAAGTCGAGCATCGACGAAATCGCACGCGGGATGTACAGGTCATCGGCATACACGGCGACGGCGGCTTCCTGGATCGGGTCGGTTTCACCGATACCGCGAATGCCGTAGGTCTGCGCGCTGTAGGAGATCGACTGGCGGCTGAGTGTCAGGTTCGGCACCTGGCCCGAGAGGTCGCGCACGCTGTTGATCTGCTTGTCTTCAAGGGCCTTTTCATCAAACGCGGAAATCGCCAGCGGGGTTTTTTGCAGGTCTTCGCTGCGGTGCTCGGCGGTGACATTGACCACCGGCAGGGCGGTGTCGTCGGCGTGAACGGCGAGGCCGAACAGGGCGAGGGAGATGGCCAGTGCCAGGCGATTGGGTACGGCGGTAGGACTCATGATGGACCCCTGAGGTGGTTGACGGTTTAGGCAAAATTGGGCCTCCACCTGGTCAGGGGTCGGTACTGGATGTAACAGTATTTGTATAAATGCCGGGCGTAAAAGTCCGATTAGTTATAAGTTAATTATAAAAAATAGGTATGTATTGGTTTAAATGTGATGCGTAAGGCTGATGATATTTTTCAGCCGACAAAAAACAAATGTGGGAGCGGGCTTGCTCGCGAATGCGGTCGCTCAGTCAACATTGATAGTGACTGAAACACCGCATTCGCGAGCAAGCCCGCTCCCACATTTTGATTTCTGTTGGGTTTAGTAACCGCGTTGGGTATCAGCGAGGTTTTCCAGCGGCCGATCACTCAGATACCTTTCCAGATTGCCCAGAAAACTGTCCGCAATGTCATGCCGGCTATTGGTCGAAATCGCCGACGTATGCGGCGACACCCTGACCCTCGGATGCCCATACAACGCATGCCCGTCCGGCAATGGCTCGGGCTCGGTCACATCCAGCGAAGCCAGCCCGATATGGCCGCTGTCCAGCGCCTCCAGCAGCGCCTCATGATCCACCAATCCTCCCCGGGCAATATTGATCAGGTGCAACCCTGGCTTGGCATTCGCCAGCGCCTCCCGATCGACGATATGCCGTGTGGCCTCGGTCAGTGGCGCTGCCAGCACCAGGTGATCGGAACGAGCAAACAGGTCATGGATATCCCGCGCCGCTTCCACACCCTCCACGTCAAACGGCGTGTCAGTTTGGCGTAATGCCACCACCTTGATCCCCAACCCATGAGCCTTCTGCGCCAGGCTGCGGCCAATCGCGCCAAACCCGAGAATCCCCAGGGTGGTGCCCTTGAGCGGGCGCAACGGGGTGAACTGCCACTGGGCATCCTTTACCCAGATATCCGGCAAATGCTTGGCCGCCGCGAAGATTGCCGCCAGGGCGAACTCGGCGAGGTTTTCGGCGGCGCTGCCCCGTGAGGTGCTCACCGGCGGCCCGTTGAACAGCCACCTGGGATAGAAGTCGATGCCCGACGACACCACCTGGATCCACTGCACGCCATACGGCCAACCCGGGGGCGGTGTGTCCGGCGCGGTGTAGCCGCGCACATTGATCGGCCGGGCCAGCAGGATATTGGCCTGGGCCGGCAAGTCGCTGGGCACACCGGCCGGCACACTGATCACCTCTGCACCGGGGTGCGTGAGGGCCAGGCGCTGGCGGATGACTTGATTGAAATCTTCGTCCAGCTGGCTGGCGATAATCACCTGGCTCATGGGCGTTCCTTGTGTCGTTGAGCGAAGACGGCCTTGCCGACGCCTTGCAGCACCGCGTCGTTCTGCGGGGTATGCACGCGGCTGCACAGCACGTCGCGGTAATGCCGCTGCAGTGGGCTGTGTCGGGACAGGCCGGGATTGCCGGAAGCCTCGATGGCCAACTCGACGGCGCGGATCGCGTTGCCGGTCACCAGGTATTTGATCTGTGCGGCGTGGGCCGTCGGGGTGTGCCCGTCGGCGGCGGCGTCCAGCAGGCTGCGGTTGGCAAACAGCAGGGTGTCGATATGCCCGACGGTCTCCTGAAAGCGCGGCAAGGTCGACAGCGCGGCGCCGAGGTTGGACGGCTTGCGTTGTTCCAGCCAGTCCACCAGCCAGTCGCGCGCGGCCTGGGCCACGGCGTCGTACACCGATGAGAGCAGTACCGACATCCACAGGAACCCGTCACCGTCCAGTTCCGCCTGCGGTGCGCTCCAGGGGCTGACGCTGACCGCGTGGTCCAGCGGCACCAGCACGTTGTCGAACACCACTTCATGGCTGCAGGTGGCGCGCATGCCGAGGTGGTCCCAGGTGTCGATGATGCTGATGCCGGGGCTGTCCCTGGGCACCAGCCAGGCGCCTACCAACGGGTCTTCATCGCTGCTGCGGGCCCACACGCTGAACCAGCTCAGGCCGTGGCTGCCGGTGGAGTAGATCTTGCGCCCGCTGATGCGCCAGCCGGCGGCGGTACGCCGGGCGATGGTCGCGGGCAGGCCGCCACGGGCCGGGGTGCCGAGGTCGGGTTCGACGCGCAGGGCATTGATCAGCGCCCCATTGCGCACTGCATCTTCGGCGACCTGGGTGCGCAGGGCGGGCGGCCAGGTTTTGCTGTCTTGCAGGCGCGTGTGTTGCAGGTACTGCATCACCAGGATCAACGCGGTGGACGGCTCGCCCTTGGCAATCGCGCTGATGGCCTTGCGCGCCTGGCTCAGGTTGGCACCGCCACCGCCGAGGGCCTTGGGCACGGTCAGGGCGACGAGGCCGTGTTCGTGCAGCAGCTTGAAGTTGTCGTGGGGGAAGGTGCCGCTTTCATCAACGATGTGTGCAGTGGCGGCGAGCTGGGCGCTGAGGCGTTCCAGCAAGGCTTCGAAATTGGCCACTTCCACGGAGCGCAGTGACGGTTGAGAAGAAAGGCTCATGATGGGTGTACTCGTTCAAAATGTGGGAGCGGGCTTGCTCGCGAAAGCGGTGTGTCAGGTTGCACATCCGTTGGCTGATCCACCGCTTTCGCGAGCAAGCCCGCTCCCACATGGGTTATTCGGCGTTTTCGAAGGCGGGTTATATCGGCAGCAACTTGAACTGCCGGTCCCACAACGGGCTGACATCCAGCCGCTCGTTCAATACCCCGGCATTGAAGAACAGGTCCGCCACTTCCTGCTGCGAAGCGATGGCCTGGTCGTTCACCTCGATCACGCTGTAGGGCTGGCTGCGGTTGTTGTACACGTCGAGGAACACGGCCTTGTCCACACCGAGCAACTTCGCCGATTTTTCAGCCCACGGCTCAGGGTTGTTGTTCATCCATTCCAGCGTGCGCGCCTGGCGCTGCAAGTAATCCTGGATCGCCTGTTTGCGCAGCGGGTCTTCCAGGGCAGCGGGGCGGGCGCCGATCAGGTAGTTGCCGGAGAGGTAGCCGAGGGCGGTTTTCAATACCCGGGCGCCGCTGCGGAATTTCGCCAGCTGGATAAACACCCCGTAGATCACCCAGGCGTCCAGCTGGCCACTCTGGAACGCGCTGAAACCGTCCTGTGGCGTGAGTGCCACGGGGGTGATGTCGTTGAAGGTCAGCCCTTGCTCCTTCAAGGCCTTGATCAAGAAGTAGTGCGAGGTGGTGGAGCGCACATAGCCCACACGCTTGCCTTTCAACTGGGCGATGGATTCAATTTTCGACTCCTTGGGAATCAGGATCACCTGGTTATTCACGTCACCTTGCAGCACCGCAATCAGCTTCGGCTCGCGGTGGCTCTGGATCGAGAAGATCGGCGGGATCTCGCTCATGCCGCCAATGTCCAGGCTGCCGGAGGCCAGCGCTTCGACGATCAGGTTGCCGCCGGCGAACTCGGCGTAGTCGACTTTATAGGGCGTGTTGGAAGTCCCGGCGTCGTCGGTGAAGTACGAGTCCTGGCCACGGTAGGTGGCGACGGCCAGGGTCAGGTCCGAGAGCTTCGCAGGTGCAGCGAAAGCCCGGGGCACCAGCGAGGCGAGGCCCAGCGCGCCAAGGGCAATCGAACTGGCACCCAGGAAGCCGCGACGATTGAACTGTCCGTGTTTGATCGTGTTCGTCATGGTCGTGCCCTGGTCAGATGGCGATCTGCGTTGGTTGAGTTTCGAACGGGGTGCTGTAGCGGTTCGCCGGCACGTCCAGGCCAAGGTTTTCCCGCAGGGTGGCGCCGCTGTATTCGCTGCGCAACAGCCCGCGTTGTTGCAGCACCGGCACTACCAGCTCGGTGAAGTACTGCAAGCCGTCCGGCAGCAGTGAATTGATGATGAAGCCGTCGGCCGCGCCGGCTTCGAACCAGGTCTGGATCGCGTCGGCGACCTGCTCCGGGGTGCCGACAAAATCGCGCTTGGGCCGGGAGAACCGCAGGGCCACTTCCCGCAGGGTCAGGCGTTCATCGCGGGCCAGTTGCTTGATGCGGTCGGAGCCGCCTTTCTGGCTGTTGGAGCCCAGGTCGCCGAGTTCCGGGAAGGGTTCGTCCAGCGGGTACTTGCTGAAATCGTGGTCGTTGAACGGGCGGCCCAGGGCGACGATTGCGTCCTCGACGGTCACCAGCTCCACAGCTTGCTGATAGCGGCTTTCCACCTCGGCTTCGTCGCGGCCAACAATCGGCCGGATGCCCGGCAGGATCGACAACTGATCAGCATCACGGCCAAAACTGCGGGCGCGTTTCTTCAAGTCCTGGGCGTAGGCTTTGGCTTCGTCGAAGGTCTCGGCATGGACAAAAATCGCGTCGCTGTTTTCGGCGGCAAAATTGCGCCCGTCCTCGGAAGTGCCCGCCTGGAAAATCACCGGCTGGCCCTGGCGCGAGCGGGCGATATTCAGCGGGCCCTTGACCGAGAAAAACTCGCCTTTGTGTTCCAGTGCATGCAGCTTGCCAGGGGTGAAAAATTCGCCGCTTTGCTTGTTGTAGGCGAAGGCATCGTCTTCCCAGGAATCCCACAGGCCCTTGACCACATTTACGTGCTCCCTGGCGATGCGGTAGCGCACGGCGTGGGGCGGGTGCTCGGCCTTGCCGAAGTTGTCGGCGGTGCCGCTGAGCCACGAAGTCACCACGTTCCAGCCGGCGCGGCCGCCGCTGATGTGGTCCAGGGAGGCGAACTGGCGCGCCACCTGGAACGGTTCGGTGTAGCTCACGGTGACGGTCGCCACCAGGCCGATGTTCGAGGTCAGGGCCGCCAGGGCCGAAAGAATGGTCAGCGGCTCAAAACGGTTGAGGTAGTGCGGGCTGGATTTTTCATGGATATGCAGGCTGTCGGCGATGAACACGAAGTCGAACTTCGCGCCTTCGGCCAGTTGCGTCTGATGCTTGTAGAACCCGAAGTTGACGCTGGCATTGGGCTGCGCCTGCGGGTGGCGCCATTCGCCCCAGCCGTGACCGACGCCGTGCACCATGGCACCGAGTTTCAGTTGGCGTTTGCTCATGTTCTCTCTCCTTTTAGCGGGAAGCCTGGGTAAGCGGGGCACGTTTGGCGTTGAAGCTTTTGTCGAAGCCTTGGGATACGTCGATGTGTTTGGTCAGCAGGCCTTCGTCCTGATAGATGTCGGCGGTGGTTTGCAGGCCGCTGATCACCGAGTCGTCAATCGCCACCGGTTGCATATGGGTGGCGTTGGCCACGGCTACGTGCACCTCCAGCGGCAAGCCGGTGATTTTGGCCATGGCGGCGGCGAACGCCTGCGGGTGATCGTTGCTCCAGCGGTAGGCGCGGTCGACCCGGGCCACGAAGTCGTCCAGCTGCACGCGCTTGTCGGCAATCGCCTTGCTGGTGGCGGCGAGGTACAGGTGATTGCTCAGCAGGTTGTTGCCGCTGGCAAGGACTCTTGCCTGGCTCTGGCTGGTGACCACGGTGGTGTAGGGGTCCCAGGTCGACCAGGCATCGGCGGTGCCGTTATCCAGCACCAGCCGTGACTCGCTGGGCAGCAGGAAGATGAACTGCACGTCGTGGGTGGAAAGGCCGGCGCTGCGCAGCGCCTTGATCGCCAGGAAGTGCCCGATGGAGCCGCGGGTGGTGACGATGCGCTTGCCCTTGAGGTCGGCAAGATCGTGGATCGGGGAATCTTTCGCAACAATCAGCGCGGTAGTGTTGCGGCCTTCGGCGTGGATGATGCTCACCACCTTCAGCGGTGCTCCGGCACCGAGGGCGAACACGTAGGGCGCGTCCCCCAGCGCGCCGATGTCCACCGCTCCGGCGTTGAGGGCTTCGCCCAGCGGTGCGGCGGCGGGGAACTCGGACCACTGGATTTCGTAGGGCACATCCCGGGTTTCGCCGGCGACTTCCAGCAGCGCCTTGATGGTGGATTTCTGGTTGGCCACTCGCAGGGGCTGCAGGTCGGCGGCCTGGCAAGTCGCACCCAGGGTGAGGGCGGCCAGTAAAAGGGCAAGGGTAAAGCGCATCAGGCGGGCTCCAGGCTAGGTCTTGCGTTCAGTCGCCTCCGCCTGGAGAAGGGGTCGGCTGGTAGTGGGAAGAGGAGCGAGCGGGCTCGCTCCTGGGGGTGTTCAGATCACATAAAACCCGTGGGTGCCGTCGCGGGCCAGCTGGTCCACCAGGCCGAACTCCCAGTCGAGGTAGGCCTGCATGGCTTCCTTCGGATTGTCGGTGCCCTCGTACGGGCGGCGGTAGCGGTCGATGCGCGGTGAAGCGAGGCGGGTCTCGCCTTCCTCCAGCGGCAGTTGCGCGGCGATCCAGCTGGCAGTGCCGTCCTGCAGCAGGAACACGGGCTTGCCGGTCAGCGCTTCGACTTGCGCCACCGCGAGGCGCGCCAGCTGGCTGCTGCCACAGGTCAACACATAGCGTTCGGCAGCAGGCACCTTGCGCAAGGCTTCGGGCAACTGCCCGCGCAACGCCCACCAGGCACCGGGAATGTGGCGCTTGACGTAGTTGGCGCTGGCGGTGAAATCCAGTACTGCGGTGTCGCCATGAGCCTGCCATTCGGCGAGGGTGTGCGGGCTGATGAGTTCGGCCTGTTGCGGCGCCGGGACGGGGGCAACCCAGGCCCCCGGTTCGCTGAAGTGCGCAGGTTGCAGGTCATCCAGCACATGCACTTCCCAACCCAGTTGTGCGAGCCAGGACGCAGACATATTGGCCCGCACGCCGTCGTCATCCACCAGTACCAGCCGGGCGCCGCGTACGCTGGCGACGTGATCGGTTTCCTGCACCAGTTGGCCGCCCGGCGTGGAGCGCGAGCCGGGCAGGTGGCCGGCTTCGAATTCTTCCGGGGTGCGTACGTCGAACAGGTAAGTGGTGCGCGCCGCTTCCTGCTGCCAGCGTTGCAGGTCGGCGAGGGTGGCGCGGCCTACGCGGGCCTTGTCGGCGACTTGGCGGGCGTCCCTGGCGGCGATCTGGCGGTGTTCTTCCGAGGTCGGCGCGAAGCGTCGAGCCTGGCCGTGTTGCAGCTTCTGCCCGGCCAGGGTCCAGCCGATGGTGCCGTTGCGCAGGGCAGACACCGGGTTGGCGATGCCGGCATTGATCAGCGACTGGGTGCCGATGATGCTGCGGGTACGCCCGGCGCAGTTGACGATAATGCGCGTGGCCGGGTCCGGTGCCAGCTCACGGGCGCGCAGCACCAGTTCGGCGCCGGGCACGCTGATGCCGGAGGGAATGCTCATGGTCTGGTATTCATCGAAGCGGCGGGCGTCGAGCACCACCACGTCGGCGTTGCTGTCGAGCAACGCCTGCACTTCTTCAGCCGCCAGCGACGGTGTGTGGCGCTGGCTTTCCACCAGCTCGCCAAAGGATTTGCTTGGCACGTTGACGTCGATAAACAGCTCGCCACCGGCGCTGCGCCAACCGTCCAGGCCGCCTTCCAGCAGGCTGACCTCGGTATAGCCGAGCGCCTGCAAGCGCTGGGCGGCGATCTGTGCCAGGCCTTCACCGTTGTCGTACACCGTCACCTGGGTATCCCGGCGTGGGATGCGTGAATACACTTCCAGTTCCAGTTTCGACAGCGGGATATTCGCGGCGAACAGCGGGTGGGATTCGGCGAAAGGCGCTTCCTCGCGCACATCCACAAGGGCGACTTCTTCACGGTCCAGCAGGGCCTGGCGAATCTGGGCGAAGCTGCGGTTCGATACAGTCATGGGGCAGGGCTCTCTTTGGACAGGGCGTCTTTGGACAAATCCCAGATGTTCGGGAGAAAAGCGTTGGAATAACCGGAGATAAACAGTTTCTCGCTGCCGTCCGGCTGGTACACGGCGCGGCGCACCGCACCGATGTTGGCGCCATACACATGAATGCTGATGGACACCTGGTCACGGAAGGCATTGCTGACTTGATGGATGTCACCGATCTTCGGCGACACGGCTTCCACCTGGCCGGGTTCCAGCTGGATGCGCTTGCCGTCGGCGACCAGTGCGCCCTCGGCGTTACGCGCAAAGCCCTGGGAATACTCGGAACCGCGCAGCATGCCGATCAGCCCCCACACGCGATGGTCATGGATCGGCGTGGTCTGCCCCGGCCCCCACACAAAGCTGACGATGCTGAAGCGCTGGCGCGAATCGGCGTGCAGCAGGAATTGCTGATAACGCTCGGGGTCGGGTTGGGCAAACTCGTCCGGCAGCCAGTCATCGTGGCTGACCAGTTGCGCCAGCAGCTTGCCGCCGCGGTGCAGCAGGTCGCCTTCGCGAGGGTTGCCGTCGATCAATTCCGCCAGGGCGCCAATGAATGCTCTGAGTCTCTCCGGGTGTCGGGCCTGGGTCATGACAATTCCATCGTGGGTGGTTCGTGGTGATGGGTTTATCTAAGCATAATGTTTATAGTTAATATGCTATTTTTTAATGATTAGGTTATAGCGGAAAGTAATTTAGAACCGGTTTGAATAGCGTTAGACGTTATCGATCCGGGGCTTGGGCTATCCAGCCACCGTTTATGGAACTATGCTTTTCACACATCTTAATGACTGTTCTCTATGTGCGGCCCAAATGAAAATTGACGATATCGATGCCTTTGTCGAAGTGATTCGTTGCCAGTCCATCAGCCATGCCGCCGAGTCGCTGCAACTGACCCAGCCGGCCATTACCCGTCGCGTGCAGAACTTCGAGCAGGCGCTGGGGGTGGAGTTGTTCGACCGCAACACCAAGCCGCTCAAGCCTACTTTGATCGGAACGCGGGTGTATGAACAGTGCCGTTCGATCCTTCGGGAAATGGACGCCCTGCGGGAACTGGTGGCCACCGACGCGCCGCCCACCGGCCTGCTGCGCCTGGGGGTGCCGCAGACCATTGGCGACGTGGTGTTGCTGGACGCCCTCAAGCACCTGCGCAGTGAATTCCCCGAGCTGCGGGCCCAGGTGGCTACCGGCTGGGGCAGCCAACTGGTGGGCAAGATCGAGCGCGGCGAACTGGACGCGGCGGCGGCGCTGTTTCCGGCGGGCAAGATCTTCCCGGACAACATCGTCGGCGAGTCCATCGGCAAGATGGAACTGGTGGTGGTGTGTGCCAAGGCCCAACTGCCGAAGAAGCCCTGCAAGCTGGCGGACGTGTACCAGAATGGCTGGATCCTGAACCCGGATGGCTGCGGTTTCCGTGCCGGGTTGCAACGCACCCTGTCGGACCAGGGCCTGGCGTTGCGGGTCAACCTGGAGACCTTCGGCACCGAGCTACAGTTGGGCCTGGTGGCTGACGGCCTGGGCCTCGGCCTGGTGCCACGCCCGCTGCTGGAGCGCAGTGCCCATCGCGATCAACTGGCGGCCATGCCACTGAAGGACTTCAAGCCGGTGATGGACCTGTGGCTGATCTACCCGCATTTCCTGGGCAACCTGCAAGGGCCGGTGGACGCGTTTGGCAAGCTGGTGGCGGCGTCGTTGCACAAGGTGCGCAATGCGGCGTGATATGAAAAAAAATAATAATTAGCTTAGATTAAAATGTGCTTTTTATTATTTTTGGTCATCCCCTAGGCTTGCCTGGAAGTCCTTAAGGCCATCCAGGAAGTTTTGCCATGAGCAGCGTCACCTCGATCTCCAGTGTCTCGAACAACGTCCGCCAGCGGGTTACCCCGGAAGAGTGGGAGGTGCGCGTTAAACTTGCGGCGGCCTATCGGCTGGCGGCCTTGTACAAGTGGACCGACCACATCTACACGCACTTCTCCGCCCGGGTGCCGGGGCCTGAGGAGCATTTCCTGATCAATGCCTACGGGCTGTTGTTCGATGAGATCAGCGCTTCGAATCTGGTCAAGGTGGATATCGACGGCACGATTGTCGATGACCCTACGGGCCTGGGGATCAACTATGCGGGCTATGTGATCCACAGCGCTATCCATGCGGCTCGCCACGATTTGCAGGCCGTGCTGCATACGCATACGCGCGACGGTATTGCGGTGTCGGCGCAGAAGGACGGGTTGTTGCTGATCTCCCAGCATTCCATCGGGTTTTCCGGGCGCGTTGCGTACCACGGGTATGAAGGTGTGGCCCTTGACCTGGATGAGCGTGAGCGGTTGGTGGCGGACCTGGGGGACAAGAGTGTGATGATCTTGCGCAACCATGGATTGCTGACGGCGGGGGTGAGTGTGGAGCATGCGTTCCAGCAGCTGCAGGGGCTGGAGCGGGCGTGCAATATCCAGATTGCGGCGCAGGCGGGGGGGAATGCCGAGTTGATCTTTCCGCCGGCGGAGGTGGTGGCCAAGGTGGAGAAGCAGGCAGAAGTGTTCAAGAGCGGGGATGGGCCGGGGGTGGCGCGGCACTGGAATGCGTTGATTCGGCAATTGGAGCGTACGGATACTGATTACAAACTTTGACGTTGTGGGTTTGGTATTTACGCTTGGTTGTGGGTGTATATCCGTTATTTGGGTGATGGCTGATATTGGTTCCGCTCTTACAGCGGCTCACTTTTGAACAGCGCAAAAGTAAGCAAAACGCTCTTGCCCCACCACTCGGCTCCTCGCTTAGGCTCGGAGTGCCCTCACTCCGGCTTTGGACCGTGGGCCGCCGTCATGGGCCATCCTTGGCCCAGGACGGCTAACCCGGCGTCCTGCCGGG
>NZ_JACAPT010000014.1:28498-28711 GCF_013385565.1 Pseudomonas sp. E6002 | reverse complement strand
CCGGCTTGAGTGTTTAAAAGCCAAATCAAAAGCTAAAGCGGGCACGGTCAAATGTGGGAGCTGGCTTGCCTGCGATGGCATCAACTGGGTCTGCCTGATACACCGAGGTGTCTGCATCGCAGGCAAGCCGGCTCCCACAGAAAAGCAGAGCTGCATCAGCTTCAGATTTGGCTTTCGCTCTGGCTTTTGATCTGGCTTCTAAACACTCAAGCC
>NZ_JACAPT010000014.1:0-28397 GCF_013385565.1 Pseudomonas sp. E6002 | reverse complement strand
GCGAGGCACCGAGTGGTGGGGCAAAGACCTTTTGGTTACTTTTGGCTGGGCCGGCATTCCGGGCGTTTGCCAAAAGTGACCCGCTGTAAGAGCGGAACCCCAAGCCGCCGTTACCGCAGCAACGGATATGTACACAAAAAACACAGCACCCACCGGCGAAATGCCTGTCATCTAAGCGTCACCGTAACTTCATGGAGATGACACCGGCCCTACATAGCCTGACATGGCACAAACAAGTCGACCGGCCGTAACCCTGGCCGGCACTCGGAGACTCGCCATGACTCAGATCGCCCGCATCAGCGACACCGGCAATGAACGCCGCCTGCAAGCCGAACGCCTGATCGGCGCCCAGGCTTTGCAGGAAGCCCAGGCCCTGCGGTTCAACGTGTTCAGCGGCGAATTCAACGCCAAGCTGAAAGGCGCTGAACTGGGCCTGGACATGGATGACTATGATGTTCACTGCAGCCACATCGGCGTGCGGGATTTGAACAGCGGTCGACTCGTCGCCACCACCCGTTTGCTCGACCACCAGGCCGCCACCACCCTGGGCCGCTTCTACAGCGAAGAAGAATTCAGCCTCCACGGCCTGCTGCACCTCAAAGGCCCCATCCTGGAAATCGGCCGCACCTGCGTCGACCCCGCCTACCGCAACGGCGGCACCATCGCCGTGTTGTGGGGCGAGCTGGCCGAAGTCCTCAACCAGGGCGGCTACAGCTACCTGATGGGCTGCGCAAGCATCCCGATGCACGACGGCGGCATCCAGGCCCACGCCATCATGCAGCGCCTGCGCGAACGCTACCTGTGCAACGAACACCTGCGGGCCGAGCCGAAAAAGCCGCTGCCGGCACTGGACCTGCCATCCAACGTCATCGCCGAAATGCCCCCCTTGCTCAAGGCCTACATGCGCCTGGGTGCAAAGATTTGCGGCGAACCCTGCTGGGACGAAGACTTCCAGGTCGCCGACGTGTTCATCCTGCTCAAGCGCGACGAGCTGTGCCCGCGGTATGCCCGCCACTTCAAGGCAGCCATGTGATGAGCCGCCTTCGGGTGTACGGGCGAATTGCCCGCGTGCTGGTGGTGGTGGCCCTGGGTTTGACCATGGCCAGTGTGTTTGGCGTGTTTGAACGTCTGGGCGTGGCCAACTCGATGGTGCGCCGGCAGCGCTGGTCGCGTTTTTTCATGGCACGGCTGACCAACGCCCTGCCCTTTCGCGTGACCGTTCACGGTGAGTTGCCGCAACAGTCGATGCTGTGGGTCAGCAACCACGTATCGTGGACCGATATCCCGCTGCTGGGGATGGTGGCGCCGATGTCGTTCCTGTCCAAGGCCGAGGTGCGCACCTGGCCGGTGGCGGGCTGGTTGGCCGCCAAGGCAGGCAGCCTGTTCATCCGCCGAGGTTCGGGGGACAGCCAGTTGATTCGCAAACAGATGACGCGTCATCTGGAACAACAACACCCGCTGTTGATGTTCCCGGAAGGCACCACCACCGACGGCCGCGCCCTGCGTACGTTCCACGGGCGGTTACTGGCCAGTGCGATTGATGCCGATGTGTCGCTGCAACCGGTGGCGATTCGTTATCTGCGCGATGGCCACATCGACCCGCTGGCACCGTTTATTGGCGACGATGATTTGCTCTCGCACTTGATGCGTTTGTTCGGCAATGACCAGGGCGACGTGGAAATCCATCTGCTCAAGCCGATTGCCTGCGCCGGGCAGGAACGTGCGGCGCTGGCGTTCCAGGCGCAGCAGGCGGTGCAGAAGGCGTTGTTTGGCCCCCTTCCAGAAGCTGAGCAAATGCCAGCGCGGCCAGCATTCGCGGCCTGAAGCGAGCACGGTGAAAAATGTGGGAGCGGGCTTGCTCGCGAAGGCGGTGCATCAGTCAGCAGATTCATTAGCTGACCCACCGCTTTCGCGAGCAAGCCCGCTCCCACATTTATAGTTGTATTGCCAACTGGCTATTTGAGAACCGCTGCAATTCTGGGTAAAACACCCGAAAGTCCTCGCTCAACGGCTCGTACAGCGCTCGTAATTCCTGCATGGCATGGCCCAGTTCTTCGGGCCGTGTCAGGCGTCGGCCAATTCCTCGAAGTACCTGTTCCATCACCGCAAATTCGCGGTACGAACCCAGCCAGTCATCCGCCGCCATGTACGGCGCAATCTGCGCCAGCCGCCCCGGCAATGCCGGTTCTTCGGCGAGCACCCGGTAAACCTCAGAGGTAAATCGCTCCAGCGGCTGATCGGCATATAACGCCCAGTCCCGCGCCAGGCAGTGGTCGAAAAACACATCGAGGACAATCCCGGCATAGCGGCGCCGGGTCAGGGTGAAGCGCGACAGCGCCTGCCCGATCAGCGGATGACTGTCGGTGTAGCGATCGATTGAGCGATGCAACTGAATCGCCGACTCGATTTGCGGGCTGAACTGGCCTTGCAGGCGACCTTTAACAAAGTCGCCATACAGGCTGCCAAGCAATTGAGCAGGAAGTTGGCCGCCGAGGTGCAGATGTGCGAGATAATTCATGGCGCGCAGTCTAGCACTGCCGTCAACGTATCGTTATAACCCGATATACCGATTCAATCTGGTTTAAGACCAAAATCATATTGGTATATCGGGATACAACGATTTAAAGTTCGCCTCATCGCGATATAACGTTTTACAAAACCGAGCATCACTGCCATGTCCATCGACCTCGACGAAATAATAAAAGCCCTGGCGCACCCAGTACGGCGAGACATCCTCAACTGGCTGAAAGACCCGAAAGTGCAATTCCCCGAGCAGCTGCACAACCACGAATACGGCATTTGCGCCGGGCAGATCGACCAGCGCTGCGGGCTGTCTCAGTCCACCGTGTCGGCGCACCTGGCGAACCTGCAACGGGCGGGGCTGATCAGCAGCCAGAAGGCCGGCCAATGGCACTTTTTCAAACGCAATGAGGACGTGATCCAAGCCTTCCTCAAAGCGCTCACCGAAGAACTCAGCGCACCGCTGTAACAAGGACCCATCAATGCCTCTCTCGCTACTCATCCTGGCCTTAAGCGCCTTCGCCATCGGTACGACCGAGTTCGTCATCATGGGCCTGTTGCCCGATGTGGCGGCCGACCTCGGTGTATCGATTCCCGGCGCCGGCTGGCTGGTGACCGGCTACGCCCTGGGCGTGGCCATCGGTGCCCCCTTCATGGCACTGGCCACCGCCAAGCTGCCGCGCAAGGCCGCCCTGGTAGCGTTGATGGGCATCTTTATCATCGGCAACCTGCTCTGCGCCCTGGCCAGCGACTACAACGTGCTGATGTTTGCCCGTGTGGTCACCGCGCTGTGCCACGGCGCCTTCTTCGGTATCGGATCGGTGGTCGCCGCCAACCTGGTGCCGGCCAACAAGCGTGCTTCGGCCGTGGCGCTGATGTTCACCGGACTGACCCTGGCCAACGTGCTCGGCGTACCGCTGGGCACCGCGCTGGGTCAGGAAGCCGGCTGGCGCTCGACCTTCTGGGCCGTGACGGTGATTGGGGTGATCGCCCTGATCGGCCTGATCCGCTTCCTGCCGGCCAAGCGTGACGAGGAAAAACTCGACATGCGCGCCGAGCTCAGAGCACTCAAAGGCGCCGGCATCTGGCTGTCGCTGAGCATGACCGCGCTGTTCGCTGCCTCGATGTTCACCCTCTTCACCTACGTCGCGCCGCTGCTGGGGGACGTCACCGGTGTTTCGCCCAAAGGCGTGACCTGGACCCTGCTGCTGATCGGCCTGGGCCTGACCGTCGGCAACATTATCGGCGGCAAGCTGGCAGACAAGCGCCTGGCTGCCACCCTGATCGGCGTGTTCATCAGCATGGCGGTGGTGTCCACCGTCCTGACCTGGACCAGCGTCGCCGTGATCCCGACTGAAATCACCCTGTTTCTCTGGGCCACCGCCTCGTTTGCCGCCGTACCGGCACTGCAGATCAACGTGGTGACCTTCGGCAAGGCCGCACCGAACCTGGTGTCCACCTTGAACATCGGCGCCTTCAACATCGGCAACGCCCTCGGCGCCTGGGTGGGCGGCAGCGTGATTGCCCACGGCTTCGGCCTGACCAGCGTGCCCCTGGCCGCTGCTGCACTGGCCGTGCTCGCGCTGCTGGTGACCCTGATTACTTTCCGTCAGACCGGCGATGCCGACCTGGCCCCCGCGACTAACTGATCAACTAAAGAGAAGGGTGTTATCCCATGACGACTATTTTCGATCCGATCAAACTGGGCGACCTGGAACTGTCGAACCGCATCATCATGGCGCCGCTGACCCGCTGCCGTGCCGACGCCGGTCGCGTGCCCAATGCGCTGATGGCTGAGTACTACGTCCAACGCGCTTCCGCCGGGCTGATCCTCAGCGAAGCCACCTCCGTAACGCCAATGGGCGTGGGTTACCCGGACACCCCGGGCATCTGGTCCAACGACCAGGTTCGCGGCTGGGCCAATGTGACCAAGGCCGTGCACGGTGCAGGCGGCAAGATCTTCCTGCAACTGTGGCACGTGGGCCGGATCTCCCACGAGTCGTACCTGGACGGCGAAGCACCGGTTGCCCCAAGCGCCATCGCAGCCAAGGGCCACGTCAGCCTGGTGCGTCCACTGGCCGACTACCCTACCCCGCGCGCCCTGGAAGTCGCTGAAATCGCCGACATCGTCGACGCTTACCGCGTAGGCGCCGAGAACGCCAAGGCCGCCGGCTTTGACGGCGTGGAAGTCCACGGTGCGAACGGCTACCTGCTCGATCAGTTCCTGCAAAGCAGCACCAACCAGCGCACCGACAACTACGGCGGCTCCCTGGAAAACCGCGCACGCTTGCTGCTCGAAGTCACTGACGCCGTGATTGAAGTCTGGGGCGCCGGTCGCGTCGGTGTGCACCTGGCACCACGCGCCGACGCACACGACATGGGCGACGCCAACCTGTCGGAAACCTTCACCTACGTCGCCAAAGAGCTGGGCAAGCGTGGCATCGCGTTCATCTGCTCCCGTGAAAAGGAAGCGGGCGACAGCCTCGGCCCACAACTGAAAGCCGCCTTCGGTGGCCCGTACATCGCCAACGAACGCTTCACCAAGGACAGCGCCAACGCGTGGCTGGCTTCGGGCAAGGCTGACGCCGTGGCATTCGGCGTGCCGTTCATCGCCAACCCGGACCTGCCGGCTCGCCTGAAGGCCGATGCACCGCTGAACGAAGCACATCCAGAGACTTTCTACGCCAAAGGCCCGGTCGGCTACATCGACTACCCGACCCTGGCACTCTGATCTGCTGAAACGAAAAAGCCCCGACTTGCGAGAGCCGGGGCTTTTTTATGGGCCGCAGGAAACATTCCTTCACAGCCTTGCAACAATATTGCTACAAAATACTTAGCCAACTACCTATCAACCGCCCGCCAGCCCGTATATAACGTCACCCCACAAAATCAGGGAAAAGCCTGATTGACCAGCCCCGGTGTTTATTGTTGACACAACTGGTCGCAATTACGCATTTTGTCTTAATTGCGCAGGCCAGGGCTCAAGCGCAGCATGTCCAACGCGATATCGACCCAGCGCTCTGCGTCCTGGGCCAACTGGAAACTGTCGGGCACCAGCAGCCACTGGCCGAGAATTCCGTCGATATAGGCGTGCATGCACACCGCGGCACGTACGGTGTCGAGATTCTCCGGAAGCTGCCCGCGATGGACCGCGTTACGCAAGGTCAGCCCGATGCGCAGGTTGCATTCGAGGCTGGCGGTCTGGCGCTGACGGCGCAGATCACACATTTCATCGGTGAATTCGCACTTATGAAACAAAATCTCATTGATGCGCCGGGTCTTAGGGTCCAGGGCCACTTGATGGAACAGATGAATCAGCAGCTTGCGCATGCAACCCAGCGGATCGACCTCGTCCTCGCTCTCACTGGCCCTGGCCAATTCATCCAGCGGCTCGTGCAGCGTATCGAGCATCGCCTGCACCAGGTCGGCCTTGTTGCTGAAATGCCAGTAGATGGCACCACGTGTCACGCCTGCCAGCGCGGCAATATCCGCCAGCGTGGTACGCGCAACCCCGCGCTCGTAGAAGGCCTGCTCGGCCGCTTCAAGAATCTGGCTGCGCGTTTCCTGAGCTTCCTCTTTGGTACGACGAACCATGGCAGTAAAACCTCAATCAGGAGACTTGGGGTGATCGGTAACGCAGACTCAACCGCCGCTAACGACCATCTGAATAATTGTGGGACGACGCCGTCAAGGGCGCCGAACGTACTAGAATCGAGGCTTTGGACGCTGCTTTGTCAACATTCCGCGAAGCCTGTCAAGAGTTTACAAACAACCATGAACGTAAGTATATTGCGTAGCAAGCTACTTATCCACTCAGTGCCTGTTTTTTACCCTTCCACACTTCTTGTGCGCACTCTGCGCGCCTGACCCGAGGATCTTCATGCAACTTAAGCCAGCTGTTACCGCCCTGGTTACTGCCGTCGCCCTGGCATCGCTGCTCAGCGGATGTAAAAAGGAAGAAGCGGCTCCGCCCGCTCAAACCCCTCAGGTCGGCGTGGTCACTATTCAACCTCAAGCCTTTACCCTGACATCCGAGCTGCCAGGCCGCACCACAGCCTACCGCATTGCCGAGGTTCGCCCTCAGGTCAACGGCATCATTCTCAAGCGTCTGTTCAAGGAAGGGGGCGACGTCAAGGAAGGCCAGCAGCTCTATCAGATCGATCCGTCGGTGTATGACGCCTCGCTGAAAAGCGCCCAGGCCAACCTCGCCCAGACCAAATCAATTGCCGATCGCTACAAGCAGTTGGTCGATGAGCAGGCCGTCAGCCGCCAGGAATACGACACCGCCGTGTCCAACCGCATGACCTCTGAAGCCAACGTGCAAACGGCCCAGATCAACGTGCGCTACACCAAGGTGTTTGCCCCGATCTCCGGGCGTATCGGTCGCTCTTCGGTCACCGAAGGCGCGCTGGTCAGCAACGGCCAGACCGACGCCATGGCAGTGATCCAGCAACTGGACCCGATCTACGTCGACGTCACGCAGTCCTCTGCCGAGATGCTGAAACTGCGTCGCGACCTGGAAAGCGGCCAACTGGAAAAAGCCGGCGAAAACGCGGCCAAGGTCAAGCTGACCCTGGAAGACGGCACCGCCTACGGCGTGGAAGGCAAGCTGGAATTCTCCGAAGTCTCGGTCGACGAAACCACCGGTTCCGTGACCCTGCGTGCCGTGTTCCCGAACCCTGACCACACCCTGCTGCCGGGCATGTTCGTCCACGCGCAGTTGCAAGCCGGTGTGAACAGCAAGGCCATCCTGGCACCACAGCAAGGCGTGACCCGCGACCTGAAGGGCATCCCGACCGCGCTGGTGGTGAACAAGGACAACAAGGTCGAGCAACGTGTACTGGTGGCCAACCGTACTACCGGCGCCTACTGGCTGGTGGAAAAAGGCCTGAACGCCGGTGACCGTGTGATCACCGAAGGCCTGCAATTCATCAAGCCGGGCATCGAAGTCAAGGTCAAGGACGCTGATAACGCCAAACCCGCCGGTTCCGCTGCTGCTCCTGCTGCCGCTGCTGGTCAAGGGGAGTAATTCATGTCGAAATTTTTTATCGACCGTCCCATTTTCGCCTGGGTAATTGCCCTGGTGATCATGCTGGTCGGGGCACTGTCGATCCTGAAGTTGCCCATCAACCAGTACCCGGCCATCGCGCCAACCGCCATTGATATCCAGGTGACCTACCCGGGCGCGTCTGCACAAACCGTGCAGGACACCGTGGTGCAGGTGATCGAACAACAGCTCAACGGTATCGACAACCTGCGTTATGTCGCCTCGGACAGTAACTCCGACGGCAGCATGACCATCACCGCGACGTTCAACCAGGGTACCAACCCGGACATCGCCCAGGTTCAGGTACAGAACAAGCTCAACCTGGCGACCCCGCTGCTGCCACAAGAAGTACAGCAGCAGGGTATCCGCGTTACCAAGTCGGTGAAGAACTTCCTGATGGTGATCGGTCTGGTGTCGGAAGACGGCAGCATGACCAAGGATGACCTTTCCAACTACATCGTTTCCAACATCCAGGACCCGATTTCCCGGACCGCCGGTGTGGGCGACTTCCAGGTGTTCGGTTCCCAGTACGCCATGCGTATCTGGCTCGACCCGGCCAAGCTGAACAACTACCAGCTGACGCCCGTGGATGTCAGCAACGCCATCCAGGCGCAGAACGTCCAGGTGGCCACCGGCCAACTCGGCGGCCTGCCTGCCCTGCCCGGCACTCAGTTGAACGCCACCATCATCGGCAAGACGCGTCTGCAAACCACTGAAGCGTTCGGCAATATCCTGATGAAGGTCAATACCGACGGTTCCCAGGTTCGCCTGGGTGACGTTTCGCGTATCGAACTGGGCGGCCAGAACTACAGCATCAGCGCACAGTTCAACGGCAAGCCGGCTTCCGGTATGGCGATCAAGCTGGCAGCCGGTGCCAACGCACTGGACACCGCCAAGGCGATTCGCGAAACGGTTGCGTCCCTCGAACCGTTCTTCCCGCCTGGCATGAAGGCTGTGGTGCCGTATGACACCACGCCGGTTGTGACCGAATCGATCTCCGGTGTGGTTCACACCCTGATCGAAGCGATCGTGCTGGTGTTCCTGGTGATGTTCCTGTTCCTGCAGAACTTCCGCGCCACCATCATCACCACCATGACCGTACCGGTGGTATTGCTGGGTACCTTCGGGATCCTCGCTGCGTTCGGCTTCACCATCAACACCCTGACCATGTTCGGCATGATCCTGGCCATCGGCTTGCTGGTGGACGATGCCATCGTTGTGGTGGAGAACGTCGAGCGGGTAATGGCCGAGGAGCACTTGTCGCCCAAGGAGGCGACGGTCAAGTCCATGGGCCAGATCCAGGGGGCCCTGGTGGGTATCGCCCTGGTGCTGTCGGCGGTATTGCTGCCAATGGCGTTCTTCGGTGGTTCCACCGGTGTGATCTACCGCCAGTTCTCCATCACTATCGTTTCGGCGATGGCGCTGTCGGTACTGGTTGCCCTGGTCTTCACCCCGGCCTTGTGCGCCACCATGCTCAAGCCGATTGACCCGGAAAAACACGGCCAACCCAAGCGCGGCTTCTTCGGCTGGTTCAACCGTACCTTCGACCGTGGCGTACTGAGCTACGAGCGCGGCGTCGGTAACATGATCAAGCACAAGTTCCCGGCGTTCGTGGTCTATGCCCTGATCCTTGCCGGCATGATCTGGATGTTCACCCGCATTCCAAGCGCGTTCCTCCCAGAGGAAGACCAGGGCGTGATCTTTGCCCAGGTACAAACGCCGGTGGGTTCTTCGGCTGAACGTACGCAGAAAGTCATCGACGATATGCGCGCCTACCTGTTGAACGACAAGGAAGGCGAGCCAGGCGAAGGCAAGGCTGTCAAATCGGTGTTTACCGTGAACGGCTTCAACTTCGCCGGTCGTGGCCAGAGCTCGGGCCTCGCATTCGTGATGCTCAAGCCGTGGGACGAGCGTGACTCGAGCCAGTCGGTATTTGAGGTTGCCAAGCGTGCCCAGGGTTACTTCTTCGGGGCCTTCAAGGACGCCATGGTATTTGCCGTGGTGCCACCTTCGGTACTCGAACTGGGTAACGCCACCGGTTTCGACGTGTTCCTGCAAGACCAGGGCGGCGTCGGCCACCAGAAGCTGATGGATGCGCGTAACCAGTTCCTGGGTGCCGCGGCACAAAGCAAGATCCTGGCGGGCGTGCGCCCCAACGGCGTGAACGATGAGCCGCAGTACGAGCTGACCGTTGACGACGAGAAGGCCAGTGCCCAGGGCATCAGCCTGGCAGACATCCAGCAGACCCTGGCAATCGCCTTGGGTGGCAGCTACATCAACGACTTCATCGACCGTGGTCGTGTGAAGAAGGTGTATGTACAGGGTGACGCCGCCAGCCGGATGTCTCCGGAAGACCTGAGCAAATGGTACGTGCGCAGCACGTCCGGGAAGATGGTGCCGCTGTCGGCCATCTCTTCGGGCAAGTGGATCTTCGGTTCGCCGAAACTCTCGCGCTATAACGGTGTAGCGGCGATGGAAATCCTCGGTACCCCGGCACCTGGCTACAGTACCGGTGATGCGATGGCGGAAGTCGAACGCATTGCCAAGGACCTGCCGGCTGGCGTTGGTTACTCCTGGACCGGTCTGTCGTATGAAGAACGTCTGTCCGGCTCCCAGGCACCTGCGCTGTACGCCCTGTCGCTGCTGGTGGTGTTCCTCTGCCTCGCGGCACTGTACGAAAGCTGGTCGATCCCGATTGCGGTGATTCTGGTTGTACCGCTGGGTGTGATCGGTGCGTTGATCGCCACCAGCCTGCGGGGACTGTCCAACGACGTGTTCTTCCAGGTGGGCCTGTTGGTGACGGTGGGTCTGGCAGCGAAAAACGCCATCCTGATCGTGGAGTTCGCCAAGGAGCTCCACGAGCAGGGCAAAGGCATTGTCGAGTCGGCCATCGAGGCATCCCGCATGCGTCTGCGACCGATCATCATGACGTCCATGGCGTTCATGCTCGGCGTACTGCCCCTGGCAATTTCCACCGGTGCCGGCTCAGGTAGCCAGCACGCCATCGGTACGGGCGTAATTGGCGGTATGATCACCGCCACGGTCCTCGCGATCTTCTGGGTACCCCTGTTCTTCGCAACCGTGTCCTCCGCTGGCGAGCGTAAAAAGACTGAACCCAAGCAAACTCCTAAAGAGGCTGGCCAATGAGCAAGTCGCTACTTTCCTTAGCTGTCACGGCATTCGTGCTCAGTGGCTGCTCGCTGATCCCGGACTACCAGCGCCCTGAAGCGCCGGTAGCCGCGCAGTTCCCGCAGGGGCCGGCGTATTCGTCGGCCCAGGCGCCGGGCCAGGCGGCTGCCGAGCAGGGCTGGAAGCAGTTTTTCCATGACCCTGCCCTGCAACAGCTGATCCAGACCGCCCTGGTGAACAACCGCGACCTGCGTGTCGCGGCCCTGAACATCGATGCGTATGCCGCGCAGTACCAGATCCAGCGCGCCGACCTGTTCCCGGCGGTTTCGGCCACGGGCAGCGGCAGCCGTACGCGCACCCCGGCCAAGCTGTCGCAGACCGGCGAAGCGGGCATCACCAGCCAATACTCGGCGGGCCTCGGGATCAGTTCTTATGAGCTGGACCTGTTCGGCCGCGTACGCAGCCTGAGCGAACAAGCGCTGCAACAATACTTCGCGACCGAAGAAGCGCGCCGCACCACCCAGATCAGCCTGGTGGCCAGCGTGGCCAACGCCTACCTGACCTGGCAGGCCGACAAGGAGCTGCTCAAGCTCACCCAGGACACCCTGGGCGCGTACGAGCAGAGCTTCAAACTGACCTCGCGCAGCAATGAAGTCGGCGTGGCTTCGGCCCTGGACCTGAGCCAGGCCCGTACCTCGGTGGAAAACGCCCGGGTTGCACTGGCGCGTTATACCCGCCAGGTGGCCCAGGACGAAAACAACCTGACCCTGCTGCTGGGTACCGGCCTGCCGGCGAACATCGTCAGCCGGCCATTGGCTGATGACCTGTTGAGCGAAGTACCGGCCGGCCTGCCATCGGACCTGCTGCAACGTCGTCCCGACATCCTGCAGGCCGAGTACAACCTCAAGGCGGCCAACGCCAACATCGGTGCGGCACGCGCTGCGTTCTTCCCGAGCATCACCCTGACCGCCAGCGCCGGCACCGCGAGCCCGACCCTGGGCGGCCTGTTCAAGGGCGGTTCGGGTACCTGGTCGTTTGCACCGCAGATCAACATCCCGATCTTCAACGCCGGCAGCCTGCGCGCCAGCCTGGATTACTCGAAAATCCAGAAAGAGATCAACGTCGCCAACTACGAGAAAGCCATCCAGACCGGCTTCCAGGAAGTCTCCGACGGCCTCGCCGCCCGCGAGACCTACAAGCAGCAACTGGACGCCCAACGTGGCTTCGTCGCGGCCAACCAGGATTACTACCGCCTGGCCGAGCGTCGCTACCGTATTGGTGTCGACAGCAACCTGACGTTCCTCGACGCCCAGCGCCAACTGTTCAGTGCCCAGCAATCGCTGATCACCGACCGCCTGGCGCAGCTCAACAGCGAGGTCAACCTGTACAAGGCCCTCGGTGGTGGCTGGAACGAACAGACCGCGAAGAACGAACCGTTGAAAGAAGAAGCACCGCCCTTGAAGTTGTTCTGATAGTGGCGCAGTAAACAAAAACCGCTTCCCGCCCAGGAAGCGGTTTTTTTACGCCCATGACTTTGCGTTCGATCATCGCCCACAACCCGCTCTCCCCCACTTTCATCGCCCCCGCACCGCCCCGCACCATGGCCGCCACCTGCATAACCCCAATAACAACAGGTCTGACACCATGAGCACTTTCGACCCGCGCCGGCTTTTGCTGGCAACCGCTGTCGCCAGCATTGCCCTCCCCGTTGTCGCTGAAGAACACGGCTTCCTGGAAGACGCCAGCGCCAACCTCAACCTGCGTAATTTCTTCTTCAACCGCAACTACACCAACCCCAGCAAGACCCAGGGCGGCGCACAGGAGTGGACGCAAAGCTTCATCCTCGACGCCAAATCCGGCTTCACCCAGGGCACCGTCGGTTTCGGCGTGGATGTACTGGGCCTGTACTCATTGAAGCTCGATGGCGGACGCGGCACGGGTGGCACCCAGCTGTTGCCGCTGGACCACGATGGCCGCCCGGCGGATGAATTCGGGCGTCTGGGCGTGGCGTTCAAGGCACGGGTTTCAAAGACAGAAGTGAAAGTCGGCGAATGGATGCCGGTGCTGCCGATCCTGCGTTCGGACGATGGCCGCTCGCTCCCGCAAACCCTGCGCGGCGGGCAAATCACCTCCAAGGAAATCGACGGCCTGACCCTGTACGGCGGCCAGTTCCGCGCCAACAGCCCACGGGACGACAGCAGCATGACCGACATGTCCATGTTCGGGAAAACCGCGTTCACCTCCGACCGCTTCAACTTCCAGGGCGGCGAATATGCCTTCAACGACAAACGCACCCTGGTCGGTGTGTGGAACGCCCAACTCAAGGACATCTACAGCCAGCAATACCTCAACCTGATCCACAGCCAACCGGTGGGCGACTGGACCCTGGGCGCCAACCTCGGGTTCTTCTACGGCAAGGACGACGGCAGCGCCCGCGCCGGAGACCTCGACAACAAGACCTGGTCCGGACTGTTCTCGGCCCGATACGGCGGCAACACGTTCTACGTCGGCCTGCAAAAACTCACCGGCAACAGCGCCTGGATGCGCGTCAACGGCACCAGCGGCGGCACCCTGGCCAACGACAGCTACAACGCCAGCTACGACAACGCCCAGGAAAAATCCTGGCAGGTACGCCATGACTATAACTTCGCCGCCCTGGGTATTCCGGGCCTCACGCTGATGAACCGCTACATCAGCGGCAGCAACGTACACAGCGGCACGGTGACCGATGGCAAGGAATGGGGACGGGAAAGTGAAGTGGCCTACGTGGTGCAGAGCGGAGCGCTGAAGAATCTCAATGTGCGCTGGCGTAACTCCAGCATGCGCCGGGACTACAACAACAACGAGTTTGATGAAAACCGGTTGATCGTCAGTTACCCGATAAGCCTGCTGTAAAGCCTCGACAGTCTTGTTGTATGGTGCGCGCGTGTCATGGATGACCCGCCCCAGCAGCCAATGTCATTCGAGTCCGCCATGAAACACTTCGCCACCGTATCGGCCGCACTAGCCCTGGCCCTGAGCCTCAGCGGTTGCATCGGCCCGCCTCTGGCGCTGACACCGCAAACTGAACAACGCCTGAAAACCGAGGCGCCGATCCGTTTTTTGCTGACCTTCGATGACGGCCCCAGCGCCTCGGGCTTCATGAACCCCAGCCGTTCGGTGATGGCGGACCTGGCGAACAACCCGATACAGCCGGGGATCAAGGCGGTGTTCTTCCTGCAGACCGAGGCGCCCCGCTCCGGCGGCAACCCGCGGGGCTACAAGACCATGGAGCGCGAATACGCGGCCGGCCATATCCTGGGCTTCCACACCGCGACCCCGTGGCACAGCAACCATCGCTTGCAGAATCCGGCTGAACTGGAGCACTACCTCAGCCTGGGTTCGTCGACCCTCACCGCCATCACCGGCCAACCGCCCACACTGGTACGCCCGCCGTTCTGGAACTACGACAAGCGCACCTTCTCCGCCTATCAGCAACACGGCATGCATGTGTTGCTGACCGACCTGAGTGCAAACGATGGGGTGATCTGGGTGTTCAACGGCAGCCCGCGTCGACGGGAAAACCTGATACGCCAACTCTCGGTGGTGCGCGAGCGTATCGCCAAAGGCGAATTACCGACGGTGGACGGCGTGATCCCGGTGGTGGTGACCTTCCACGATATCAACCGCTACACCGCCTGGCACTTGAAGGAATACCTGCAAATCCTGCTGGACAGCGCCCATATCAATGGCGTGCCCCTCGCCACACAGCCTTTCTACACCGACCGGGCAACCTTGCAGCGAGCCGCCATGGCCCGCACGGTAAAAAGCGCCGACGAAGTGGTGCACCTGCCAGGTGTGTGGAATTGGGTGTGGGACGCTGACTCGCACTAGGCGCGCGACTCTACCCCCAACTCATCCCACACCGACTCGGCCAAGTGAAACGTCGCATTGGCCGCCGGGATCCCGCAATAGATCGCGCTCTGCATCAGCACTTCCTTGATCTCGGCGCGGGTCACACCATTGCTCGCGGCGGCGCGCAGGTGCAGCTTCAGCTCTTCGCTGCGGTTCATGCCGATGAGCATGGCGATGGTGATCAGGCTGCGGGTATGCCGCGGCAGCCCCGGGCGGGTCCAGATATCACCCCAGGCGTGGCGGGTGATCATTTCCTGGAACTCGCTGTTGAACTCGGTCAGGGCGTTGAGGCTGCGGTCGACGTGGGCGTCGCCCAGCACTTCGCGGCGCACTTGCAGGCCTTCGGCATAACGTTGTTTCTCGTCCACAAAACGCTCCTCATGCAACGGTGACGACAGGCACATACCTGTGGCGAGGGAGCTTGCTCCCGTTGGGTCGCGCAGCGACCCCAGTGAGGCCGCTGCAGGGTTTTACAAATAGTTGGGTTGCGGCTGCTCAGGGGCTGCTACGCAGCCCAACGGGAGCAAGCTCCCTCGCCACAGGGTTCAGCGATACTCAGCGCGATAGCAGAAATTCCAGCACACGGTCGCTGAACGCCGCACCGGCTTGCACGTTGGACAAGTGCGCGGCATAGAACTCGGCATACTCGGCGCCCTGCACATGCGCCTGGATAAAGTGCCCACCCGCCGGCGGCGTCACCGCATCTTCGCTGCCTGCGATCACCAGGGTCGGCACCTTGATCGACGCCAGTTGCTCGCGGAAATCCGCGTCGCGCACGGCCGCGCAGTTTGCGGCATAACTCTGGGGATCAGTCGCCGCCAGCATATCGGTGATCAGCTTGGCCTGGTCAGGATGAGCCTCGGCGAAGTCGGCGGTGAACCAGCGGGCAATTGACGCATCACGCAGGGCAACCATCGCGGCCGCACCGTCGCGCAGGACCATCTCGATCCGCGGGTTCCAGATCTCGGGCGTGCCGATCTTCGCGGCGGTGTTGCACACCACCAGCCGGCGCAAACGCTCACCCGCGTTGATCCCCAGCCACTGGCCGATCAGGCCGCCCATGGACAACCCGCAGAAATGCGCGCGCTCGATCTGCAACGCATCCAGCAGCGCCAACACGTCACGGCCCAACTGCTCGATGCTGTAGGGACCTTCGGTGACCAGCGACTTGCCATGGCCGCGGGTGTCGAAACGCAGCACCCGGAAGTACTGGGTGAACGCCTCGATCTGGATGTCCCACATATGCAGGTCGGTGCCCAGGGAGTTGGACAGCACCAGTACCGGTGCATCTTCGGGGCCATCGAGTTGGTAGTTCAGTTCGCCATCGGCGAGTTGTACAAATCCCACAGCAGCCTCCTCAGGCAGTCAAAGCAAAATGTTCGGCCACGGCCCGGGTGACCCAGGTTTGCGCCTGGCCCAGGTAGTGCGCCGGGTCCAGCAGGCGATCGAGTTCGGCCGCCGAAAGCTCGGCAGTCACTTGGGGTTCATCCCCCAGCACCGCGCGCAGGTGGCGCCCGTCGGCGACGGCGCGTTTGCAGCATTGTTCCAGCAGATGGTGCGCGGTTTCGCGGCCCAGGCGCTGGGCGAGGACGATGCTGACCGCTTCGGCCAGTATCAGGCCCTGGGTCAGATCAAGGTTTTGGACCATGCGCCGGGGGTCGACTTCCAGGCCTTCGCTGACCAGCAGCGCCTGATGCAACGCACCGGATACCAGCCGGCAAATCTCCGGCAGGGTTTCCCATTCGGCGTGCCACAGGCCCAGGCTGCGTTCGTGTTCCTGGGGCATCGCGCTGAACATCGTTGCCACCAGGCCGGGCACTCGCGTGGCAGCGCTGATCAGCACGGCAGCGCCCACCGGGTTGCGCTTGTGGGGCATGGTCGAAGAGCCGCCCTTGCCGGGGGCCGACGGCTCAAACACTTCCGCCGCTTCGGTCTGCATCAGCAGGCTGATGTCGCGACCCAGCTTGCCGAGGCTGCCGGCGATCAAACCGAGCACCGAGGCAAACTCCACCAGGCGGTCGCGCTGGGTGTGCCAGGGTTGCTCCGGCAGGCCCAGCTGCAACTCGGCGGCCAGTGCTTGCGCCACCGGCATCGCCTGTTCGCCGAGGGCCGCCAGGGTTCCGGAAGCACCGCCAAATTGCAGCACCAGCAAACGCGGCTTCAGCTCACTGAGACGTTGCCGGTTGCGGGTGACTGCGCCGAGCCAACCGGCGATCTTCATGCCCAGCGTGACCGGCGTTGCATGCTGCAGCCAGGTCCGGCCCGCCAAAGGAGTTGTCCCGTAACGCTGGGCCTGGGCGGCAAGAATGTCTCCCAACCGCGCCAGATCATGTTCGATCAGCTCGACTGCGCTGCGCAGTTGCAGCACCAGGCCGGTGTCCATCACATCCTGGCTGGTAGCGCCCAGATGCACATAACGTTCGGCGCCGGCATCTTCGCTGGCGATCAACTTGCCGAGGGCCTTGACCAAGGGAATCGCAGAGTTGCCTGCGGTGGCGATGGCGTCGCCGAGGGCATCTACGTCGTAGAGAGAAGCCAGGCAGGCCTGGGCAATGGGCGCGACGGCCGCTTGCGGGATCAACCCGACCTGAGCCTCGGCCCGGGCCAGCGCCGCTTCGAAATCCAGCATGCCCTGCAAACGCCCCTGGTCGCAGAACACTTCGGCCATGCCGTTGGCGGTGAAGTAGGCGTCGAACAGTTGGTTGCTCGTGCGCATCGTCATAACACATCCCTAGGTGGCGCATACCCGGCAACGGGCATGCGCCAGCCGGTTACAGATCGTGGTGCAAATACGCCGCCTCTTTGGGCAGGCGCAAGCTGAACAGGAACGCCACCGCCATCATCGCCGTGACGTACCAGTAGAAGGTGTTCTCCATGCCCATGGACTTGAGACCCAAGGCCACGTATTCCGCCGAACCGCCGAAGATCGCGTTCGCCACCGCATACGCCAGGCCTACGCCCAGTGCACGTACTTGTGGCGGGAACATTTCGGCTTTCACCAGGCCGCTGATGGAGGTGTAGAAGCTCACGATGGCCAGGGCCAGGGTGATCAGCACAAAAGCCAGGAACGGGCTGCTGACGGTTTTCAGGGTCAACAGGATTGGTACAGTGCACAGCGTGCCCAGGGCGCCGAACCACAGCATCGAGTTACGGCGGCCAATCTTGTCCGCCAGCATGCCGAACACCGGCTGCATGCACATGTAGAAGAACAGCGCGCCGGTCATGATGTAGCTGGCGGTCTTGGCGTGCATCCCGGCGGTGTTCACCAGGTACTTCTGCATGTAGGTGGTGAACGTGTAGAAAATCAGCGAGCCGCCGGCGGTGTAGCCGAGCACGGTGATAAACGCCGCCTTGTGATCGCGGAACAGCGCGGCAATGCTGCCGGCGTCCTTGTCTTCACGCATTTCCTTGCTGGTGGTTTCTTTCAGGGTGCGACGCAGCAGCAGGGAGATCACCGCCGCAATGGCGCCGATCACAAACGGAATGCGCCAGCCCCAGGCCCGCAGTTCTTCTTCGGTGAGGATCTGTTGCAGGATCACCACCACCAACACCGCCAGCAGTTGCCCGCCGATCAGGGTCACGTACTGGAACGAGGCGAAGAACCCGCGCTGGCCCTTGAGGGCGACTTCACTCATGTAGGTGGCAGTGGTGCCGTATTCGCCGCCTACCGACAGGCCCTGGAACAACCGGGCGACCAACAGCAGGGCCGGGGCCCAGGCGCCGATGTCTTTGTAGGTGGGCAAAAAGGCGATGACCAGGGAACCGGCGCACATCATCAGCACCGAGATCATCATGGAATTCTTGCGACCGTGTTTATCCGCCACCCGGCCGAACAGCCAGCCGCCGATGGGGCGCATCAGGAAGCCGGCGGCGAACACGCCGGCGGTGTTCAGCAGTTGCACGGTGGGGTCGTCCGACGGGAAAAACGCCGGGGCGAAATAGATAGCGCAGAAGGCATAGACGTAGAAGTCGAACCATTCGACGAGGTTGCCGGAAGAGGCACCGACAATCGCAAAAATCCTTTTGCTGCGTTCTTCTCCGGTGTAGTGGCTGGTTTTTGTTGTCATGTTTTTTCACTCAGTGGGAACGGTTATAGCCTAGACATACTTTGCAACAACCATGTTCCGCAAGCAGACTTTTGGATATTTGTTGCCTGGGCCGGCCTCATCGCGGGCAAGCCCGGCTCCCACATTTGGAATGCATTCCCCTGTGGGAGCTGGCTTGCCTGCGATAGATCCTCAGCCAACTCAGTAATCGAAGAACACCGTCTCTTCGTCTGTGCCCTGCAAAATCACATTCCACTGATACACACCCGCAGCATCCGCCTTGGCGATCAACGTGCGGCGGCGCTCCTGCGGCACACACGCCAGCAGCGCGTCATCCCCATTCGCCGCTTCACCGTCAAAGTAAATCCGCGTCAGCAGGTGCTTCACCAGCCCACGGGCAAACACCAGCACCACCAGGTGCGGCGCCTGGGTCGTGCCCTTCAACCCCGGCACACTGCCCGGCTTGATGGTGGTAAAGCGAAAACGCCCTTCAGCGTCCACCGGCACCCGGCCGAAGCCTTCGAAGTTCGGGTCCACCGGTTTGTCCTGCTCATCCTCGGGATGGTCGTACTTGCCGGCCGCATTGGCCTGCCAGACTTCCAGCATGGCGTCGTTGACCACATCGCCATTGCCATCCACCACCTGCCCGGTGATCGCCACGCGCTCGCCGAGGGTGGCCGCAACGGTCAGGTCTTCGCGGTTCAGCCAGGTCAGGCCGATGTGGTAATACGGCCCGACGGTGTGGGAAGTAGTCGCGTTGAGGCTCATCTCATTTCTCCATCGGCGTGGCGTCGCGGCCGCGCAGGACGATGTCCCAGCGGTAGCCGAGGGCATAGTGCGGAATGGTTTTTTCCAGATCGAACGAGGCGATCAGGCGTTCCTTGGCGGACGTGTCCGGGACGCAGTTGTAGATCGGGTCATAGGCCAGCAGCGGGTCACCGGGGAAATACATCTGCGTCACCAACCGCGTCAGCACACTCGGGCCGAACAGCGAGAAGTGGATGTGCGCCGGGCGCCACGCGTTGTGGTGATTGCCCCACGGGTAGGCGCCGGGCTTGATGGTCTGGAACTGGTACCAGCCGTCGGCGTCGGTGACGGTACGCCCGGTGCCGGTGAAATTCGGGTCCAGCGGTGCGTCGTGCTGGTCGCGCTTGTGGTTGTAGCGGCCGGCAGCGTTGGCCTGCCAGATTTCCACGAGGATGCCGGGAACGGGCAGGCCGTTTTCATCCAGCACGCGCCCATGAATGATGATGCGTTCGCCCTGGGGCTCGCCTTCGTGCTGGGCGGTCAGGTCGTTGTCCTTCTCGTTGACGCGCTCGGCGCCGATGGTCGGGCCGGTGATTTCCGACAAGGAATGGGGCAGGAACACCAACGGCTTGGACGGCGAACGCAGGTTCGTCGACTGGTAGGCCGGGTGCAGGTAATCAGGCTGAGTACCCGCTTGCGGGCGCCGGTATCCGGGCTTGTCACTCATGGAGCAATCCTCTTTATTCTTGTGGGTCTCAAACGCGTTCGATCGCCAGGGCCAGGCCTTGGCCCACACCGACGCACATCGTCGCCAGGCCTTTGCTGCCACCGTTTTTTTCCAGCTGATGCAGCGCGGTCAGTACCAGGCGCGCACCGCTCATGCCCAGCGGATGGCCAAGGGCAATCGCGCCGCCGTTCGGGTTGACCTGCGGTGCGTCGTCGGCAATCCCCAGCTCGCGCAGCACGGCCAGGCCCTGGCTGGCGAAGGCTTCGTTGAGTTCGATCACATCGAAATCAGTTACCGCCAGGCCCAGGCGCTCCACCAGTTTGCGCACCGCCGGCACCGGGCCGATGCCCATCACACGCGGCGCCACACCTGCGCTGGCCATGCCCAGCACCCGGGCGCGGGCGGTCAGGCCGTGTTTTTTGACGGCTTCAGCAGAGGCCAGAATCAGCGCGGCGGCACCATCGTTCACACCAGAGGCGTTGCCTGCGGTGACGGTCTTGTCCGGGCCGTTGACCGGTTTGAGTTTGGCCAGGGCTTCCAGGGTGGTATCGGCCCGTGGATGCTCGTCGTGCTCGACCACGGTTTCGCCTTTTTTGTGGGCGACACGCACCGGTACGATTTCTTCGGCGAAGAAACCGGCGGCCTGTGCAGCGGCCGTACGTTGCTGGCTGCGCAGGGCGAAGGCGTCCTGGTCGGCGCGGGAGACTTTATAGTCGTCGGCCACGTTGTCAGCGGTTTGCGGCATCGGGTCGACGCCGTACTGGGCCTTCATCAACGGATTGATAAAGCGCCAGCCGATGGTGGTGTCTTCCAGCTTCATGTTGCGCGAGAACGCCGCATCGGCCTTGCCCATCACGAACGGCGCGCGGGACATCGACTCGACGCCACCGGCAATCGCCAGTTCCATCTCGCCGCTGGCGATGGCGCGGAAGGCCGTGCCGATCGCGTCCATGCCCGAAGCGCACAGGCGGTTCAGGGTGACGCCGGGAATGCTCTCCGGAAGGCCCGCCAACAATGCCGCCATGCGCGCCACGTTGCGGTTGTCTTCGCCGGCCTGGTTGGCGCAGCCGAGGAACACTTCGTCCACCGCGCTCCAGTCCACCGATGGGTTGCGTTCCATCAGCGCCTTGATCGGCAGTGCCGCCAGGTCATCGGCGCGCACGGTGGACAAGCCACCGCCAAAACGGCCGATGGGGGTACGAATGGCGTCACAGATAAATACGTCGCGCATCAGGCTTCTCCGGGGGCTTGGCCGTGGGCGGCAGCGGTGCGTGCCTCAAGGTCGCGCAGGGCAGTCAGTTCAATCTCGGTGGGTTCGGCGCTGGTAGTCACCTGGTCGGCAAAACGAATCGCCCAACCGGTGGCGGCCACTACTTGCTCACGGGTCACGCCGGGGTGCAGGGCGGTGACGACAAATTCGTGGCTGCCCTCCTCCGGCTCCATGATGCACAGGTCGGTAATAATCCCTACAGGACCGGCGCCTGGCAGACCCAGGCGTTTGCGCGAGTCACCGCCTTCGCCGTGACCGACCGAAGTGATGAAGTCCAGCTTGTCGACAAACGAACGAGCCGACTGCTTGAGGATGATCAGCACGCTCTTCGCGGAGCCGGCGATCTCCGGCGCGCCACCGGCACCTGGCAGGCGCACTTTGGGCTGGTGGTAGTCACCGACCACGGTGGTGTTGATATTGCCGAAACGGTCGACCTGGGCCGCGCCGAGGAAGCCGACGTCAATGCGCCCGCCCTGCAGCCAGTAGCGAAAAATCTCACCGGTCGGCACCACGGTGTCAGCGGTTTCAGCCAGCTCGCCGTCACCGATGGACAGCGGCAGCACCGAAGGCTTGGCGCCAATCGGGCCGGACTCGTAGATCAGCACCACATCCGGCGACGACGTCAGGCGCGCCAGGTTGGCAGCCTTGGAGGGAAGGCCGATGCCGACGAAGCACACCGAACCGTTCTTCAGGCGGCGCGCGGCGGCGACGGTCATCATTTCGTTGGTCGAGTAAGCCATTATTTGGCCTCCTGCGCGGTGGCCAGCTTGGCCTGGAATTCACTGAAATTGGCGGTGCCGTGGATGTATTCGTTGATCCACGCAGTAAACGTCTCACGGTCCCGGGCGATGGGGTCCCAGGCCTGGTAGAAACGGTTGTCACGTTCGGTGTAACCGTGGGCGTAGGACGGATGCGCGCCACCCGGCACATGGCACACGGCAGTCAGGGCCCAGGTCGGCAGCACGCAGGCGTTCATCGGCGCGTTGAGGTCGTCGACGATTTCTTCAACGGTAACGATGCAGCGCTTGGCCGCCAGGGCCGCTTCCTTCTGCACCCCGAGGATGCCCCACAGCAGCACGTTGCCCTTACGGTCAGCCTTTTGCGCGTGGATCACGGTGATGTCCGGGCGCACCGACGGCACGGCCGCCAGCACTTCGCCGGTGAAGGGGCAGGTCACGGTCTTGATCAGCGGGTTGACCTTGGGCAGGTCGGAGCCGGCGTAGGCGCGCAGCACCGCGAATGGCAGGCCGGAGGCACCGGCGACGTAGGCATTGGCCAGGTCGGCGTGGCTGTGCTCTTCGATCTCCAGCGGTTGCGGCCATTGCTTTTCAACGGCGTCCCGCAGGCGATGCAGGGAACCCACGCCCGGGTTGCCGCCCCAGGAGAAAATCAGCTTGCGTGCACAGCCGGCGCCGATCAACTGGTCGTAGATCAGGTCAGGCGTCATGCGCACCAGCGTCAGGTCTTTCTTGCCCTGACGAATGATTTCATGACCTGCCGCCGTAGGGATCAGGTGAGTAAAGCCTTCGAGTGCAACGGTGTCGCCGTCATTCACGAACTGCTTTACCGCATCAGCCAGCGAAAGGATTTCAGCCATGGGGTGGGCTCCCGGTATCGATCGAAAAAGGCGCTGGAGGCAGCGCCGAAGTGCTTGAAGATTAAGCCGGGGGTCGGGGCCAAACAATCCGATAATCGACTGAGTGTTCGATTATCGAACGGATTGTTTGCAAGCTATCTTTCCCTGTAGGAGCGAGCTTGCTCGCGAAAAACTTGAAGACACCGCGTTCATTCAGACTGCCAACGTCATCGTTCAAGACCTTCGCGAGCAAGCTCGCTCCTACAATAAATCGCTTCAGGTGGCGTCCGCGTGGCTGACCATGCCCTTGATCACCACCGCGGTGGTGGCCAATGCCGCCGGGATCACCAGGGCGGTCAGCACCTGTTCGAAGTTCCAGCCCAGGCCCAGCAAGGTCGCGCCCATCCACGCCCCGAGGATCGCGCCAAAGCGGCCGATGCCGAGCATCCACGACACGCCCGTGGCGCGGCCCTGGGTCGGGTAGAAACGTGCGGCCAGCGACGGCATCGCCGACTGCGCACCGTTGACACACATGCCGGCAATCAACACCAGGGTCGCCAGCAGCGTGATATTGCCCAGGCTCTGCCCCACCGCGTAGGCAAACACCCCGGCCAGCAGGTAGAAAGTGCCGATGACCTTGTGCGGATTGAACCGGTCCATCGCCCAGCCCACGCCGACCGCACTCAATACGCCGCCAAACTGGAACAACGCACCGATAAACGCGGCCTGTTCCATGCTGGCGCCGCTGTCGCGCATCAGGGTCGGCAGCCAACTGGTCAGCAGGTAAACAATCACCAGGCCCATGAAATACGTCAGCCACAACAGCAAGGTGCCGGTGCTGTAGGTGCCGGAGAAGATCACCGCGAACACGTTGCGCGCCTTGACGGTTTTCTGTTCGGGCACGCTGAAGCTCGAGGCCTGGGCGACGATACCCGGCTCGATAGGCGCCAGGGTCTTGCGCACCTTGTCGGTGCCGCGATTGCGCACCACCAGGTAACGCGCCGACTCCGGCAGCCAGAACAGCAGCACCACCGCGAGGATCAGCGGCAACAGGCCGCCGATCATCAGCAGGCTGTGCCAGCCATACGCCGGGATCAGCTTGGCCGAGATAAACCCGCCACCGGCCATGCCCAGGTTGAAGCCGCAGAACATGCTGGTCACCAGCAGCGACTTATGGCGTTCCGGGGTGTATTCGGAGAGCAGTGTCGTGGCGTTCGGCATGCCGGCGCCCAGGCCGAGACCGGTGAGGAAGCGCAGGATCAGCAGTTGATCGACGTTGCTGCTGTAGGCCGAGGCCAGGCTGAAGGCCCCAAACACCAGCACCGCCCCCACCAGCACCACCTTGCGCCCGAAGCGGTCGGCGAGTGGGCCGGAGCCCAGGGCGCCGAAGACCATGCCGATCAACGCGGCGCTCATCACCGGGCCGAGGCTGGCGCGGTCGATGCCCCAGTCCTGGGACAGCGCCGGGGCGATAAAGCCCATGGCGGCGGTGTCGAGGCCGTCGAGGAAGACGATGAGAAAACACAGGATCACCACTCGCCACTGATACCGCGACAGCGGCTGGGCGTTGATGAAGGACTGAACGTCCAGGCAAGTACCGACAGCAGGTGAAGGCTGATTCATTATTTTTATTTCCACACCGATGGGCGGGCGAACGACCTTGAGTCGTCATTATTATTGGGGCGGCGCCTTGAAGCGCTGCCGCACATTAATAAGCCTTGGGAAACACCGTCAATTCATCCAGCCGGGATCTGTGCGGTCACCGAACAGCTTACGCAAACAGCTGCGCACTCAGCTCCTGGCTGGCACTGAGCATGCTCGGCAGGAAACGCTGCTCCAGCTCGCTGCGGCTGACCCGCCCGGCATGGGTGCTGACGTTCAGTGCCGCCAGGACCTGGCCCGAAGCGTCGTACACCGGCACGGCGATGGAACGCAGCCCTTGCTCCAGTTCCTGGTCGACAATGCACCAGCCCTGCTGCCGCACTTCCTGCAGGCATTCGAGCAAGGCTTGCGGGGTGGTGAGGGTGCGGCTGGTCTTGGTTTGCAGGTCGGCGTGGTCGAGGTAGTCCTGCAGCGAGGCGTCATCCAGCGCCGCCAGCAGGATACGGCCCATGGAGGTGCAGTAGGCCGGGAGACGGCCGCCCACGGAAAGGTCGACGGAAATCAGGCGTTGGGTGGTGGCGGAGCGGGCAATGTAGAGGATGTCATCACCTTCCAGGGTTGCCATGTTGCACGCCTCGTGGAGCTGCTCGCTCATGCGGTCCAGGTACGGCTGCGCCGAAACGGCCAGGGGCGTGGACGACAGGTAAGCGTGGCCGAGGGTCAGCACCTTGGGCAACAGCGAATAGGTACGCCCGTCGGTGGTGGCGTAGCCGAGTTTGATCAGGGTATGCAGGCAACGGCGTACGGCAGCGCGGGGGATTTCCGTGCGGTGGCTGATCTGGGCGATGGTCAGGTGGCGCTTGCGCTCCTGGAATGCCTGCACCACGGCCAGGCCGCGTGCCAGGGAGGTCATGAAATCCGGATCACCGGTAAACGCCTGGATGCGCTTGGCCGGTGACGCAACGATCGGCGGCGCCACTGATGCGAAGGAGTTGCGCAATTGATCGTTCATTTGGGGTCCTTTCTCTTATTTTTAACCGCTGCGGGAGGGTGACCGCTATTACAAGCCGCCGTGCAATGGCTGCACAAGGCAGGGCAACCAACATTGGGCGATTATCGGACGGTCATTCGATTATCGCAATTTGTCACCGCCGACCGGTGCCGGAACCCCTCTACATCCATTTGAGTGCCTTTCAGAATCGACTGATGTACGAGAGAAGTTAAGGTTGATTAACGCCTGTAGAACATTGCACGATTTATGGCGCCAATAGTTCAGCAAATACCCCACACACCTGCGTAACAAAACCCTCACACGAAGTTGACGATTTTTAACTTGTTGGCGATAGTGTTATTCAAGCGCGTGGCTATAATGCATCCTGTGCAGGAGCCAGCCTCGCCTGACCCCGAGGATAGATTTCACCCAGTCGTGCACCGGCTGCGTGCAGGCTCCGCCGCAAGTACCTGACACACATTTCGAATGCCTGCCAACTGCTTGTGGCTGTGACAAGAAAACTGTTGCTACGACAACTGCTCTTCTCCGGTATCGTGGCCGCGTGCAATAAAGAAGTGGTTTTTCCTGTATACCTTTCCACGCTGATCTTCAGATTGACGGTATACCGGGGGCGACTTCCCGGCATCGCGTTTCGCCGGAATCAAACTCAACTCAATTAGGTAACAATGTGACGAAAGACGAACTGCGCGCGGAACTTGAGCGCCAGGAACAACGTTACAAGGATGTTTACGGCGGGGAAGTCACCACCTACGCCGCCCAGCCAGAACCTGAACGCAAGCCATGGCGCAAACGAGCCAGCCTGCTCGACCAGGCCTTTGCCCAGGAAATCCAAAAGATTGAACAGGACCTCAAAGCCGAAGAGCCATAAGCGTTTCGGGTTGAGCTTCCAAAGGTGCCATCTCTCTGCCAGTACCACGCTGGTGGAGGGAAGCCCGTTATGTGGCCTTAGCGAAATTTCATACGATTGTTTCAGTTATTCCCTTCCGGCGCTTTATCCCGCGAATTTGATGGATCCTCCATATAAATCAATCACTTGCCAAAGCCCCGAAAACACCGGGATGCACGCCTCCCCCCCATTTTTTTTCGTTGAAGAATGTTACCGATGAGCAGCTAGTGCATTGATTACCGATGTTTTCTGGCATAATCGCGCCCCCTTACGACCGGGTCAGAAAACCTTCATGATCGATTTATTCAGCGGACTGGATGCTTGGGTTCTAGTGAGCCTGTTGCTCGCCCTGGCCTTTGTCCTCGCCTTCGAGTTCATCAATGGCTTTCATGACACCGCTAACGCGGTTGCCACAGTCATCTATACCAAAGCCATGCCTCCGCATCTGGCCGTGTTCTTCTCCGGGGTGTTCAACTTCCTCGGCGTGTTGCTCGGTGGGGTCGGTGTTGCGTATGCCATCGTGCACCTGCTGCCGGTGGAGTTGCTGATCAATGTGAACACCGGCCACGGTCTGGCCATGGTCTTCTCATTATTGGCAGCGGCGATCACCTGGAACCTCGGCACCTGGTATTTCGGGATCCCGGCGTCCAGTTCCCACACCCTGATCGGTTCGATCCTCGGTGTCGGCCTGGCCAACGCCCTGATCAACGACATTCCCCTGGCTGACGGCGTCAACTGGCAGAAAGCGATCGATATCGGCGCTTCGCTGGTGTTCTCGCCGATGGCTGGTTTCGTGGTTGCCGCCCTGGTGCTGCTGGGCCTGAAATGGTGGCGCCCGCTGTCGAAGATGCACAAGACACCGGATCAGCGCCGCAAGCTCGACGACAAGAAGCACCCGCCGTTCTGGAACCGCCTGGTCCTGGTGATTTCGGCGATGGCCGTGAGCTTCGTGCACGGCTCCAACGACGGGCAGAAAGGTATTGGCCTGATCATGCTGGTACTGATCGGTATCGTGCCGGCGCAGTTCGTACTGGACCTGGGCAGCACCACTTACCAGATCGAGCGCACCCGCGACGCCACGCTGCACTTGAATCAGTTCTACCAGCGCAATCAAGAAACCCTCGGTGAGTTCCTGGCCCTGGGCAAAAGCGTGAAAGACGATTTGCCGGGCAAGTTCCAGTGCAATCCGCAGCAGACTGAACCGACGATCAACGCCCTGCTGGGGACCTTGAAAGGTGTCTCTGACTACCATTCGTTGACCGCCGAGCATCGGATTGAAGTGCGTCGTTATCTGTTGTGCCTGGATGACACCGCGAAGAAGGTGGGCAAGTTGCCAGGCCTGGATGCGCGTGAGAAGTCGGACCTGGACAAGTTGCGCAAGGACCTGACGGCGACCACCGAGTACGCGCCGTTCTGGGTGATCCTGGCGGTGGCACTGGCCTTGGGCCTGGGCACCATGGTGGGCTGGAAGCGTGTGGTGCTGACCATTGGTGAGAAGATCGGCAAGCAGGGCATGACGTATGCCCAGGGTATGTCGGCGCAGATCACCACGGCCAGCATGATTGGCTTGGCCAATATCTTCAGCTTGCCGGTTTCCACGACCCATGTGTTGTCTTCGGGTGTGGCGGGGACCATGGTGGCGAACAAGAGCGGGCTGCAAGGTGGCACCGTCAAGACCATTCTGATGGCTTGGGTGTTGACGCTGCCGGCGACTGTGGGCCTTTCGGCCGGGTTGTTCTGGTTGGCTTCCAAGGCTTTGGGTAGCTGACAGCTCTTGGGCTTGTGAAGAGGGTGCGACCTGTGAGGGTCGTGCCTTTTTTTATGGCTGGGGTTTGGGTGTATATCCGTTATTTAGGTAACGGCCACTTATGGTTCCGCTCTTACAGCGGCTCACTTTTGAACAGCGCAAAAGTAAGCAAAACGCTCTTGCCCCACCACTCG
>NZ_JACAPT010000013.1:0-150158 GCF_013385565.1 Pseudomonas sp. E6002 | reverse complement strand
ACTTCCAGAATCTGCCGTCAAGGGTTAATTACGCTTTTGTTGCAGAAGATGGTTTTTTAGCAATAAGACGGGGAATTCGGCGCATCACCGGCGGTATACGCAGGACCAGAAGCAGCGCCCCTATAGATGCATAGATAGCCCACTCCTTGAGATCTGCCCGCACGATCCACAGCATATGCAGCATACCAAGCCCGAGAATCACGTAAACCAAACGATGCAGTTTCTTCCAGCGCACACCAAGGCGACGCTGGCTGTATCGGTTGGAGGTGACTGCCAGCACCAATAGAGAAAGGAATCCCAAGGTACCCACAATAATGTAAGGCCGCTTCCGTAGCTCAACCCCCAACTGCGACCAATCCAACCCAAGGATAAACACGCAGTAAGCAGCGAGATGCAAAACCACATAGGCAAAGCACCACAATCCCAGTTGCCGTCGCACGGCGATCCACCCCGCCCAACCACTGAGCTTCTGCAACGGTGTCATACCCAGGGTTATTAACAACAGAATCAAGGTGCCAAGCCCGAGCCGATCCATCAGCACCTTGCCCGGGTCAGGTCCCAGCGCAAAGCTCCAGGCCTCGTACAGCCAGAACAGCGGCCACACCGCCGCTGCTATAAAGACGCCGATGCGCCAGATCGGATAGCGCATCAATAGTTCTTCCGCAGATCGAGGCCCGTATAAAGAGAAGCGACTTCATCGGCGTAGCCGTTGAACATTTGTGTCTCACGCACATTGGGACTGAACAGCCCGCTGGGCAACCGCCGCTCCCGCGCCTGGGTCCAACGCGGATGGTCGACGGTAGGATTCACATTTGCGTAAAACCCATACTCACTCGCGGCAATACTTTGCCAGGTGGTTTTCGGCTGCTCGCTGACCAGGCTGATGCGTACGATCGACTTGACGCTCTTGAATCCGTACTTCCACGGCACCACCAACCGCAACGGCGCGCCGTTCTGGTTCGGCAGCTCCCGCCCATACATGCCCACCGCAAGGATCGCCAGGGGATTCATCGCCTCATCCAATCGCAGCCCTTCTACATAAGGCCAGTCGATCAAGGCGAAGTTGGACCGCTGCCCCGGCATGCTCTTGGGGTCCTGCAGGGTTTCAAAACGAATGTACTTGGCGTTCGAGGTCGGCTCGACGTGCTTGAGCAGTTCCGATATAGGGAACCCTATCCACGGAATGACCATCGACCAGGCCTCTACACAGCGCAGTCGATAGATTCGCTCTTCCAACTGATAGGGCTTCATGAAGTCTTCAAGCGCATAGCGCCCAGGTTTGGCGACCTCACCATCTATCACCACACTCCACGGCTCAGTCTTCAGAGACCCGGCATTGGCTGCAGGGTCGCCCTTATCCGTACCGAACTCATAGAAGTTGTTGTAGTGGGTTGCGTCCTTGAAAGGGGTGATGGCCTCGTCCTTGACGGTAATCGCCTGCCATTTGGTACCCGGGAGCTTTTCGGCAAACCAGCCAGGTGCATTGCCCGGCTCGACATCGGCATAACGTGCCGCATCATCCGCACTGGCCCAACGCGGCAGGCTGCTGGCAGCCAGGCCGGCAAGCGCACCACCGAGCAAGCTGCGGCGAGAGAAATAGAGGGATTCAGGCGTGACGTCCGATTCTTGGCAATCAGACGCTTTAGGAAACTTGATTAACATGGCAACTCCGCAGCTTTGGAGGACAGATGCACCAATAGACTGCGGAGTATGGGGGAAATTACATTAAGGCAACGTTTTGCGCTGACGAAGATGCAGCAAGTACTGCACCGGACCAGACGCGGCATAGACGAGGAAAGCCAACAGCAGGATTCGCGGCGGATCACTGAAGACCACGGCAAATACCAGCACCACTGCCAGGATGGCCACAAACGGCACGCGCCCCTTGAGGTCCAGCTCCTTGAAGCTGTTGTACTTGATGTTGCTGACCATCAGCATGCCGGCCGCCGCGACCATCAAGGCCACCAGGAACGACATCTTGGAACCCTGGATACCGTAGTCGCTGAATGCCCAGACAATACCGGCTACCACACCCGCCGCAGCCGGACTGGCCAAGCCAATGAAGTAGCGCTTGTCGGCAGTCCCCACCTGGGTATTAAAGCGCGCCAGACGCAATGCCGCGCCCGCCACATAGATGAAGGCAACCATCCAGCCAACCTTGCCCATATCACCCAGCGCCCAGGCAAATGCGAGCAACGCCGGCGCCACACCGAAGGCAACCATGTCCGACAGCGAGTCATACTCGGCGCCAAAGGCACTCTGGGTGTTGGTCATCCGCGCAACCCGGCCATCCAGGCCATCAAGGACCATGGCGACGAAGATCGCTATCGCGGCAAAACCAAAGTACTTGCTGGCCCCGGCCGCATCGCCGGCCGCCAACGCACTCTGGGCACTCATGGAATTGATGATGGAGTAGAACCCCGCGAACAGGTTCGCAGTGGTGAACAGATTGGGCAGAAGATAGATGCCACGATGCCGGACTTTACGGCCTTCAGCATCGTGCCCTTCTTCGACATGTTCATCGATCGGTAGCAGGCTTTCGGCGTCAGAGGCCTGGTTTGGCTCTTCGGGACGTTCGCTCATGGACTTTACCTTGCAACGGTGTGAAAAATTTCGACAGAAACTTGCGGCGAGTGTTCGCCCGCAAACGATGCAGCTTTATACCAGAACCTGCCCCGCAAACGAAAAAACGCGGCCTAAGCCGCGTTTTCCCTTGATCCGTACGACTTAGTTTTTGGCTTTGTCGACGATCTTGTTGGCACCGATCCACGGCATCATGGAGCGCAGTTGCTCGCCGATGATCTCGATACCGTGAGCGGCGTTGTTACGACGCTTGGCGGTCATCGAAGGGTAGCCGGTTGCACCTTCGCTGATGAACATTTTGGCGTATTCGCCGTCCTGAATACGTTTCAGGGCGTTGCGCATGGCCTGACGGGACTCGGCGTTGATCACTTCCGGGCCAGTCACGTACTCGCCGTATTCGGCGTTGTTGGAGATCGAGTAGTTCATGTTGGCGATACCGCCTTCGTACATGAGGTCAACGATCAGCTTCAGTTCGTGCAGGCATTCGAAGTAGGCCATTTCTGGCGCGTAGCCAGCTTCAACCAGGGTTTCGAAACCGGCTTTGACCAGCTCAACGGTACCGCCGCACAGAACGGCTTGTTCGCCGAACAGGTCGGTTTCAGTCTCGTCCTTGAAGGTGGTTTCGATGATGCCGGTACGACCGCCACCCACGCCAGCAGCGTAGGACAGTGCGACGTTCTTGGCGTTGCCCGAGGCGTCCTGGTAGATCGCGATCAGGTCAGGGATACCGCCGCCTTTGACGAACTCGGAGCGCACGGTGTGGCCCGGTGCTTTCGGCGCGATCATGATCACGTCGAGGTCGGCGCGCGGCACAACCTGGTTGTAGTGGATCGCGAAGCCGTGGGAGAAGGCCAGGGTGGCGCCCTTCTTGATGTTCGGCTCGATCTCGTTCTTGTACAGCGCGGACTGGAACTCGTCCGGGGTCAGGATCATGACCAGGTCGGCAGCAGCAACAGCAGAAGCAACGTCAGTCACTTTCAGGCCGTGGGCTTCAGCCTTGGCAACAGTGGCCGAGCCTTTGCGCAGGCCAACGGTCACGTCAACGCCGGAATCTTTCAGGTTGCACGCTTGGGCGTGGCCCTGGGAACCGTAGCCGATGATGGCGACTTTTTTGCCCTGGATGATCGACAGGTCACAATCTTTATCGTAATAAACTTTCATGAGGTTCCTCTATATATCCAGGCCGTTTAAGGCCATTCGCTAAATTTGAGTTAGATGCTGAGTACTTTGTCGCCACGAGCAATCCCGGTGACGCCACTGCGTACAGTTTCCAGAATCGAGGCCGTCCCGATCGACTGGATGAAGCTGTCCAGCTTGTCGCTTGTACCGGTCAGTTGAACGGTATAAACGCTGGCGCTCACATCGACGATCTGCCCGCGATAAATGTCGGTAGTGCGCTTGATCTCGGCCCGTTGTGCCCCCGTAGCCTTGACCTTGACCAGCATCAGCTCACGCTCGATGTGGGCACTTTCCGACAAGTCGACCAGCTTGACCACTTCGATCAGCTTGTTGAGGTTCTTGGTGATCTGCTCGATCACCTCATCATGGCCAACGGTGGTCAACGTCAGACGCGACAAGGTCGGGTCTTCGGTCGGCGCCACCGTCAGGCTTTCGATGTTGTAGTTGCGTTGCGAAAACAGTCCGACCACACGTGACAGAGCGCCCGGTTCGTTCTCCAGAAGCAGGGAGATAATGTGCCGCATGATTAGGTACGCTCCGTCTTGTTCAGCCACATATCGCGCATGGAGCCGTCTTTGATCTGCATCGGGTAGACGTGCTCGCTGGTGTCGACCTGAATATCGAGGAACACCAGGCGGTCCTTCATGGCGAACGCCTCTTCCATCATCGGCTTCAAATCCTTCAGATCGGTGATGCGCATGCCGACATGGCCATAGGCTTCAACCAATTTGACGAAGTCAGGCAGAGACTCCATGTAGGAATGGGAGTGACGGCTGCCGTAGCTCATGTCCTGCCACTGGCGAACCATGCCCAGTACACCGTTGTTCAGGCAGACGATCTTCACCGGCAAGCCATATTGCAGGCAGGTCGACAGTTCCTGGATGTTCATCTGGATACTGCCTTCGCCGGTGACGCAAGCAACGTCGGTGTCCGGGAAGCTCAGCTTCACACCCATGGCCGCAGGGAAACCAAAGCCCATCGTGCCCAGGCCACCGGAGTTGATCCAGCGGTTAGGCTTGTCGAACTTGTAGTACTGCGCCGCGAACATCTGGTGCTGGCCCACGTCGGAGGTCACAAAGGCATCGCCCTTGGTCACTTCGCACAGGGTTTCGATCACGGTCTGTGGCTTGATGACGCTGCCATCACCCTTGTCGTAAGGGAACAGGCCGCGATCACCGCGCCACTCGTCGATCTGCTTCCACCAGCTGGCAACGGAATCCTTGTTCGGGGCTTCGCCGATTTCCTTCAGCGCAGCGACCATTTCGGTCAGCACGCTTTCCACAGGACCAACGATAGGCACGTCGGCCTTGATGGTCTTGGAGATGGATGCCGGGTCGATATCGATGTGGATGATCTTGGCATTCGGGCAGAACTTGCTCGCGCCATTGATCACCCGGTCATCGAACCGCGCACCGACGGCGAGGATCACGTCAGCATGGTGCATGGCCAGGTTGGCGGTGTAGCTGCCGTGCATGCCGAGCATGCCGACGAACTGACGGTCCGAACCCGGGAACGCGCCAAGGCCCATCAAGGTGTTGGTGACTGGCAGGTTGAGCAGCTTGGCCAGTTCGGTCAGTGGTGCAGAACCGCCGCCCAGAATCACCCCACCACCCGAGTAGAGCACCGGACGCTTGGCCGCCAACAGCATTTCTGCCGCCTTGCGGATTTGCCCCGAGTGCCCGCGAACGGCCGGGCTGTAGGAGCGCAGCTTGGCTTTCTTCGGGAAGATGTATTCGAATTTTTCCGCCGGGTTGGTCATGTCTTTCGGGATATCGACCACTACAGGACCCGGGCGACCGGACTGTGCGAGGTAGAACGCCTTCTTCATGACTTCCGGGATTTCCGAGGCATGCTTGATCATGAAGCTGTGTTTCACGATCGGCCGGGAAATACCGATCATGTCGGTTTCCTGGAATGCATCGGTACCGACCATGGTGCTCGCCACCTGGCCAGAAATGATCACCATCGGGATGGAGTCCATATAGGCCGTCGCGATGCCGGTAATGGCATTGGTCGCGCCAGGGCCGGAAGTCACCAGTACCACACCGGCTTTACCGGTGGCACGGGCGTAACCGTCAGCCATATGGGTAGCAGCTTGTTCGTGGCGAACCAGGATGTGGGTAACAGCCGGTTCCTTGAACAGTGCGTCGTAGACATGCAGCAGAGCACCACCTGGGTACCCGTAGATATAGTCGACGCCTTCGTCACGCAAAAAGCGGACGAGCATCTCACCGCCAGATAAAAGCTCCACGTTGTTCACCTCTAAAACGCCAGAATACCGTCCGTTAAAAACCGACGGGTCTTAATAGGTTTACTTCTCAGCAGAGCATGAGCGACGGTGGTCGCCGACTACGTCAGCACTGACTGAGCAAGTATTGGGAGCGTCCCAAGTGTTGCGGGATTTTCCCACCCAGCGCGAGGTAACGCGTTGCGGGTGTAACAGGTCGGCGCGGGTATGCGCCTCATGATCTGCTGAGTGGGTCTGCTTCTGGCAGTCCCTCTACAGCGGACTTTGGATTCTTCTGTTTCAGCCCCTCCAAGTCAAGCAATAATTGCGCTTTTTTCCAACTAAGCGCATGAGAACGTAGAAGAAAGGGGCTTGATGAGGGATAAAACTCGCCTGAATGGCGCAAAGCGGTAGAAATATGCGCAAGACTGCCGGAAAAACCGGCAGCCAGGCAATTAACGAGCGTCGACGATCAGTTGATCGAACTTTTTCAGCGCAGTCCGCAGGCCAAGGCTCTCAAGTGGCCGATCGGCGTAAACCATCTCGGCCATCTCCAGAATCCCCGACGCATTGGGCAATGGCAGGTCCTGTTCGAGGATTTGCTTCATCCGTGTCAGGAAAATCCATTGCAGCCACTGGTGAAAGTCCAGTGTGTCGACGGAAAACGGCTCAACACTGCTCAAGGCTTCAGCACTGGGGGACACTTCGTCCCACCAGCCCTGCAAGCGCAGTTCACGCTCGATCAACAACAACTGTTCGGCAATTGCCGGAAAGCGTGCATCCATCAGAGGCTTACCTTGGCTTTTTGCCGAGCCTGGGCGGCGCCGGCAGCATCGCCTTGCTTCTCGCGGGCATCACCGATCAAGCTCCACAGGCTGGCCTGCAGGTCTGGACGGCCATTGGCCAGGGTCAGGCCGCGACGGGCAAATTGTTCTGCTTGCGGGGCATCGCCCTGGGCCATGCGAACCTGAGCCAGGCGGTATAGCACTTGCGGTTCACGCGGTGCCACGCGCTGGGCGCGCTCGAGGCTCGACGATGCGCCGTTCAAATCGCCACCCGACTGCTGCTGTTGGGCAGTGGTGAGCAACGCCAGCACCGGGCCATCCAACTGCTCATCGGCTGACAGACCGCCGGCACTGCTGGCGGAAGGAATTCCACTCGGCGTCGACGGCATGTTGTAGGTGCCCTGGTTGATCGGTGCCGTTTGAATCGGCGTGGCATCGATCGGGCCCGATGTACTTGGGCCTGGGGTCCATGGTTGAGTACTGATCGGAGCCGAGGTGGCAGCGCCGCCACCCGGGATCATCACCACTACACCAGAGTCCTGAGGCACGGCTTGCGCCTGGGGCCGGGCCTGGGCAGGGCGGTTGGTAACGGTTTGGCGGAAGCCGCCGTTGGCCGAGATCCGGTCGTTGTTGGACACCGTTGTACTGGAGTCCACCACCGGAATAGAGCCCCGCTCCACGCTGGCGCAACCACCGAGCAATGCCAAAACTGTAATAGCTGGAATCAACAACTTGTTCACGTGAAACCCTCTTTGCTTAATTCATCCAGCCCTTGACCCAATCCATCACCGATTCAGCACTGGCGGGCGCACTGGCTCCGCACGCTGCACCGGGTGGTGGCTCGCTGCCGCGAATATACGGCATCTGCACCGCGCCCGGACAGTTGGCATCGGAACCCTGGCCGGTGTGCGGATCGATCCAGGCCTGGACGATATTGTCCGGCTGCGGCATGTTCAGCGGCAGTGGATCGGCCTTTTTCATGAAGCTGGTCCATACCTGCAACGCGCCGGTGGCACCGGTAAACGGTGTCTTGCCGTTGTCATCACGCCCCAGCCAAACCACTGCCAGCAGGTCCTGGCTGAAACCTGCGAACCAGCTGTCCCGCGAATCGTTACTGGTACCGCTCTTGCCGGCCAGTGTCAGGTTGGCCGGCAGCACATTGTAGGCCGAGCGCCCGGTACCTTCGCGCATCACGCGCTGCATGGCGTTCTGGATCAGGTAGATCGAGGCCGGGTCAAAGCGTTGCTGAATCTGGAACGGATAACGCTTGAGCGGTTCGCCTTCGGCCGTCAACACGCTCCGGATCCCACGCATCGGCGTATTGAAACCACCGTTGGCCAGGGTCTGGTACATGGTCGCCACTTCCATCGGGCTCATCGCACCCGCACCCAACAGCATCGATGGGAACGCCGGGAACTCACGAGTGATGCCCAACCGGCCGAGCGTCTTGAGCACGTTCGGCACGCCCAGTTCAAGGCCGAGGCGGGAAGTCGAGATGTTGTAGGAATGCGCCAAGCCCTGGTACAGGAAAATCGTACCGTGGGAGCGACGATCAAAGTTATGCGGCGTCCACATCTGGCCATCAGCCCCTTTGACCGACAGCGGGTCATCGGACAGCCAACTGGTCAGCGTGTACTTGCTCGGTTTTTCCAGCGCGGTCAGGTACACCGCCGGCTTGACCAGCGAGCCAATCGGCCGCACCGCGTCCAGCGCCCGGTTGAACCCGGCAAAGCTGGCCTGGCGACTGCCGATCATGGCCTGGACTTCGCCGGTTTCCGGGTTGGTCACCACCATCGCAGCCTCGACGTCGTCAGAGCCTTTACGACCTGTCAGGCGTTTGAAGGTGTCATTGACCGACGCTTCGGCCTTCATCTGCAGGATCGGGTCGAAACTGGTGAAGATCCGCAGGCCTTCTTCGGTCAAGTCTTCGTCGCGGTAGTCTTCACGCAGTTGGCGTTTGACCAGGTCGATAAAGCCCGGGAAGGAGCTGTCGGCGAGCTTGCCGCGGGTGGTTACACCCAGTGGCATTTTCTTCGCGGCGGCCACTTGTTCAGGGGTGGCGACACCTTGCTGCTCAAGTACATCCAGCACCAGGTTACGGCGCTCCAGCGCCCGCTCCGGGTTGCGACGCGGGTTGTAGTAGGACGGCCCCTTGACCATGCCCACCAGCAGCGCCACCTGGTGCAACTTCAGCTCGGACAACGGCTGGCCGAAGAAGAACTGGCTGGCCAGACCAAAACCGTGGACGGCACGCTGACCGTCCTGGCCAACGAATACTTCATTGAGGTACGCCTCAAGAATTTCCTGCTTGCTGTAGTGCAGCTCCAGCAGCATCGCCATCATGGCTTCGGTCAGCTTGCGGGTCAGACTGCGCTCGTTGGTCAGGTAGAAGTTCTTGACCAATTGCTGTGTCAGCGTACTGCCGCCCTGGGTCATCTTGCCGCCCGAGGTGTTGACCCAGATGGCGCGCGCGATGGACTTCGGTGATACGCCCCAGTGGCTGTAGAAATCCCGGTCTTCGACGGCGATCAGAGTATCCAGCAGGTAAGGCGGCACCTGATCGATCTTGATCAGGATGCGGTCTTCCAGGTTTTTCGGATAAATCCCACCGATCATTAAGGGTTCCAGGCGCACCACCGGCAACTTCGAGCCGTTGAGCGAGGACAGTTCGGCTACGTAGTCGCCAGAGAAACGCACGCGCACCGGCTGGGGTTTTTCCAGGCCTTCATAGAACTGGAAGCCGCGGGTGTTCAGGTCAACCGTGTTGCCGCTGACGGCAGCGGCGCCGGGGCCATTGCTCACGGGTTCGCGGCGATAGCCCAGGGCATCGAGCTCGGTGAGGAAGTCATCCTTGCTCAGCTTCTGGCCGCTGAACAGTTCCAGCGGGCGCGCGTAGACCTTGGCCGGAATGGTCCAGCGCTTGCCGGAGAACTTCTCCTGGACCACGGCATCGAGGTAAACCGCGAAGCCGGCGATCACGACAAGCCCTACCAGGCTAAGCTTAAGCGCCCAGCCCAGCCAAGGGCGCAGGCCGCGGGAAGGAGGTTTTTTACGGGAACGGGGAGATCGGGTACGAGTCATGGCGGCGGATTATACGCACTTTATTGATGACCAACATGAGCCGGACAGCGGTTTGCACGACCGCCTGTAGGAGCCATAATGCCCGCCATGAATTTTCCCAGACTCTGAAGGATCGCCCGTGAGCCAGTCCCTGATTGCTGCCCTGCAAAACCCGGCCCTGTTTCCCCATCCGGTGGATCAGTTCCAAGTCATCGAGACCCATATTTCCTGGGTCCTGCTCACTGGGCCCTATGCTTACAAGATGAAGAAGCCGGTGAATTTCGGTTTCCTCGATTTCACCACCCTGCAAGCCCGCGGACACTTCTGCAATGAAGAGCTGCGCCTCAACCAGCGCCTGACCGATGATTTGTATCTTGAAGTGTTGCCGATCACCGGCAGCGCCGAGGCACCGCAGCTGGGCGGCGACGGTCCGGTGGTCGACTACATGCTGAAAATGCGCCAGTTCCCGCAAAGCCAACTGCTCAGCACTCTGCAGGCCAACGGCGAACTGACCAGCGCGCACATCGACGAAATGGCCAGGCAGATCGCGCATTTTCACCTGAATGCCCCGAAAGTCCCGGCCACTAACTCTGCTGGCACGCCGCACGATGTCATGGCACCGGTGCTGCAGAACTTCGAGCAGATCCGTCCGTTCCTCAGCGACAAGGCCGACCTGGCACAACTGGACGCCTTGCAGGCCTGGGCTGAAAGCAGTTTCGAGCGCCTCAAGCCACTGTTCGAACAACGCAAGCTCAACGGCTTCACCCGCGAATGCCACGGTGATATCCACCTGGGCAACGCCACGATGATTGATGGCCACGTGGTGATCTTCGACTGCATCGAGTTTAACGAGCCGTTCCGCTTCACCGACGTGTATGCCGACACCGGCTTTTTGGCGATGGACCTGGAAGACCGCGGCCTCAAGAGCCTGGCACGACGCTTCATCAGCCAATACCTGGAGCTGACCGGCGACTATCAAGGCCTGGAAGTACTGAACTTCTATAAAGCCTACCGCGCTCTGGTACGCGCGAAGATCGCGCTGTTCAGCATGCCTTCCGAGGCGGACGCGGTGCAGCGCGCTACCACCCTGCGCCAGTACCGCAACTACGCCAACCTGGCAGAAAGCTACAGCACCATCCCGTCGCGCTTCCTGGCCATCACCCATGGCGTATCGGCCGTTGGCAAAAGCCATGTATCCATGCGCCTCGTAGAAGCATTGGGGGCGATTCGCCTGCGTTCGGACGTAGAGCGCAAGCGCCTGTTCGGCGAGCAGAAGGTCGAGAACACGCCGCAGGCCGGGATCTACGCCGCAGACGCCAGCGCCGCGACCTACGCGCGCCTGAACGAAATCGCCGACACCGTACTGCGCGCCGGTTTCCCGGTGGTATTGGACGCGACCTTCCTCAAGCGAGAACAACGCGACGCGGCGGCCAAGATCGCCGAGGCCACCGGCGCGCCATTCCTGATCCTTGACTGCAATGCGCCACAGGCGGTAATCGCCGCTTGGCTGGCACAACGTCAGGCGGACAAGAACGACCCTTCCGACGCCACCCTGGCCATCATCGAAGAACAGCAGGCCACCCGTGACCCGCTCAGCGCCGAGGAGTTGCTGCTCAGCAAGCGCGTGGAGACCAATGAAAGCGGGACCCTGGACGCATTGGTGGCACATATTCGCCAGCGCCTGCCGGGGCTGTAAGAAATATTTCTTGGTCGTGAAGCCTTCAGGGGCTCACGGCCGAGAAATAGTGGCACTATAATGGCGCCATAATTCCAACACGGGAGTCGCCATTGTGAGCCAGCCGAAGCTACTTGATACCCCGCTGTACGCGCTTCTGCATAAAGATGATATCCGCAGCTTCAACCAGGAGCGTCCGAAAGACGGCACCATCGATATGCGCGGTGGCGACTTTCGCGGCCTGGACCTGCGCGACCTGAATGCCGAGGGCGTGGATTTCACCGACGCTTATTTCCGCTCCGCCGACTTGCGCGGCCTGGATTTGCGCGACTGCCCCCTGGAAGGCGCGAGCCTGGCGCACGCCCAGATCTCCGGCACTTATTTCCCCCCTGAGTTAAGCGCCGACGAGATCCTGATGTCCGTCAATTTCGGCACACGCCTGCGCTACCGCACACGCTAAACCGCTGCATCGCCTCCCGGCTACGCACAAGGCGTACCGGGGGCTTCACCCTTTCCTACGCTAAAACCCCCGCCTGCCTTAGAAGCTTTTAGGTCGTTGCCGACCAAAGAACTACGCTTTTCCTACTGAGCGCTACACTCCTTTCAGGCTTGCCTGGTCACGATACCCACCGAACCATTCGGCCGTCGCAAGGAGGCTTGATGAATGATGAGCTGCAACACCTGAAAAACCTTGGCAAGACGTCGGCGCAATGGCTGCATGCGGTGGGCATCCACAGTGCGTCCGACCTACGCCGCCTGGGGGCAGTCGACGCGTACCGTGCCGTACGCACCCGCGGTTTCAGGGCATCCAAAGTGTTGTTGTATGCCATTGAAGGCGCGCTGATGGATGTGCACTGGAATGACATTCCCGTTGAACGCAAGGAAGCTTTAAATCGTCAATTGGACGCTCTGACGGCACGCCAAAAGAATTGAGACGCCAACTTGCACCCGCGTTTACGGGGATTCCAAGCGGAAGTTTGAGGAAATTCGAAGAGGCCGCAAAAACAAATGTTGACTCTCAAATGAGAATCGTTATGATTATCACAACTGGTCGCGAGATCAGCCGATAACTGAAAGACCATTGGTTCGGACTCTCAGATTATCTCCTCATCAGGCTAATCACGGTTATTTGACCCGGCTCTTGCCGGGTCTTTTTTTGCCCATAAAAAACTGCGGCGATTTTCAGCGGGCAATGATCAACGGATGGCCGCGCTCCGGATGCGGCTGCACCAACACATCCAGCCCGAATACCGCCTTCAGCGGCTCAGGCCGCAGCACCTGTGCCGGTGTGTCCAACGCATGGGGCCGGCCATCCTCCAGCAACAGGATGCGATCACAGTAGCGCGCCGCCAGGTTCAGGTCGTGGAGGATCACCAGCACCGCCGCGCCACGGTCGGCAAATCGCCGGATCGCCTGCAAGGTGGTGTGCTGGTGCAGCGGGTCAAGCATTGACGTCGGCTCATCCAGCAACAAGGTCTGCCCCGCTTCACCCGGCCATAGCTGCGCCAGCACCCGTGCGAGGTGCACACGCTGCCGCTCGCCGCCCGACAACGCCAGATAGCTGCGCCCGCTCAAGTGGCCGACGTCGGCAGCCTGCAAGGCAGCATTGATGATTTCATCGTCACGCACCCGGCCCGTCTGATGAGGCAAGCGCCCCATGCCCACCACCTCTTCGACGCGAAAGGCAAAGTCCAGGGTCGAGGTCTGCGGCAACACCGCCAGCCGCTGGGCACGCTGCGCTCCGCCCCAGTCTTTCAACTCACGCTGATCCAGCCACACACGGCCTTGGTCGGGCTGCAACTCGCCGCATAACGCACCGAGCAATGTACTTTTTCCCGCGCCGTTGGGGCCCAATACGCCGAGCACTTCTCCTGGCAGCAGGTCCAGGGTGATGTCCGCCAGCACAGTTTTGCGCCCACGGCGGATCTGCAGGTCTTCTACTCGCAGCATCAGGCGCGCCCTCGTAACAACAGGTAGAGGAAAAACGGCGCACCGATAAACGCGGTAACAATGCCGATCGGTAATTCCGCCGGCGCCAAGGCCAGGCGCGCCACCAGATCGGCAAACAACAGCAAACTCGCCCCCGCCAGCACCGAGGCTGGCAGCAGCACCCGATGATCCGGCCCCGCCAGCAGGCGTACCAGATGCGGCACCACCAGCCCGACAAAGCCGATCATCCCCGCAGCCGCCACGGCCGCGCCCACGCCCAGCGCGGTGCAGAACACCAGTTCGCGCTTGAGGCCTTCAACATCAATGCCCAAGTGACTGGCTTCCGACTCACCCAGCAGGAGTGCATTCAGCGCCTTGGCCCGGCGCGGCAGCCACAGTGCTACGCCGGCGCTGACCAGCAGCAGCGGCCATAAGCGCGAGTAGCTGGCGCCATTCAGGCTGCCCAGGTTCCAGAACGTCAGGGTGCGCAAGGTAGCGTCATCTGCCAGGTAGGTGAACAGGCCCACCGCCGAACTGGCGAGCGCCGTCAGGGCGATACCCGCCAGCAACATGGTCGCGACGTTGGTTTGGCCGTTGCGCCGCCCCAGGCGATAGACCAGCGCTGTTACCCCCAAACCGCCGAGGAAGGCACACAACGACAGCAGATAAGGCCCGAGCGCATCCGGCAAACCGCCAAAAAACGAACCACCGACAATCGCAATCGCCGCGCCCAACGCCGCACCGCTGGAAACCCCGACCAACCCGGGATCAGCCAAGGGGTTGCGAAACAGCCCCTGCATTGCAACGCCGGAAAGCGCCAGAACCCCACCGACGGCCAATCCCAGCAACGTACGCGGCAGGCGAATCTGCCCGAGGATCAGCTCCGCCTGCTCCAGGCCTTGGGCCTCGATTGGCACACCCATCAAGCGTAAGGCTGCCCGCAGTGTGTCCATTAACGGCAGACTCACCGGCCCCAGGGCCAATGACAACCAGATCGCCAGTACACACAGCAGACTCAAGCCGATAAACAGGGTTCGCGGTTTAACCAGAGTGGTCATGGGGCGGTATTAGCCTGAGACGGATAGAACCCGGCAGACAGCTTCACCAGGCTTTGCGGCAAGCGTGGCCCAAGCCCACCCACCAGCAGCGTCGGGTCCAGTTCATAGACGCGTCCATTCTTGGCCGCTGGCGTCGAAGCCAGGATCGGGTTTTCCTTGAACAACGCGGCGCGGGCCGCATCCCCGGTCAAAGCGCGATCGGCAAACACCAGCACCTCAGGATTGAGCCCCGCCAGCGACTCTACGGAAAACGGCTTGTAACCATCGTGGGTCGCCAGGTTGTGGCCGCCGGCCTGCTGCAACATCCAGTCAGCCGCCGTGTCTTTGCCCGCAATCAGCGGTTTGCCGCCGGCATGTCCCAGCAGCAACAGCACTCCAGGCGCCTTTTGAGTGGCCTGGGCCTTGGCCACCCAGTTCTTTTGTTGGTCAAGTTGTTGCTGATAGTCACTGAACAGTTCTGCAGCCTTCGCTTCGTTACCCAGCAGCTTGCCCAAATGCTGAAGGTTGCCCTGCAGCGTCGGCAGATCCGGCTCGGCTGAAAACAGCTCCACTTTCACACCGGCATTGCGGATTTGCGCCAACACCGGTGGCGGCCCCATTTCCTCGGTGCCCACCAGGATTTGCGGGCGCAGGCTCAGAATGCCTTCCGCCGACAACTGACGCTGGTAACCAATGCTCGGCAACGCCTTGAGGGATTCCGGATGCTGGCTGGTGGTATCCACGCCCACCAGCTTTGACTCACCGCCCAGGGCCGTCACCCACTCCGACAACGCACCACCGGCGCTGACCCAGCGTTGTGGCAGTTCAGAGGCCTGGGCCCCAGCGTTGACCAGCAGTCCGACAACGAGCGCGATAGCACTGGCACTCAGGCGCATAAAAGGGTTTCCTTCCAAGGGGTGAGCCCGCTGAAACACTCGCAATGTGACAGATCAAGGCTGCCCGACATCGTACAGAGCGCCCAGTCAGCTTACGGGCGAAGCCGGCATTTGATAATTGTTTGCATTTGCACGTCAAGCACCGGGCTCTGCGGCAAAAACCAGGATAGCCTTGCAGCCCGCAAACGGCGGCACTTAAGGATCGATATGAAGTTTCTCTGCGCCTCCAGCGAACTCGCACCCAACGCCAGCCTCGGTTTCGATATCGACGGCCGCAAGCTGTTTGCCGTGCGCCGCGAAGGCATTGCCTACTTCTATATCAACCGCTGCCCACATCGCGGGGTGCCGCTGGAATGGCAGCCGCACCAGTTTCTCGACCCCAGCGCCAGCCTGATCCAGTGCGCCACCCATGGCGCGCTGTTCCTGATCGAAAGCGGTGAGTGCGTCGCCGGCCCTTGCGCCGGCCAGAGCCTGACAGCCCTGCCCGGCCGCGAGGACGAACAAGGCCTGTGGGTACAACTCTAGTCGCCGAGCAATACTTCCAGCCGGCGATCGACGCAGATTTCCTCTGACGTCACTCGCACGCCATAGGCCAGCACCTCGACGCCCGCCGCCTTGGCCTCACGCAACGCTGCCGCATAACCGGCATCAATTTCTTCGGCAGGACGCACCGCATCGATCCCCGAGAGGTTGACGCAGTACAACTGCACTGCCCGTACACCCTCACGCGCCAGATGCGCCAGCTCACGCAGATGCTTGGCACCGCGCTGGGTCACGGCATCGGGAAACGCCGCCGTCGAGGTCCCGTCAAACCCGAGGGTGACGCTTTTGACTTCGACATACGCCGCGCCCGCCGGGTAGTCCAGGCGGAAATCGATCCTGCTGTTTTCCTGGCCGTAGGCGACTTCGCGTTTCAAGGCAGTAAAGCCATTGAGCTCGGTGATAACCCCCGCGCGCAGCGCTTCTTCAACCAACTGATTGGCCCGCGCCGTGTTCACACACGCCAGGCGCCCTTGTGGGGTTTCGCTGATTTCCCAGGTGCCTGGCAGCTTGCGCTTGGGGTCATTGGAGCGGCTGAACCAGACCTGGCCACCTTCCACCATGCAGTTGAACATCGAGCCGGTGTTCGGGCAGTGAATGGTCAACAACTCGCCGGTAACGGTTTCGATATCGGCGAGAAAACGCTTGTAGCGGCGGATCAGCCGGCCTTCTTCAAGGGGAGGATTAAAGCGCATCAGCCTTGCCAACTCCGCAGGCCGCGGGCAATCCGTTCAACGGCTTGCTGTAGGCGATCAAGGTTTTGCGTGTAGGCAAAACGCACATGGTGACCGGCTTGATAACGGCCGAAATCCAGGCCCGGCGTGAACGCAACGTGCTCGGTTTCGAGGAAGTGCCGGCAGAACGCGAAGGCATCGCCGCCAAATGCGCTGATATCGGCATACAGGTAGAACGCGCCTTCCGGCTCCACGGCAATACCGAAACCCAACTCGCGCAACGCTGGCAGCAGGAAGTCGCGACGCCGGCCAAACTCGGCCCGGCGATCTTCAAGAATGTTCAATGTTTGCGGGGTGAAGCAGGCCAGGGCCGCATGCTGGGCCATGCTCGGCGCGCTGATGTAGAGATTCTGCGCCAGTTTCTCCAGCTCACCCACCGCAGCAGGCGGCGCCACCAGCCAGCCCAGGCGCCAGCCGGTCATTCCGAAATACTTCGAAAAACTATTTAGAACGAAGGCTTCATCGTCAACTTCCAGCACGCTGGCGGCATCGGTGCCGTAGGTCAGGCCGTGGTAGATCTCATCCACCACCAAATGCCCATTGCGCGCCTTGATGGCGCTCGACAACCCCGCCAACTCGTCCCGCGTCAGGATGGTGCCGGTAGGGTTGGCAGGCGACGCGACCAACGCGCCCACGCTGTCCTGATCCCAATGGCGCGCCACCAGGTCGGCGGTCAGTTGATAACGCACCTCGGGGCCGACCGGGACCAGTTGGGCCGCGCCCTCCACCAGCCGCAGGAAGTGGCGGTTGCAGGGGTAGCCTGGGTCTGCCAGCAGCCAGTGCTTGCCAGGATCCACCAGCAGGCTGCTCGCCAGCAACAAGGCTCCCGAGCCGCCGGGAGTAATCAGAATTCGCTCGGGATCGATGCTCAACCCGTAGCGCTGCTGGTAGAAACCGCTGATGGCTTGCCGCAACTCCGGCAGCCCGCGGGCCGCGGTATAGCGGGTCTTGCCATTGGCCAGCGCCGCCTGCCCGGCCTTGATGATGGGCTCGGCGGTGGTGAAGTCCGGCTCGCCGATTTCCAGGTGAATCACGTCGTGACCGGCGGCCTGCAATTCATTGGCCCGCGCCAGCAACGCCATGACATGGAAAGGTTCGATAGCGCGGCTGCGCGCACTGTAGGGCTGAGCCATTAGCCTTCCTTAACTCTGAGGACAAACCCCGATTCTACCCAACCCGCCGCGCAAAACCTGCTCTATTGCCCCAAGACATGTAGCAAGCACGGCAAGCAACTACCTGCAAAACAGCTAAAATCAACATTCGAGACCGTACAAGCCCGCCCTGCTGGGGCCTGCGGCGGTTTGCAAGCCTCAGGAGACGGTGCCTCGACAACCGGGAGTGGCGCACCCCGAATCTATCTGGTAAGTTCGCCCGCTTGCAGCCGCAGGGCCGGCAGGTGTCGGTGATGTTGCAATCCTGCGCAATGGATTAGAAGAGTGAGAGGCGGTCCATTCATGCCCACCCAAGCAAAGCAACAGAGCATCAGCGGCTTCCAACCCTACGTCGAGGCGAAGGGTGAGGAATACATGGGCAAGCCCATGCGCGAACACTTCTCCAAGATCCTGAAGCAGTGGAAACAGGACTTGATGCAAGAGGTTGACCGTACCGTTGACCATATGAAGGACGAAGCGGCCAACTTCCCGGACCCGGCAGACCGTGCCAGCCAGGAAGAAGAGTTCGCCCTTGAACTGCGCGCCCGTGATCGCGAGCGCAAGCTGATCAAGAAGATCGACAAGACCCTGCAACTCATCGAAGACGAAGAGTACGGCTGGTGCGAGTCCTGCGGCGTCGAGATCGGTATTCGCCGCCTGGAAGCGCGTCCTACCGCCGACCTGTGCGTGGACTGCAAGACCTTGGCTGAAATCAAGGAAAAACAGGTCGGCAAGTAATCACTGCCGGGCTGGACAAATGGGGCGTGCGAACGCCCCATTTTTGTTTCTGGCGTTTGCTGGTTTTCCAGTAATATCCGGCCCATGACAGCCTCCTCCTATATCGGGCGTTTCGCCCCCACGCCCAGCGGACACCTGCACTTCGGTTCCCTGGTCGCCGCCCTCGCCTCCTACCTCGACGCCCGTGCCAATCAAGGCCGCTGGCTGATGCGCATGGAAGACCTCGACCCGCCACGGGAAGAACCCGGCGCCCAGGCCGCCATCCTGAATGCCCTGGAACGCTATGGTTTTGAATGGGACGGGGAGTTGGTCCGACAAAGCGAGCGGCACGATGCCTACGCTGAAGTGCTCAACCGCCTGTTCAATCATGGCCTGGCCTACGCCTGCACCTGCTCACGCAAGCAACTGGAGCCCTATAACGGGATTTATCCGGGACTGTGCCGCAATGCCGGGCATGACCAGCAAGATGCCGCCATCCGCCTGCGAGTACCGGAGCTGGAGTACCACTTTACCGACCGCGTACAAGGCGAATTCCGACAGCATCTGGGTCGCGACGTAGGCGACTTCATCATCCGCCGTCGCGACGGCCTGTATGCCTACCAACTGGCGGTAGTCCTCGATGATGCCTGGCAAGGTGTGACCGACATCGTGCGTGGCGCCGACCTGCTCGACTCCACGCCGCGCCAACTGTATCTGCAAGAATTGCTGGGCCTGCGCCAACCGCGTTACCTGCATGTGCCGCTGATCATCCAGCCGGACGGTAACAAGCTGGGCAAATCCTACCGCTCACCGCCCTTGACCACTGACCAGGCCACGCCTTTGCTGTTAAGAGCACTGCGCGCCCTGGGCCAGCCGGCGGGCGACGAACTGCACCACGCCAGCCCACGGGAACTGCTGGATTGGGGCATTGAACACTGGGATGCCACACAGATCCCGCGCACACTCACGCTGGCCGAAGCGCAATTGCGCTGAAGGCGCTTGCAGCTTGCGAGCCATCCGTTACCATCGCCGCAGTTTTTCAATCAGAGGCCAACATGTACATCTATCGATTGGTCCTGCTGCTGGTCGTCGGGATCTACCTGTTTTCTCCCGCCATCATGGATTGGTGGATCGACGCCACAGGCGCCTGGTACCGGCCCTATCTGCTTTGGCTGATTCTGATCGTCGTGACTTTCATCCTGCAGAGCCAAAAAGATGCCGATGAGCTTTAGCCTGACCGAGATGCTGCTGATCAGCGCCGCCTACCTGGCCGCGTTGTTCGGGGTAGCCTGGATCAGTGAACGCGGGATGATTCCGCGGGCGATCATTCGCCATCCGTTGACCTACACCTTGTCCTTGGGCGTGTACGCGAGTGCCTGGGCGTTTTATGGCACCGTGGGCCTGGCCTATCAGTACGGTTACGGCTTTCTGTCCAGTTATCTTGGGGTGTCCGGCGCGTTTTTGCTGGCGCCGGTGCTGTTGTATCCGATCCTGAAAATCACCCGCACCTATCAGTTGTCGTCCCTGGCCGACCTGTTTGCGTTCCGTTTTCGCAGTACCTGGGCCGGTGCGCTGACCACGATTTTCATGCTGATCGGCGTGCTGCCGTTGCTGGCATTGCAGATCCAGGCCGTGGCCGACTCCATCAGCATCCTCACCCGCGAACCGGTGCAACACCGCGTGGCATTGAGCTTCTGCGCACTGATCACTCTGTTCACGATTTTCTTCGGCTCACGGCATATCGCCACCCGTGAGAAACATGAAGGACTGGTGTTTGCGATCGCGTTTGAATCGGTGATCAAGCTGATCGCCATCGGCGGTGTCGGTCTTTACGCGTTGTATGGCGTATTCGATGGCCCGCAACAGCTGGAACTGTGGCTGCTGCAAAACCAGACCGCCCTGGCCGCACTGCACACGCCGTTGCAGGAAGGCCCATGGCGCACGCTGCTATTGGTGTTCTTCGCCTCGGCGATTGTGATGCCGCACATGTACCACATGACCTTCACCGAAAACCTCAACCCGCGCTCGCTGGTCAGCGCCAGCTGGGGCTTGCCGCTGTTCCTGCTGTTGATGAGCCTGGCGGTGCCGCTGATCCTGTGGGCCGGCCTGAAACTTGGCGCCACCACCAATCCCGAATACTTCACGCTGGGCGTGGGTATTGCCGCCAACAGCAAATCCCTCGCATTGCTGGCCTATGTCGGCGGATTATCGGCCTCCAGCGGGCTGATCATCGTCAGTACCCTGGCGCTGTCGGGGATGGCGCTGAATCACCTGGTGCTGCCGCTCTACCAGCCGCCGGCCGAAGGCAATATCTACCGCTGGCTGAAATGGACCCGCCGGGCCCTGATCGTCGCGATCATCATGGCCGGCTATGGCTTCTACCTGTTGCTGGGTGCAGAACAGGACCTGGCCAACCTGGGCATCGTTGCCTTCGTTGCCACCTTGCAGTTCCTGCCGGGCGTGCTGTCGGTGCTGTACTGGCCGACCGCCAACCGCCGAGGCTTTATCGCCGGTTTGCTCGCCGGGATCCTGGTATGGACCGTGACCATGCTGCTGCCGCTGGTGGGCAACCTGCAGGGCTTCTACATCCCGCTGCTGAACATGATCTACGTGCTGGATGACACCAGTTGGCACATGGCGGCAATTGCCTCGCTGGCGGCCAACGTGCTGATGTTCACCCTGATCTCGCTGTTCACCAACGCCAGCCCCGAAGAAACCAGCGCCGCCGAAGCCTGCGCAGTGGACAACGTCCGTCGCCCGCAACGCCGCGAACTGCACGCGGCCTCACCCCAGGAATTCGCCACGCAACTGGCCAAGCCGCTGGGCGCCAAGGCCGCACAAAAGGAGGTCGAGCAGGCCCTGCGCGATCTCTACCTGCCGTTCGACGAGCGCCGGCCTTACGCCCTGCGCCGCCTGCGGGACCGTATCGAAGCCAACCTTTCCGGCCTGATGGGCCCGAGCGTGTCCCAGGACATGGTCGAGACCTTCCTGCCTTACAAGGCCGGCGGCGAAAACTACGTGACCGAAGACATCCACTTCATCGAGAGCCGGCTGGAGGATTACCACTCCCGCCTCACCGGCCTTGCCGCCGAACTCGACGCCCTGCGCCGCTATCACCGCCAGACGTTGCAGGAACTGCCGATGGGCGTCTGCTCCCTGGCCAAGGATCAAGAGATCCTGATGTGGAACAAGGCCATGGAAGAGCTCACCGGCATCGCCGCCCAACGTGTGGTGGGCTCGCGCCTGAACACCATTGGCGACCCGTGGAAAGAATTGCTCCAGGGCTTCATCAACCTGCCCGACGAACACTTGCACAAACAGCACCTGGCCCTGGATGGCCAGACCCGCTGGCTCAACCTGCACAAGGCCGCCATCGACGAGCCACTGGCGCCCGGCAACAGCGGCCTGGTGCTGCTGGTGGAAGACCTGACCGAAACCCAGATGCTCGAAGACAAGCTGGTGCACTCCGAGCGCCTGGCCAGCATCGGGCGCCTGGCCGCGGGTGTGGCCCATGAAATCGGCAATCCGATCACCGGTATCGCCTGCCTCGCGCAAAACCTGCGGGAAGAGCGCGAAGAAGACGGCGAAATCATCGAAATCAGCGGGCAGATTCTCGAGCAGACCAAGCGTGTTTCGCGCATCGTGCAGTCGCTGATGAGCTTTGCCCACGCGGGCGCCCATCAGAATCACGACGAGGCGGTGTGCCTGGCCGAAGTGGCCCAGGATGCCATTGGGCTGCTGGCCTTGAACCGGCGCAATTTCGAAGTACAGTTCTTCAACCTGTGCGACCCGGAACACTGGGTCGACGGTGATTCACAACGCCTGGCCCAAGTGCTGATCAACCTGCTGTCCAACGCCCGCGACGCATCGCCGGCCGGCAGCGCAGTACGGGTCAAGAGCGAGGCTTTCGAGCACACGGTCGATCTGATCGTCGAGGACGAAGGCAGCGGCATTCCACAGAACATCATGGATCGATTGTTCGAACCCTTCTTCACCACCAAGGATCCGGGTGAAGGTACCGGTCTGGGCCTTGCACTGGTCTATTCCATCGTTGAAGAGCATTATGGACAAATCACCATCGACAGCCCGGCTGACACCGAAAGCCAACGCGGCACCCGTATTCGGGTGACCTTGCCGCGTCATGTCGAAGCGACGTCCGCTGTGAACTGAGACCGTCGAGAGAGTTGAATCAATGCCGCACATTTTGATCGTCGAAGACGAAACCATTATCCGCTCTGCCTTGCGTCGCCTGCTTGAACGTAATCAGTACCAGGTCAGCGAAGCCGGCTCGGTGCAGGAAGCCCAAGAGCGTTTCAGCATTCCCACGTTCGACCTGATCGTCAGTGACCTGCGTTTGCCAGGCGCCCCCGGCACCGAGCTGATCAAGCTCGGCCAAGGCACTCCGGTGCTGATCATGACCAGCTACGCCAGCCTGCGCTCGGCCGTGGACTCCATGAAGATGGGCGCGGTGGACTACATTGCCAAGCCCTTCGACCACGACGAAATGCTCCAGGCCGTAGCGCGCATCCTGCGTGACCGTCAATCGGCCAGCAGCGCACCGGCTGAACGCCCGGCAGCGGGCAAGGCCGCCAATGGTTCTGAAAAACCCGGTATTGATAACAGTAACGGCGAAATCGGCATCATCGGCTCCTGCCCACCCATGCAGGACCTTTACAGCAAGATCCGCAAAGTAGCGCCAACCGACTCCAATGTACTGATCCAGGGCGAGTCCGGTACCGGTAAAGAACTGGTGGCCCGTGCCCTGCACAACCTGTCCAAGCGCGCCAAGGCACCGATGATCTCGGTGAACTGCGCGGCGATCCCCGAATCCCTGATCGAATCCGAATTGTTCGGCCATGAAAAAGGCGCCTTTACCGGCGCCAGTGCTGGCCGTGCGGGTTTGGTTGAAGCCGCCGACGGCGGCACGCTGTTCCTCGACGAGATTGGCGAGCTGCCGCTGGAAGCCCAGGCACGCTTGCTGCGGGTACTCCAGGAAGGCGAAATACGCCGCGTCGGTTCGGTACAGTCGCAGAAGGTCGACGTACGACTGATTGCGGCCACTCACCGTGACCTGAAGAGCCTGGCCAAGATTGGCCAGTTCCGTGAAGACCTTTATTACCGCCTGCACGTGATCGCTCTCAAACTGCCGGCCCTGCGTGAGCGCGGCGCCGACGTCAACGAAATCGCCACGGCCTTCCTGGCGCGCCAGAGTGCGCGAATCAACCGTACCGACCTGAAGTTTGCTGCCGATGCCGAGCAGGCGATTCGTCACTACTCCTGGCCGGGTAACGTGCGGGAGCTGGAAAACGCGGTAGAGCGTGCGGTGATTCTGTCGGAGAGCCCGGAAATTTCCGCCGAGCTGCTGGGGATCGATATCGAGCTCAGCGACCTGGATGATGATGACTTCATCGGTTTGCCACCGCAGCAAGGTGGCGGCAGTAACAACAGCCACGAGCCGACGGAAGATTTGTCACTGGAAGATTACTTCCAGCATTTCGTGCTGGAGCACCAGGACCACATGACCGAGACCGAACTGGCGCGCAAACTGGGCGTCAGCCGTAAATGCCTGTGGGAACGGCGCCAGCGCCTGGGTATCCCGCGGCGCAAGACCGGGGTTGCCAGCGAAAGCTGAGTGGGTCGCCCCCACAGGTAACACCCGCAGATGTGAAAAAACTGTTACCGCTGATTTTTCACGTAACAAAAGCCGGGGCTTACGGTAACGAAGCCCCGGCTTTTTTTCGCCTACAAAAAACCCGAAAACGCCCCGAACCCCTTATTTTGCTGGGCCTCGCAAAAGTTGGCACGCACCCTGCTATATGCTTAGTACAAAAACAATAACAAGCAAATGTACAAGACAATAAAAATAAGACGAATCGACTCACGCATAACAAAAACAACACGGCGGAGGCGCAGCTAACTGATTCTTTTGGAGAGGCGTTGCATTTGGGGCTTGCCCCGCAACCAGGCCGAGAACAACAAAAACTGCCCTAAGGCAGAGCCTGAACTGGTTGGATCGTAGATCAGCAACACAGCGACCAAAGCAATCCGTTTGCTCTTGGCTCCCGATTGGGAGTGTCATGAAGGTGAAGCTTCATGGCGAGGGCGATCAACAAAAACAAGAAGCCCGAAACCAATAATAAAAATAGAGCACGCAACTACTTCTGGGGGAGCTTCGGCTCCCCTTGTAGTTTCTGCGATTTGGCACTTGCCACCCTTCTTTTAAGCTTCTGGCTCAAGCCTTGCAGCTAGTTCCTACACCATCCCCTGACTAAATGCTAGAATCCCGGCCCATCATGCGGTCATTCTTCGTTATGGCCGAACATTCCTTCAAACAGTGCATCCCATGCTGAAGAAGTTGTTCCAGTCATTCCGTTCTCCCTTGCGTCGTACGCAACACAAACGCAGCACGCCTGAAGTGCTCAATAGCAGCCAGCATTCGCTGCAACGCGCCCAGTTCAGCCGTTATGCGGTGAACATTGTCGAACGTTTGCAGAACGCCGGCTACCAGGCCTACCTGGTTGGCGGTTGCGTGCGCGACATGTTGCTCAATATCACTCCCAAGGATTTCGACGTCGCCACCAGCGCCACGCCGGAACAAGTGCGTGCCGAATTCCGCAATGCGCGGATCATCGGCCGGCGCTTCAAGTTGGTGCACATCCACTTTGGTCGCGAGATCATCGAGGTCGCGACCTTCCGCGCCAACCATCCGCAAAACGATGAAGAAGAAGACACTAACCAGTCTTCCCGCAACGAAAGCGGGCGCATCCTGCGGGACAACGTCTACGGCACCCTGGAAGAAGACGCGCAGCGCCGCGACTTCACCATCAATGCCCTGTATTACGATCCGGTCAGCGAGCGCATCCTCGATTACGCCAATGGCGTACACGACATCCGCAACAACCTGCTGCGCCTTATCGGCGACCCGACGCAACGCTACCAGGAAGACCCGGTGCGCATGCTGCGGGCCGTGCGTTTTGCCGCCAAGCTGAACTTCGGCATCGAGAAGCACACGGCCGCGCCGATTCGCGACCTGGCGCCGATGCTGCGGGAAATCCCCTCGGCACGCCTGTTCGAAGAGGTGCTCAAGTTGTTCCTCTCCGGCTATGCCGCCGATACCTTCGAAATGCTGGTTGACCTGCAGTTGTTCGACCCACTGTTCCCGGCCAGCGCCGAAGCACTGGAGTACAACCCGACCTACACCCACACGCTGATCAGCGAAGCCTTGATCAACACCGACCTGCGCATCAAGCAGAACAAACCGGTAACCCCGGCGTTCCTGTTCGCCGCCCTGTTGTGGCCAGCGCTTCCAAAACGCGTCATGCGCTTGCAAGACCGTGGCATGCCGGCAATTCCGGCCATGCAGGAAGCCGCTCACGAGCTGATCGCCGAGCAATGCCAGCGCATCGCCATCCCGAAACGCTTCACCATGCCGATCCGCGAGATCTGGGACATGCAGGAGCGCCTGCCACGCCGCAGCGGCAAACGCGCCGACCTGCTGCTGGACAACCCGCGCTTCCGTGCCGGCTATGACTTCCTGCTGCTGCGCGAAAGCGCCGGCGAGCAGACCGACGGCCTGGGCGAATGGTGGACCGACTACCAGGACGCCAACGACAGCCAGCGCCGCGAGATGATCAAAGAGCTCAGCAGCAAAGGCGAAGCCACCGGCGATGGCCCGAAAAAACGTCGCCGCAGCAGTGGCAGCAAGCGCAAACGCAGCGCTGGCGATTCATCGAGCGCGTCGGGCGAGTAAGCACGTGGAACGTATCTACGTCGGCATGGGCAGCAACCTGGCTGCCCCTGAACAACAATTGCGCGACGCCATCGAGGCCCTCGCGCAATTGCCGGACACCACGCTGGCGGGCGTCTCCGCCTTCTATCAAAGTGATTCCCTGCTCCCGGGCCAGCCGCGCTATACCAATGCGGTCGCGGCCCTGGACAGCGCGCTTGCACCACTGGAACTGCTCGATGCGCTGCAAGCCATCGAGAATGACCAGGGCCGCGAGCGTCTTGAGCGTTGGGGCCCGCGCACCCTGGACCTGGATATCCTGGTGTTTGGCGACCGGCTGATCGACGAGCCACGCCTGAAGGTGCCGCACTATCAAATGCACCTGCGGGCGTTCGTGCTTTACCCGCTGGCAGAACTGGCCCCGGCCAGCCTGCAACTGGCCGATGGCCGCCTGCTCGGCGACCTGCTGGATGCCTGCCCGTTTGTCGGCCTGGAACGCCTGCCTTCAAACCTGTAGGAGCGAGCTTGCTCGCGAAAAACCTGAGAACACCGCTGGGCGCCAGGCTTCCCGCGTCATCATTGACGACCTTCGCGAGCAAGCTCGCTCCTGCATTTACTACGCATCATTTACTGCTGAATCGCATCAGTAACAGCGGTAACACCACCGCCGTAACAATGCGGTAACACATCCAATTGACTTCCAGAGTCCTCCTCACGACTATAGGCGTCCCGCTGCCGCCTACCCGGCGCTAAAGGGCGCAATCCAGGCCTTATAAGCACTGATCCTTAAGAAAGTGCGCCTGTATAAACGAAGACTCACGCGCGTTACTCGCTGTTTCCAAGCGCCTGAATGAGGACCCTTTTCATGCCAAACGTTACCCTGAGCACCTTGCAGAGCCTCAAGCTCAAAGGTGAAAAGATCACCATGCTGACCTGCTACGACGCCACTTTTGCCCAGGCCAGCAGCCAGGCAGGAGTTGAAGTGTTGCTGGTGGGGGACTCCCTGGGCATGGTTCTACAAGGGAATGACAGCACCCTGCCCGTCACCAACGATGAAATCGCTTACCACACGGCCTGCGTCAAACGCGGCAACGAAGGCGCCTTCATCATTGCCGACCTGCCCTTCATGGCCGATGCCACCATCGAACAGACCCTGACCAACAGTGCTCAACTGATGCGTGCCGGTGCACACATGATCAAGGTTGAAGGTGCCGCCTGGCTCGCCGAGTCAATTCGTTTGCTGGCTGAACGCGGCGTGCCGGTTTGCGCGCACATGGGCCTGACGCCACAGTCAGTGAATATCCTCGGCGGCTACAAGGTACAAGGCCGCGGCGAAGCCCAGGCGCGCCAGATGCGGGCCGATGCCATCGCCCTTGAACAGGCCGGGGCGTGCATGATTCTGCTCGAATGCGTGCCAAGCGAGCTGGCAGCGGAAATCACCCAGGCCGTTAAAGTACCGGTGATCGGTATCGGCGCCGGTTCTGCCACAGACGGCCAGGTATTGGTACTGCATGACATGCTGGGCCTGTCCCTTACCGGCCGCGTACCCAAGTTCGTGAAGAACTTCATGGCGGGCCAGGACAGTATCCAATCAGCCCTCGCCGCCTACGTCAGCGAAGTCAAAGCCGTCACCTTCCCGGGCGCCGAACACGGATTCTCCGCATGAACACCGTCAAGACCGTGCGCGAACTGCGCGCCGCCGTCACCCATGCCCGCAGTGCGGGCAAGCGCATCGGCTTCGTGCCCACCATGGGCAACCTGCACAGCGGCCATGCCACGCTGGTCACCAAGGCTGCGCAACAAGCGGACTTCGTGGTGGCGAGCATTTTCGTCAACCCGCTGCAATTTGGCGCCGGCGAAGATCTGGACAAGTACCCGCGCACCCTGGCGGCTGACCAGGAAAAGCTGCTTCAAGCCGGTTGCAACCTGTTGTTCGCCCCGACCGTCGAGGAGATGTACCCCGACGGCATGGCCGGCCAGACTCGCGTCAGCGTGCCGCAACTGTCCGAAGGCCTGTGCGGCGCCAGCCGGCCCGGGCATTTTGAAGGCGTGGCCACGGTGGTCAGCAAGCTGTTCAACATGGTCCAGCCGGACTTGGCGATCTTTGGCCAGAAGGACTACCAGCAACTGGCGGTGATTCGCGCCATGGTCCATGACCTGAACATGCCGATCCAGATTATCGGCGAGCCGACCGTGCGCGCCGACGACGGCCTCGCGCTGTCGTCGCGCAATGGTTACCTCACCGACGAACAGCGCGCGATCGCACCGGTGCTGTACCGCAGCCTCAGCCAGATCGCCGCCGCCATTGAAGCGGGCGACCGCGACTTCGCCAAACTGCGCGCCGCACAGGTCCAGCAGATCGAAGCGGCAGGTTTTCGCATGGACTACCTGGAGGTTCGCCAGGGCCTGCACCTGCGTCCGGCCACCGCCGAAGACAAGGACCTGGTGATCCTGGTCGCCGCCTACCTGGGCGCCACCCGGCTGATCGACAACCTGCATCTGCACCTGAACTGACCCCGCCGCACACCCCGCCTGTTGCACTGCCTGATCGGCCGGTATAAAAAAGTACCGGCCACAGCGCAGACAAAGCCAAGACAGATCGACACGCTAGGTTTAATGTATTCGCCCTACGCTCTTCGTTGGCGTTGACCGGAGCCTGTCATCTTCACAAAGACAGGACATTCCCGGCTTTCAAGTGTCCTAAAAGCAGTCCCAGCAATAAAAAGGAAACCCGCAGCGATGGCGTACTACCGCACTCCTCATGACGTTACCGCTCTGCCCGCCTGGCAAGCGCTCAATCAACATCGCCAAGCCATGCAGGATTTCAGCATGCGCGAAGCCTTTAATGCCGATCCCCAGCGCTTTACCCAGTTCACCTTGAGCAGCTGCGGACTTTTCCTCGATTACTCGAAAAACCTGATCACCAGCGAAACCCGCGACCTGCTGGTAGGCCTGGCCAAGGAAGTCGACCTTCAGGGCGCGATCAAGTCGCTGTTCAACGGCGAGCCGGTCAACTCTTCCGAAGGCCGCCCGGCGCTGCACACCGCACTGCGTCGCCCGGTGGGTGACAAGCTGTCGGTCAACGGCGTGAACATCATGCCGGACGTGCACAAGGTGCTGAACCAGATCACTGACTTGGTCGGCCGCATCCACGACGGCCTGTGGCGTGGCTACACCGAGAAGCCGATCACCGACGTGGTGAACATCGGCATCGGTGGCTCGTTCCTCGGCCCGGAGCTGGTGTCTGAAGCGCTGTTGTCCTACGCCCACAAAGGCGTGCGCTGCCATTACCTGGCGAACATCGACGGCAGCGAGTTCCACGAGCTGACCATGAAGCTGCGCGCCGAGACCACGCTGTTCATCGTCTCGTCAAAATCCTTCAACACCCTCGAAACCCTGAAAAACGCCCAGGCCGCCCGCGCCTGGTACCTGGCCCAGGGTGGCTCGGAAGCCGAACTGTATCGCCACTTCATCGCCGTATCGAGCAACAACGCGGCGGCCGTGGCCTTCGGTATCCGCGAAGAGAACATTTTCCCGATGTGGGACTGGGTGGGCGGTCGTTACTCGCTGTGGTCGGCCATCGGCCTGCCCATCGCGCTGGCCATCGGCATGTCCAACTTCAAGGAACTGCTGTCCGGCGCCTACACCATGGACCAGCATTTCCAGACCGCTCCATTCGAGGCGAACATGCCGGTGCTGCTCGGCCTGCTGGGCGTGTGGTACGGCAACTTCTGGGGCGCGCAGAGCCACGCAATCCTGCCGTACGATCACTACCTGCGTAACATCACCAAGCACCTGCAACAGCTGGACATGGAATCCAACGGCAAGAGCGTGCGCCAGGACGGTACGCCGGTTTCCACCGACACCGGCCCGGTTATCTGGGGCGGCGTAGGCTGCAACGGCCAGCATGCTTACCACCAGCTGCTGCACCAGGGCACCCAACTGATCCCGGCCGACTTCATCGTGCCGATCGTCAGCTTCAACCCGGTCTCCGACCACCATCAGTGGCTGTACGCCAACTGCCTGTCCCAGAGCCAGGCCCTGATGCTCGGCAAGACCCGCGCCGAAGCTGAAGCCGAGCTGCGCGACAAGGGCATGGACGAAGCCGAAGTGCAGAAGCTGGCACCGCACAAGGTGATCCCGGGCAACCGTCCGAGCAACACCATTGTGGTTGAACGCATCAGCCCTCGCCGTCTTGGCGCACTGGTGGCGATGTATGAACACAAAGTGTTCGTGCAAAGCGTCATCTGGGGCATCAACGCGTTCGACCAGTGGGGCGTGGAGTTGGGCAAGGAGCTGGGCAAAGGCGTCTACAACCGCCTGACCGGCACTGAAGAACAGCCTGCGGACGACGCGTCCACCCAGGGGTTGATCAACTACTTCCGCGGCCGTCACCGCGGTTGATGGTATCAGCACTACAATGAGGGTCTGAACCTGCGGGAGCGGACCCTTGTAGGAGCTGGCTTGCCAGCGATGCAAACACCTCGGTGAAACTCAATACCGAAGTGATGCAATCGCTGGCAAGCCAGCTCCTACGAGGGTCGCAAAGCTCCCCTCTTGTCGCAAAAAACAAGAATAAGGATCCCTCATGTTCGATATCAGCACGTTCCCCACCGCCGATGCCGTCCGCCGGGCTGCGCAACTCAGTCAAGAGGACTACCAGCGCCTCTACCGCCAATCCGTCGAGCAACCCGATACGTTCTGGGCCGAACAGGCCAAGCGTTTTCTCGACTGGACCACGCCCTGGCAGACCGTCCAGAAATCCGACATCAAGACCGGCGCCGCGCAATGGTTTGCCGGAGGCCAACTGAACGTCAGTTACAACTGCATCGACCGTCACCTCGCGCAACGCGCTGATCAGCCGGCCTTCATCTGGGAGGGCGATGATCCTGCGACGTCTTCCAAAATTACCTACCGCCAGCTCCACCAAAACGTCAGCCGCCTGGCCAACGTGCTGAAAAGCCGTGGCGTAAAGAAAGGCGACCGCGTGTGTATCTACATGCCGATGATTCCCGAGGCGGCCTACGCGATGCTGGCCTGTACGCGGATTGGTGCGGTGCATTCGGTGGTGTTTGGCGGATTCTCGCCGGACGCCCTGCGCGACCGCATTCTCGACGCCGATTGCCGCACGGTGATCACCGCCGATGAAGGCGTGCGCGGCGGCAAGCCGGTGGCGCTGAAACAGAATGTCGACAAGGCTCTGGCCAGTTGCCCGGGTGTCAGCACGGTACTGGTGGTGCAGCGCACTGGCGCGGCAGTCAATTGGACTGAAGGGCGCGACCTCAAGTATCAACAGGCCCTGGATGCAGCCAGCGACGACTGCCCGCCCGAGCCGATGGATGCGGAAGACCCGCTGTTTATCCTCTACACCTCCGGCAGCACCGGCAAACCCAAAGGTGTGTTGCATACCACCGGCGGTTACCTGCTGCAGGCTGCGATGACCTTCAAGTACGTGCTCGATTACCGCGAAGGCGAAGTGTTCTGGTGCACCGCCGATGTCGGTTGGGTCACCGGCCACAGCTATATCGTGTACGGGCCACTGGCCAATGGTGCGACCTCGCTGATGTTCGAAGGCGTGCCGAGCTACCCGGACAGCTCGCGGTTCTGGCAGGTGATCGACAAACACAAGGTCAACATCTTCTACACCGCGCCGACCGCGTTACGCGCGCTGATGCGGGAAGGCCACGGCCCACTGGAAAACACTTCCCGCGCCAGCCTGCGCCTGCTGGGCAGTGTCGGCGAGCCAATCAACCCGGAAGCCTGGGACTGGTACTTCAATGCCGTGGGCGAACAACGCTGCCCGATTGTCGACACCTGGTGGCAGACCGAAACCGGCGGCATCATGCTCAGCCCGCTGGTCAGCGCCCAGCGGATCAAGCCCGGCTGCGCCACCCAGCCGATGTTTGGCGTGGTGCCGGTGCTGCTCGATGAGCAAGGCAAGGAAATCAGTGGCGCCGGCAGCGGCGTGCTGGCGATCAAATCCAGCTGGCCAGGGCAGATCCGCAGCGTGTACGGCGACCCGCAGCGGATGATCGACACCTATTTCAAACCCTACCCCGGCTACTACTTTACCGGCGACGGCGCGCGGCGCGACGAGGACGGTGACTACTGGATCACCGGCCGCATCGACGACGTGATCAACGTTTCCGGGCACCGCATCGGCACCGCCGAAGTCGAAAGCGCCCTGGTGCTGCATGATCAGGTCGCAGAAGCCGCGGTGGTCGGTTATCCACACGACGTGAAAGGCCAGGGCATCTATGCCTTCGTCACGCCCATGAATGGCGTCGAGCCCGACGACGCGCTGAAAAAACACCTGCTGGACCTGGTCAGCAAGGAAATCGGCAGCTTCGCCAAGCCCGAGCTGATTCAATGGGCGCCGGCCTTGCCGAAAACCCGCTCAGGCAAGATCATGCGGCGGATCCTGCGCAAGATTGCCTGCAACGAGCTGGACAGCCTGGGGGATACGTCCACCCTCGCCGACCCGAGCGTGGTGGATGGCCTGATCGACAAGCGCCTCAACCGCTAGGAACCCATGGAATTCATTCGCAGCCGCATCGAAAACCAGCTGATGAGCCTGACCGGCTTGTCGCTGGGCCAACTCGACCTGGAGAACCCCAAGGGCGATCCGGGTCTCTTTGGGCCGAACTCGGTGAGCTGGAAGGTCCATGGCGACTTCAGCAGCATGTTGATCGGCGGCATCAGCGCGTTGATGTTGCAGGCATTGCACCCGCTGGCGTTGGCCGGCGTGTGGGACCACTCGAACTTTCGGCAGGACATGCTGGGGCGGTTACGACGCACCTCGCAGTTCATTTCCGGCACCACGTTTGGTTCGCGGCGTGACGCCGAATGGCTGATCGAGAAAGTGCGCACCATTCACCTGCAAGTGGTCGGCCATGCACCGGACGGCCGACCGTATGCCGCCAGTGATCCCGAGTTGCTGACCTGGGTGCATGTGGCGGAGGTCAGCAACTTTCTCGCGGCCCACCTGCGTTATCGCAACCCGGATTTATCTGCGAGGGATCAAGACCGGTACTACAGCGAAATCGCCCTGGTGGCCGAGCAATTGGGCGCGCGCCATGTGCCGCGTTCGCGCCAGGAAATTTCCGATTACCTTGAGCGTATTCGTCCGCAACTGCTGTGTGACCAGCGCAGCCACGAAGTCCTGCGCCTGCTGCTCAATGCGCCGTCTCCCAGCACCCTGGCCAAGCCGTTTGGCTCGCTGATGATGCAGGCCGGTATCGACCTGCTGCCGGACTGGGCCAGCGACATGCTCGGGCAGAAGCAAAGCCCGATCCAGCGCCAGATGATTCGTGCCGGGGTCAGGCGCAGCGCGCCGTTGTTGCGCTGGGCCATGCGCAATGGTTCGGTGCAGCGGGCCCACAGGCGAATGGGCCTGCTGGAGCCATAACTGTTAAACTCCCGCGCCCCAATTACTCTGCAAGGCGCGCACTATGTCTTCCTTGAATCAGGCGCTGCGCGCCGCCCTCGATCATCGCCAGGACCTGCTCGCCGAGCTGCATGCACAAGGTACCGATTGCTATCGCCTGTTCCACGGCAGCCAGGAAGGCGCCGGCGGCCTGACGATCGACCGCTACGGCCCGCAACTGCTGGTGCAGAGTTTTCACCAGTCGCTGGAAAGCGACGACCTGTTGCACCTGCATCAAGCAATCAACCAGCACCTGGGGCTTGAACTGCTGCTGGTCTACAACGACCGTTCCCGGGGCAACTCGCGCATCGACCGTGAAGACACGGTGTACCGTGCCGAACCCGCAGCCCTGGAAGACCTGGTCGGCCACGAATGGGGCCTCAATTACCGCGTGCGCGGCCGCCATGCCGGGCAAGACCCGCTGTTGTTCCTGGACCTGCGCAACACCCGCGGCTGGGTCAAGGCACACAGCGCCGGCAAAAGCGTGCTGAACTTGTTTGCCTACACCTGCGGCGTAGGCCTGAGTGCTGCTGCCGGTGGCGCTCGTGAGGTGTGCAACCTGGACTTTGCCGAGGGCAACCTGGCGGTCGGTCGCGAAAACGGTCAGCTCAACCCGCAATTGCCGACGATGGAATTCATCCAGTCCGACTACTTCCCGGCAATCCGCCAGCTGGCCGGCCTGCCCATCAGCCAGCGTCGGGGGCAGAAGCTGCCGAGTTACCCGCGCCTGGAGCAGCGTCAATACGATCTGGTACTGCTCGACCCGCCCGCCTGGGCCAAGAGCGCCTTCGGCACGGTCGACCTGCTGCGCGACTACCAGAGCCTGCTCAAGCCGGCGCTGCTGGCCACGGCCGACAACGGCGTGCTGATCTGCTGCAACAACCTGGCGAAAGTCGGCATGGACGACTGGCGTGACCAGGTCCTGCGCTGCGCGGAAAAGGCCGGGCGCCCGGTGCGCGACTGGCAGGTCATGACACCCGGCGCAGACTTCCCGTCCCACGACCAGCAACCACCGCTGAAGACCCTGATCCTGCAACTGTAGGACTTGTCCCAAAAGGGTCAGGGCGCAGTAATAAAGGCCCGGCTCTTCGGAACCGTAAACCCGTGCCATACTCCAAGGCACTCTTGATTGACATAGATGGCGTCACATATGCCCAAAGGATTGATTCGCGCCGCTGGCGCCTTGCTGACCGCCCTTGCCCTGTACAGCTTGCTGGGCTTCCTGATTCTCCCCGGTATTGCCCTTCGCGTGGCCAACCAACAGTTGGCCAACTACGCCACGGTGCCGGCGCGTGTCGAGCGTATCGAGCTCAACCCGTTCAGCCTCGAACTGACCGTGTGGGGCCTGAATATCGGTGAGCCGGGCAAGGAGCAAGTGGCCTTTGAACGCCTCTATGCCAACCTGCAGATCGACAGCCTGTGGACCCGCGCCCTGCACCTGGCCGACGTACAACTCGACAAGCCCAAGACCGAGCTGCTGTTCGACAAATCCGGCCAGCTCAACCTGGCGCAGCTGTTCAAATTGCCAGCCAGCGAGCCAACGCCCACCGATCCCAACGCCAAGCCGTTTCCGCTGCGCATCGATAACATCAAGCTGGCAGCCGGCTATGTGCACTTCCAGGATTTGCGCCCGAGCGAACCGATCGAGTTTCTCTACGACAAGCTGGATTTCGAGCTGAAAAACCTCAGCACGCTGCCCGAAGACAACGCTGATATGACGCTGGTTGCCGCAGGCCCCGAAGGTGGGCAGATCGACTGGACCGGTAACTTCAGCCTCATCCCGATTGCCTCCGAGGGCAAACTCAAGGTTACCGACGGCAAGATGAAAGTCTGGTGGCCGTATGTGCGTGATGCGGTGCCGCTGGTTCTGGAAGACGGCATCCTCAACTTCAGCACCGACTACAAGATGAGCCTGGCCAAGGAAACCGAGCTGAACCTGACCAACGTCGCCCTGAGTGTCGCGCCGTTTGCGATCAAGGCACCGGATGGCCGGCCGCTCGCGCGCCTGCAGAAGCTGGACGTCAGCGAAACCACCGTGGACCTGGCCAAGCAGCAAGTGATCGTCGGCAAGATCCGCAGTAATAAACTCGAAACCTGGGCCGCCCTTGAAGCCGACGGCCAGTTGGACTGGCAGAAGCTGTTTGCCAGCCAACCGAGCAAACCTGCAACTGCACCCGCAGCAGAGCCAGCCACCGCACCCGCTACCGCCGACTCGCCAAAACCTGCGCCGGCAGCACCGAGCAAGCCTTGGCAAGTGCTGCTCAAGGACGTGCAACTGCGCGACTATCAAGTGCATCTGGCTGACCGCTCGGCCAAACCGGCAGTCGCCCTGGAAGTCGGGCCGCTGAACCTTGACCTGCAGGGTTTCGACAGCCTTAACCAGAGCCCTTTTACCCTCAAGCTCGATACCGGCGTAGGCAAACAAGGCAAGCTCGAGGCGACCGGCCAGGTCAACCTGAGCCCGGTCAGCGCCAAGCTGAAAGTGGATACCAAGGACATCGACCTGCGCGTCGCCCAGTCGTATATCAGCCCGTTTATCCGCCTGGAACTGCGTAGCGGCATGCTCGGCAGCAACCTCGACGTGAACCTGAAAAGCACCGAGCCTTTGGCGTTCCAGGTGACTGGCCGGGCACAGGTCGATCAATTGCACACCCTGGACACCATGAAGACCCGCGACTTCCTGAAGTGGCAGCGCCTGGTGCTGGAAGGCGTGAATTATCAACATGGCGACAGCCTGTCGATCGACAAGGTCAACCTGTTGCAGCCCTATGCGCGCTTCATGATCAACGATGACCGCACCACCAACATCGATGACCTGCTGATCCCGCAGCCGGCCAACAGCCCCGGCAAGTCCGCGGCGAAACCTGCGGCCAGCAAAGAGAAGCCCCTGGGCATTCATATTGGTCAAATTGCGATCAACGACGGCTCGGCCAACTTCGCCGACTTCAGCCTGACCCCGAACTTCGCCACGGCCATCCAGCAGCTCAACGGCCAGATCGGCACCATTGACAGTCGCCAGGCCAAACCGGCGAGCGTCGACGTCAAGGGCAAGGTTGACCGTTATGCACCGGTCACCATCAAGGGCAGTGTGAATCCGTTTGACCCGATGGCCGCACTGGATATCGCCACCAGCTTCAAACGCGTCGAACTGACCACCCTGACGCCATACTCGGGCAAGTTTGCCGGGTTCCGCATCCGCAAGGGTCGGCTCAACCTGGACCTGCATTACGTCATCACCAAGGGCCAGTTGAAGGCCGAAAACAAGGTGGTGGTCGAGCAACTGCAACTGGGTGAGAAGGTCGACAGCGCCGACGCCGTGGACCTGCCGATTCGCCTGGCGATAGCCCTGCTCAAGGACTCCGACGGCAAGATCTCGATCGAACTGCCGGTGACCGGCGACTTGAACAACCCGCAGTTCAGCGTCATGCCGATTGTCTGGCAGACCCTGCGCAACCTGGTAGTACGTGCGGCCACGGCGCCATTCAAGTTCATTGGCGGCCTGATCAGCGGTGGTGGTGCCCAAGACCTTGGCAACGTGTCGTTTGCGGCAGGCTCCAGCGAGCTGAGCAAGGACTCCCAGTCGGCCCTCGACAGCCTGGCCAAAGCCCTCAAGGAGCGCCCTGCGCTGCGCCTGGAGATCGAAGGCACCGCCGCTGCCAGCAGTGACGGCCCGCTTTTGGCCGCACAACGGCTGGAACGCGAATACCAGTACAACTACTACAAGATTCTCCAGCGCCGTGGCGACAAGGTGCCGGCCCAGGCGTCGCTGCTTGAAGTACCGGAAAAGGAAAAGGCGCCGCTGCTGGAAGGCATCTACCGCACCCGCCTGAAACAACAGCCTCCGGCCGAATGGAAAGACCTGAGCAATGACGAGCGCACCGCCAAGCTGCGGGACGGTGTGATCAAGTTCTGGAGTGGCAGTGACGTGTTGCTGCGCCAACTGGGCCAGGACCGCGCCAGCGCGATCAAGGACTACCTGGTAGACAAGGCGCAGCTGGAAGATGAGCGGGTTTACTTTATCGATGCAAACCTTGGGGAAGCAGAGAAAGATGGTCGGGTGGTAACACCGATGCATCTGGATGCCGAATAAACCGGCACCCGCTGAGCACCTGTGGCGAGGGGGCAAGCCCCCTCGCCACAAGAGCCTCGCTGACCTCCCCACTTTTCTACCCACAATAGAACAGGCCCCGACACAAGTGCCGGGGCCTGTAATGACCACATCCGTGTGGTCGGTCGCATGAACCTGTGAGGTGCATTGAGCGGATAACTAGACTCGCTCGTGGCCGCCTCCGCCTAGCTCAGGCGATTCGTTAAGCGTTACTCTGCTTTCAGGCCGTCGGCCGATACAGCTTTAACGCCTTTGATTTTCTTGGTGATGTTCACCGCGGTGGTTTTCTGCGCTTCAGTCACTGCGACGGTCGACGACAGGGAAACTACACCTTTGTTGGTTTCGACTTTGATGTCGGTGCCAGGAATACCTTTCTCGGTTACCAGGTCAGCTTTCACTTTGGTGGTGATCCAAGTGTCCGAGGTGGACTCTTTGGCACCAGCAGCTGCGCTTTTGGTTTTGTCGACGTTATCAGCCTTGGTAGCGCCGCCAGCCATCAGGCCGTCAGCCGAAACTGCGGTTACGCCTTTGATTTTCTTGGTGATCGCTACAGCAGTAGCTTTCTGAGCGTCAGAGATAGCAACTGTCGAGGACAGGGAAACCACACCTTTGTTGGTCTCAACCTTAATGTCCGAACCAGGAATACCTTTCTCGGTCAGCAGGTCAGCTTTGACTTTGGTGGTGATCCAGGTATCCGAAGTGGACTCTTTAGCCTTGGTGACTTCACCGGCCGCCAGCGTCATAGGGGCTTGGGAAGTCTGAGCAAAGGCTACGTTAGCACCCATGGCCAGGGTCAGAGCGGTAGCAGTAGCGAGAGCGAACTTCTTCATACGAGTAACTCCTGTTTTATTAAAAGTCTGCAGTACGTAAACCTTGATGCTGCAGCGTTAACAGGGATATTGCAGACAGTGTGCCAACTCGATGCGAACAATTAAATCCTTATAAAACAATACGTTATGAAAACAGGTGATTTTCGGAATCGTGCAACTTGCATGAAGACGAACGTGCCTGCATGCAAGTTGCGGCTTTTGGGGTATGGCTAAACGCCTGATTTCGCGACACTTTCCCGCAGGCATAAAAAAAGGACTCCGAAGAGTCCTTTTTCAGCTTGCAGCGACGGGGTGATTAAACGCCCGAAGCCTTGGCTGCTGCTACGTCCTTGATGGACAGCTTGATACGGCCGCGGTTGTCCACGTCCAGTACCAGCACTTCCACTTCCTGGCCTTCTTTCAGGATGTCGGTCACTTTCTCAACGCGAGCATCGCTCAGCATGGAGATGTGAACCAGACCGTCCTTGCCCGGCAGGATGTTGACGAATGCGCCGAAGTCGACGATGCGCTCAACCTTACCGACGTAGATCTTGCCGATCTCGGCTTCAGCAGTGATACCCAGGACGCGCTGACGTGCCGCTTCAGCCGCTTCCTTGGTTTCGCCGAAGATCTTGATCGAGCCGTCGTCTTCGATGTCGATCGAAGCCTTGGTCTCTTCACAGATCGCACGAATGGTCGCGCCGCCTTTACCGATAACATCACGGATTTTGTCGGTGTCGATTTTCATCGCGATCATGGTCGGAGCATTTTCCGACAGTTCGGTACGGGACTGGCCAATGATCTGGTTCATCTGACCGAGGATGTTCAGGCGCGCTTCCAGGGCTTGGCCCAGAGCGATTTCCATGATTTCTTCGGTGATGCCCTTGATCTTGATGTCCATCTGCAGCGCGGTAACACCTTTGGCGGTACCGGCTACTTTGAAGTCCATGTCGCCCAGGTGGTCTTCGTCGCCCAGGATGTCGGTCAGGATGGCGAACTTCTCGCCTTCTTTAACCAGGCCCATGGCGATACCGGCAACCGGTGCCTTCATCGGAACGCCGGCATCCATCAGAGCCAGGGAAGCGCCGCAGACCGAAGCCATGGAGCTGGAACCGTTGGACTCGGTGATTTCCGACACAACACGAATGGTGTACGGGAACACGTCGGCGGCAGGCAACATGGCTGCAATAGAACGACGGGCCAGACGGCCGTGACCGATTTCGCGACGACCAGCACCACCCATGCGACCACACTCACCTACCGAGAATGGAGGGAAGTTGTAGTGCAGCATGAACGGGTCTTTTTTCTCGCCTTCCAGGGTGTCCAGCAGCTGTGCGTCACGGGCAGTACCCAGTGTTGCAACAACCAGGGCCTGGGTTTCACCACGGGTGAACAGGGCCGAACCGTGGGTTTTTGGCAGAACGCCGACTTCGATGTTCAGCGGACGTACGGTGCGGGTGTCGCGGCCGTCGATACGTGGCTTGCCGTTAACGATGTTTTCGCGAACGGTGCGGTATTCGATTTCGCCGAAGGCTGCTTTGACTTCGCTGGAAGAAGGCTGGCCTTCTTCACCGGACAGCTTGGCAACAACCTGGTCCTTCAACTCACCCAGGCGAGCGTAACGGTCGGCCTTGATGGTGATGGTGTAGGCGTCGGAGATAGCGGTGCCGAACTCGGAGCGGATAGCGCCCAGCAGTGCGGTAGCTTCTGGCTGAGGAGCCCAGGTCCAGGTTGGCTTGGCAGCTTCAGCGGCCAGTTCCTTGACAGCGTTGATCACAACCTGGAACTCGTCGTGAGCAAACAGTACAGCGCCCAGCATCTGGTCTTCGGTCAGCTCTTTGGCTTCCGATTCAACCATCAACACGGCTTCCGAAGTACCGGCAACGACCATGTCCAGGCTCGAAGCTTTCTGTTGTTCGTAAGTCGGGTTCAGCAGGTAGCCGGTGCTTTCGTGGAATGCAACACGGGCAGCGCCGATCGGGCCATCGAAAGGAATACCGGAGATGGCCAGGGCCGCCGAGGTACCGATCATCGCAGCGATGTCCGGATCGGTCTTCTTGCTGGTGGAAACGACGGTGCAGACAACCTGCACTTCGTTCATGAAGCCTTCTGGGAACAGCGGACGGATCGGACGGTCGATCAGTCGGGAAGTCAGGGTTTCTTTCTCGGAAGGACGGCCTTCACGCTTGAAGAAACCACCAGGGATCTTACCTGCAGCGTAAGTCTTTTCCTGGTAGTGAACGGAAAGAGGGAAGAAGCCTTTGCTTGGGTCAGCGGTCTTGGCGCCTACAACGGTCACCAATACGGTGACGTCGTCGTCAACGGTAACCAGCACTGCGCCGGAGGCTTGACGGGCGATACGGCCTGTCTCGAGGGTAACGGTCGACTGACCGAACTGGAATTTTTTGATAACCGGGTTCACGGTGTCCTACCTTCTTTGTGGCTCTTGGGGAACTTGTCTTCTTGCGAAATTCTTGGGCAATGTCGGGAATCGGCCCAACGCCTGTCCAGGGTAAAACGTGTATCCAGATAAAACTTGAGGCTGGAAGCCTGCCATGGGCCAGCGGGAAACCCACTGACACACGACAGCCAACCAACCTCTAGCGCAATCGCTTATTAGCGACGCAGACCCAGGCGACCGATCAGAGTCTGATAACGACCCAGATCCTTGCCTTTCAGGTAGTCCAGCAGCTTACGGCGCTGGTTTACCATGCGGATCAGACCACGACGGGAGTGGTGATCTTTACCGTTGGCCTTGAAGTGACCTTGCAGCTTGTTGATGTTGTGGGTCAGCAGTGCAACTTGCACTTCTGGCGAACCAGTGTCACCAACAGCTTGCTGATAGTCAGCAACGATTTGTGCTTTTTCTTGAACGTCGAGAGCCATGAGGCAATCCTTTTTTCAGGAAACCACCCAAAGGGCAGTTTCAACAGGCCAGGGACAAATCCCTGTATCTAAAAATGAGTAGTGACCATGCCTGCTAACAGCCACCCTCGTTCCAGTTTGAGTAAAAGCTACTGCGCTTTTACCACAAACTGGTTTCGGTCATTCTGACCGAATCAGTCGACGCGGCGCGATGCGCCCGTCTTCGCTCACTTCACCGATACCGATAAAGCGACCGTTGTGATCTTGTACCCGCACCATGCCGAACTTCGGGGCATCCGGTGCACGTACCGGCTGGCCGTTAAGCCAGTAGAACGCGCTGTGCTCCGAGAAGTGCAGCAATGGCCAATCCAGTAAACCGCTGTCCGATGGCATCAGGAAGCGATCAACCGCTTCGTTGCCGCCTTCGGCATGCACTGCTTCCAGCTCTTCCAGCGTGACCGTCTGGGCCAGGGTGAAAGGGCCTGCCTGGGTGCGTCGCAGTTCTGCAACGTATGCGCCACAGCCTAGTTGCTCACCGATATCTTCCACGAGGGTACGGATATAGGTGCCTTTGCTGCAGTCCACCGCCAACCGGGCAGTGTCGCCTTCAGCGGCGAGCAATTCCAAGCGCGCAATAGTAACAGAACGCGGTTCGCGCTCCACCACTTCCCCTGCACGTGCCAGCTTGTATAGAGGCTGGCCATCACGCTTGAGAGCCGAGTACATCGGCGGTATCTGACTGATTTGCCCACGAAAAGCAGGTAAGGCAGCTTCGATATCAGCACGACCAACGGTCACCTCGCGAACCTGCAAAACATCACCTTCGGCGTCTGCCGTGGTGGTGGTCTTGCCCAGTTGCATCAGGGTCTCGTAGCCCTTGTCGGAATCGAGCAGGTATTGCGAAAACTTGGTGGCCTCGCCGAAGCACAACGGCAACACGCCGGTGGCCAAGGGGTCGAGGCTGCCGGTGTGCCCTGCCTTCTCGGCATTGAGCAGCCAGCGAACCTTCTGCAACGCCGCATTGGAGGTAAAACCAATGGGTTTGTCGAGCAGAATGATGCCGCTGACATTACGACGGATGCGTTTGACCTGAGCCACCGATTACTCCTTGGCGTCTTCAGGCGTGGCGGATTCCGGGTGCTGATTGTCTTCAGCCACGGCCCGCTCGATCAGTGCCGACAGGTGCGCGCCACGCACGACACTTTCGTCGTAGTGGAAGTGCAACTGAGGAACGCTGCGCAGCTTCATTTCACGGGCCAACTGCATACGCAGGAAACCTGCGGCGGAGTTGAGCACCTTGATGCTTTGCGCGATTTCTTCGCTGTTGTCCTGGCCCATCACGGTGATGAAGATCTTGGCGTGACCAACGTCACGGCTGACTTCAACGGCGGTGATGGTGACCAGGCCAACACGTGGGTCTTTTACTTCACGACGGATCAGCTGTGCCAACTCACGCTGCATCTGATCGCCGATACGTTGGGTGCGGCTGTATTCTTTTGCCATGTCTTGTTACCTGTTGCTGCCACACGGTGAAACCCGTGGGGTCTGAAAGCGGCAAACGCCCGGCCTGACAAAAGCCAGACCGGGCGTTGCGTTTAGAGTCCGGACACAGCGCCAGGCATTTGCATGCCCGGGCGCTGCGTGGCCCTTGAAGTACGCGAGTTAGAGGCTGCGAGCAACCTGGACCTTCTCGTAGACTTCGATCTTGTCACCCGCCTTGACGTCGTTGTAGCTCTTGACGCCAATACCGCATTCCATGCCGGCACGTACTTCGGAAGCGTCATCCTTGAAGCGGCGCAGGGATTCCAGCTCGCCTTCGAAGATAACGATGTCTTCACGCAGTACACGGATTGGACGGTTACGGTGCACAACACCTTCGATAACCATGCAACCGGCGATCGCGCCGAATTTCGGCGAGCGGAACACGTCACGCACCTCGGCCACACCCAGGATGTTCTCCCGGACGTCGCTGCCAAGCATGCCGGTGAGAGCTTTCTTGACGTCTTCGATGATGTCGTAGATGACGTTGTAGTAACGCATGTCCAGGCCTTCCTGCTCGACGATCTTCCGTGCGCCAGCATCGGCACGCACGTTGAAGCCGAACAGTACAGCGTTGGAAGCCAGTGCCAGGTTGGCGTCGGATTCGGTGATACCTCCGACACCGCCACCGACAACACGCACTTGCACTTCGTCGTTACCCAGGCCGTTCAAGGCGCCGTTCAACGCCTCGAGGGAACCACGAACGTCAGATTTGAGGACGATGTTAAGCGTCTTCTTCTCTGCCTGGCCCATGTTCTCGAAGATGTTTTCCAGCTTGCCGGCGTGAGCACGGGCCAGCTTGACTTCGCGGAACTTGCCTTGACGGAACAGAGCCACTTCACGGGCTTTCTTCTCGTCCGACAGCACGCTCATCTCGTCGCCAGCGTCCGGGGTACCGTCCAGGCCGAGGATCTCGACAGGGATGGAAGGACCGGCTTCCTTGATTGGCTTGCCGTTCTCGTCGAGCATGGCCCGTACACGGCCATAGTTCGAACCGACCAGGACCATGTCGCCTTGGCGCAGGGTACCGTCTTGAACCAGAACGGTTGCAACCGGACCACGACCCTTGTCGAGACGCGATTCAACCACAACACCACGACCCGGGGCCGATGGAGTTGCTTTCAGTTCGAGAACTTCGGCTTGCAGCAGGACAGCTTCGAGCAGTTCGTCTACACCGGTACCGACTTTCGCCGAAACCGAGACGAATGGCGTATCACCGCCCCACTCTTCGGAAGTCACGCCGTGAACCGACAGTTCGCTACGGATGCGATCGAGATCGGCGCCCGGCTTGTCGATTTTGTTCACTGCAACAACCAGAGGAACACCAGCGGCTTTAGCGTGCTGGACAGCTTCAATGGTCTGCGGCATTACGCCGTCGTCCGCTGCAACTACCAGGATCACGATGTCAGTCGCCTTGGCACCACGGGCACGCATGGCGGTAAACGCTGCGTGACCAGGGGTGTCGAGGAAGGTGACCATGCCGCGTTCGGTTTCAACGTGGTATGCACCGATGTGCTGGGTGATGCCGCCGGCTTCGCCTGCTGCTACCTTGGCACGACGGATATAGTCGAGCAGCGAGGTCTTACCATGGTCAACGTGGCCCATTACGGTCACGACTGGCGCACGGGAGAACGTCTCGCCTTCAAACTTCAGGGACTCGGCCAGGGAATCTTCCAGGGCGGTGTCGCTGACCAGGGTCACTTTGTGGCCCAGCTCTTCAGCAACCAGTTGGGCAGTTTCCTGGTCCAGTACCTGGTTGATGGTCGCTGGGGTACCCAGTTTGAACATGAACTTGATGATTTCAGCAGCCTTGACCGACATCTGATTGGCGAGGTCGCCAACAGTGATGGTCTCGCCGATCTGCACGTCACGCACGACAGGGCCGGTTGGGCTCTGGAAACCGTGGGCGTTGCGCTTCTTCAGCTTAGCCTTGCCGCGACCACCGCGACGGAAGCTGTCGCTTTCTTCGTCGGTAGTACGTGGGGCAACGCGTGGCGCTGGCGCCTTCTCTTTGACCGAAGCACGATGTGGAGCGTTTTTGCGCTCACCATCGCCACTGCCACGACGATTGTTATCGTCGGCACGTGGTTTGTCCGGGCGGCGAGGTTCTTCGCGTTTGCGAGCGTCGGCTGCAGGAGCTGGCGCGGCGGCAACCGGAGCGGCCTCACGAACAGCTTCAACAGGCGCGCTAGGCGCAGCAACGGCCTCAGTGTTAGCAGGTTGCGCAGCAGCAGGCTGGCGACGCGCTTCTTCTTCGGCGCGACGCTTGGCTTCTTCTTCAGCCTTCTGACGAGCAGCATTTTCTACTGCGCGACGTTCTTCCAGTTCGCGTTTGCGCTCGGCTTCGATTTCTTCCGGGCTGCGCTGTACGAAGACTTTCTTCTTGCGTACTTCAACGCTGATGCTCTTGCTGCCAGCAACACGCAGGGTGCTGGTGGTTTTGCGCTGCAATGTAATCTTGCGCGGTTCTTCCACTTTCGCCTTGTGGCTGCTCTTCAAGTGAGTCAGCAAAGACTGCTTCTCACTATCGCTCACACCTTCATCGGCGGCGGTGTGCGGCAGACCTGCCTCACGCATCTGCTGCAACAGGCGCTCTACCGGTGTTTTGACCTCATCGGCCAGTTGTTTCACCGTGACTTGCGTCATGCACTTCTCTCCTCAGGCCGCGCCTAATTACTCGAACCAATGGGCTCGGGCGGCCATGATCAACTTGCCGGCACGATCATCGTCAATGCCGTCGATGTCGAGCAGGTCGTCAATAGACTGCTCGGCCAGGTCTTCGCGGGTAATTACGCCGCGCACCGCCAGTTCCATCGCCAAATCCTTGTCCATACCCTCAAGCGAGAGCAGGTCTTCGGCCGGATGGGCGTCTGCCAGCTTTTCCTCAGTAGCGATGGCTTTAGTCAACAAACGATCCTTGGCCCGAGCGCGAAGCTCGTTGACGGTGTCTTCGTCAAAGCCGTCGATGTTGAGCATTTCTTCCAACGGTACGTAGGCAATCTCTTCCAGGCTGGTGAAGCCTTCATCTACCAGCACCTGTGCCAGGTCTTCGTCGACTTCCAGCTCGTCGATGAAGTTGCGCAGGATGTCACCGGTTTCTGCTTGCTGCTTAGCCTGGATGTCCGATTCGGTCATCACGTTCAGGGTCCAGCCGGTCAACTGGCTGGCCAAACGTACGTTCTGACCACCGCGACCGATGGCCTGAGCCAGATTGTCTGCGCCAACGGCGATGTCCATTGCATGGGCATCCTCGTCAACGATAATTGCCGCCACTTCAGCAGGCGACATTGCGTTGATCACGAACTGCGCCGGGTTATCGTCCCACAGGACGATGTCCACACGCTCACCGCCCAATTCGCCCGACACTGCCTGGACGCGCGAACCGCGCATACCAATGCAAGCGCCTTGCGGGTCGATGCGTTTGTCCTTGGAGCGGACCGCGATCTTGGCGCGTGAACCCGGATCGCGGGACGCAGCCATGACTTCGATCAGGCCTTCGGCAATTTCCGGCACTTCGATGCGGAACAGCTCGATCAGCATTTCCGGCGCGGTACGCGACAGGATCAACTGAGGGCCGCGGTTCTCGGTGCGGATTTCCTTGAGCAGCGCACGCAAGCGCACGCCAACCCGGAAAGTTTCGCGGGAAATGATGTCTTCGCGGGCCAGCAACGCTTCAGCGTTGTTACCCAGGTCGACGATCACGTTGTCGCGGGTGACTTTTTTCACGGTGCCGGAGATGATTTCCCCCAGGCGCTCGCGATAAGCGTCAACGACTTGAGCGCGCTCGGCTTCGCGGACCTTCTGCACGATGACTTGCTTGGCAGTCTGTGCAGCGATGCGGCCGAACTCGATGGATTCGATCTTTTCTTCGACGACATCACCGACCTGGGCGCCCGGATGCGTTTCAGCAACCTTGCTCGGCCAGGTTTCGATGGCCGGATCATCAAGATCGGCTTCTTCGACGACCGTCCAGCGACGGAAAGTCTCGTAGGCACCGGTGTGGCGGTTGATTTCCACACGCAGATCAACTTCGTCTTCAAAACGCTTTTTGGTAGCAGTGGCCAGGGCCAGCTCCAGCGCTTCAAAAATCACGTTTGCCGGTACGCCCTTTTCATTGGATACCGACTCAACAACCAGCAGTACTTCTTTGCTCATCGTACGCCTCGCCTTTCGCAAGCCATTGGATCCGCGGGATCCGCGTCTCAGTCAAAACTGGGAATAATGTTGGCCTTGTCGATCATATCGATCGGCAACAGGAACTCATGGTCTTCTACCTGCACCACGACGTCCTGCTCTTCTACACCGCGCAGAAGGCCCTGAAAGTTGCGTCGCCCTTCAAAGGGAGAGCGCAGCTTGATCTTCACTTGTTCACCGGCAAATTTTGCAAACTGATCAATAGTGAACAGTGGGCGTTCCATGCCAGGCGAGGAAACTTCGAGGGTGTATTCAACGGAGATCGGATCTTCAACATCCAGGACACCGCTGATCTGACGGCTGACAATGGCACAATCGTCCACCAGCACGCCGCCCTCTTTATCGATATAAACGCGCAACATTGAGTGGCGACCTTGAGCCGAAAACTCAATACCCCAGCATTCATAGCCTAGGGCCACGACCACCGGGGCCAACAAGGCCTGCAACTCTTCTAGCTTGCTCGACACCTGAACCCCCTCGTGCATGTATGTGCATGCTGTGCAAAATAAAAAAATGGGCGAAACGCCCATCCTTGAAACGCCGTCGAACAGCGGCGTTGAAAGTGTCCAGCTAACAAAAAGCCCCTTAAAAGGGGCTCCGCTAAAACTGGTTGCGGGGGCCGGATTTGAACCGACGACCTTCGGGTTATGAGCCCGACGAGCTACCAGACTGCTCCACCCCGCGACAAAGCTGGGGCGGAAGTATACGACCGATCCCTTACAGGGTCAATGTAACCTTCCACCTACAAGAAAGCCCGCAACAGCGGGCTCTCCTGATAATTGGTACCGAGAAGGGGACTCGAACCCCTACACCCTATGGGCACAACCACCTCAAGGTTGCGTGTCTACCAATTCCACCACCTCGGCAATACAGCGTTTACAACCTTCTTACTTCTGCTCTTGAGCTGGAGGTACGTCAGTCGCTGGAGTAGCCGACTTTTGCTCTTGAAGCACCGGGACATCATCAGAAGCCGGTTTTGCTTTTGGTACTTCCAACACTGCTGGGTTTGGGAGACCTACTTGAGTCAGCACATGAGCTTTCTCTTTAGCAAAGTAACCTAACCCCAAGCTGGTTATGAAGAAACCGGCGGCAAGTATAGCAGTAAACTTACTAAGAAAGGTAGAGGAACCTTGGCTTCCGAACACAGTATTTGAAGCACCTGCCCCGAAAGACGCACCAGCGTCCGCACCTTTACCCTGCTGCAGCAAAACCAGAGCAACTACGCCCAGTGCACCCAGCAGATGAAAAACAACGATGACTGTTTCCAGCATTTTTTCAGTTTCCCGCGGCGCGACAAATCGCACCGAACTCATCTGCATTCAGGGAAGCTCCACCAATGAGCCCCCCATCGATATCCGGCATGCCGAACAGTTCGACCGCATTGGCCGCCTTCACGCTGCCGCCGTATAGAAGCCGCACACCTCGTGCGACCTCAGAATTCTCTGCCGCCAACTGCGCGCGGATGGCTGCGTGCACATCCTGCGCCTGTTGCGGCGAAGCAGTCAGCCCGGTGCCAATGGCCCAGACCGGCTCGTAAGCAATTACTGCATTTGCAAAGGCACCGACTCCCAGCTCCTCGATGATGCTGCCCAGCTGACGCCCGACAACCTCAAGAGTTTTACCGGACTCACGCTGCTCAAGGGTCTCCCCTATGCACAACACCGGAACCAAGCCGCAAGCCTGTGCCGCCGCGAATTTGCGATTGAGTGTCCCATCACGCTCGCCCATGATCTGGCGGCGCTCGGAGTGCCCAACAAGCACCAGGGAACAACCCGCATCAACCAGCTGACTCGGTGCAATCTCACCGGTCAACGCACCTTGCATGGATTCCACCGCAGAGTTCTGCGCGCCGACCTGGATCGACTTGCCTTTCAAGCCATCAATCACTTGATTGATATACAAGCAAGGCGGGAATACCGCGACATCAACACCGCTAGGCAAGGCCAAATGACGAAGGCCATTGATCAGCTCAGCGACACTGGCGCGGGTACCGTGCATCTTCCAGTTACCAGCTACCATAGTGCGACGCATGCTGTACCTCGTCGGTCAAAGTGGGCGCAGATGTTACCCAACCACATCATCACTGGCAAGCCGAATTCAGGCGCAAACTTCAGTTACCAGTTTTGCCAGCTCTTCGGCATAGCCGCGAACCTGTGTTTCGTCCTCGCCCTCGACCATTACACGCACCAAAGGCTCGGTACCCGACTTGCGCAGCAAGACCCGGCCACGTCCCGCCATGGCGGCAGTCACGCGCTCACTGGCCTCTTTGACAGCCGGATGCTCGATAGGGTTGTCACCGCCTGCAAAGCGCACGTTGAGCAGCACTTGCGGGCACTTGCGCAACGCCTGCCGCGCCTGGGCCAGGCTTTCTTCACGGCGACGCAGCGCCAGCAGCACCTGCAGCGCCGCAATGATCGCATCCCCGGTAGTCGTGTGCTGGAAGCAGACGATATGACCGGAATTTTCGCCACCCACCTGCCAATTACGCTCCAGCAGGTCGGCAATCACGTAGCGGTCACCGACATTGGCGCGCACAAACGGGATCCCCAGATCTGCCAGGGCCAGCTCCAGGCCAAGATTGCTCATCAAGGTACCGACGACGCCGCCTTGCAGCTTGTTACGCTCATGCAGGTCACGGGCGATGATGAACAACAGGTCGTCGCCATCGACGATCGCGCCAGTGTGGTCGACCATCAATACGCGGTCGCCATCACCATCGAACGCGATGCCCAAGTCGGCATGCTCAGCCAGGACAGCCGCCTGCAACTGCCCCATGTGGGTTGAGCCGCAGTTGTCGTTGATGTTCAGGCCGTTCGGCTGCGCCGACAGTACAGTAACGTCTGCGCCAAGCTCCTTGAACACACTCGGTGCGACTTTGTACGTCGCGCCGTGGGCGCAGTCGATGACGACCTTCAACCCGGCAAAATTGGTGCTGCTAGGCACGCTGCTTTTGCAGAATTCGATGTAACGGCCGGAAGCGTCGTTAATCCGCGATACCTTGCCCAGCTTGCTCGATTCGACGACGGTCATCGGCGCATCCAGCAACTCTTCGATCATGTGCTCGATCTCATCCGGCAGCTTGGTGCCCTGGCCCGAGAAGAACTTGATGCCATTGTCATCGTGGGGATTGTGCGAAGCGCTGATCACGATACCGGCTTCAGCATGAAAGGTACGCGTCAGGTAAGCGATCGCCGGCGTAGGCATCGGCCCCAACAGCATCACATCAGCGCCGGCAGCAGACAGACCTGCCTCCAGCGCAGACTCAAACATATAACCCGAGATACGCGTGTCCTTACCCACCAGGATACGGCAGGCCCCCATGCTGCGGAACGCCATGCCGGCGGCCCAGCCCAGCTTGAGCATGAAATCGGGAGTAATCGGGAATTCGCCGACCCGACCGCGAATGCCATCGGTGCCAAAATACTTTTTAGTCATAAGTGCTCCATCATTCTTATTCGGCTGATTCAACCGCTGCGATCATCCGCACTACATCTATCGTCTCGGCCACGTCATGCACGCGCAAGATGCGCGCACCCTTGACCACGGCAAGTGCCGCAAGTGCCAGGCCGCCATGCAGCCGCTCACCCACGGGACGATTCAACGCCAGACCTATCATGCTCTTGCGCGAAACCCCGACCAACAAGGGGCGACCAAGGGCATGCAGGGATTCCATATGCTTGAACAGGCTTAAATTGTGCTGCAAGGTCTTGGCAAAGCCAAATCCCGGGTCGAGGATTATCCGCTCGGGAGCAATCCCCACCGCCGCGCATTGAGCCATGCGCTCGGCAAGAAAACCTTTCACTTCACCGACCAGATTGTCGTAATGCGGGTCGTCCTGCATCGTGCCCGGCTCGCCAAGCATATGCATCAGGCAAACCGGCAGCCCCGTCGCGGCGGCCGCATCCAGAGCGCCATCGCGCTGCAAAGAGCGCACATCGTTGATCAACCCTGCACCCAGCCGCGCAGTTTCGCGCATAACGGCAGGAGTCGAGGTGTCGACAGAGATGATGACGTCCAGCTCTTGATGGATGCGCTCGACAATCGGAGCAACCCGCTCCAGCTCCTCCAGGGGAGAAACTGCGCGCGCACCGGGCCGGGTTGATTCGCCACCGACGTCAATCAGAGTCGCACCGGCAGCCACCATCGCTTCCGCATGGCGCAACGCAGCATCAAGCTGACTGAAGCGACCACCATCGGAAAAGGAATCAGGGGTTACATTAAGAATGCCCATAACGTGTGTATGGGCCAAATCAAGAACCCGGCTGCCGCAAGGCAACCGGGTCGAGGACAACGCAGAAGTCATTTCAAACCTTAATGGTCAGCAGCCGGGCCGCCGATCGGGGCTTCAGGGCGTTCGTTCTGTACCACTGGCGGCGTGCCCGAAGTACCCGAACCACCTTCCCAATCGCGAGGCTCGCGAGGCGTACGACCAGCCATGATGTCGTCAATCTGCTCGGCATCAATGGTCTCGTACTTCATCAGGGCATCAGCCATGGCGTCGAGCTTGTCGCGGTTGTCGGTGAGGATCTGCTTGGCCGTGCCGTAGCACTGGTCAATGATGCTGCGCACCTCGGAGTCGATCAGCTTGGCTGTCTCGCCGGAGAAGCTGGCAGCTTGACCACCACCACCGCGACCCAGGAATACTTCGCCTTCTTCCTCGGCATACATCAAAGGACCGAGTTTCTCCGACAGACCCCACTTGGTCACCATGTTCCGTGCAATCTGGCTGGCACGCATGATGTCGTTGGAGGCACCGGTGGTAACACCATCGAAGCCCAGGGTCATCTCTTCGGCGATCCGGCCGCCATACAGCGAGCAGATCTGGCTGATCAAGGCACGCTTGGAGAGGCTGTAGCGATCCTCTTCCGGCAGGAACATGGTGACGCCCAGCGCCCGGCCACGAGGAATGATCGATACCTTGTAGACCGGGTCATGCTCAGGCACAACGCGACCAACAATGGCGTGACCGGCTTCATGATAAGCGGTGTTCTGCTTCTCTTTCTCGGACATGACCATGGATTTGCGCTCGGCGCCCATCATGATCTTGTCTTTCGCCAGCTCGAACTCCTTCATTTCAACGATGCGCTTGCCGGTACGGGCGGCAAACAGCGACGCCTCGTTCACCAGGTTGGCAAGGTCGGCACCGGAGAAGCCTGGAGTACCACGGGCAATCACGGCCGGAGCCACGTCGTCGCCCATTGGCACTTTGCGCATGTGCACTTTCAGGATCTGCTCACGACCACGGATGTCTGGCAACCCGACAACGACCTGACGGTCAAAACGGCCCGGACGCAGCAAAGCGGGGTCGAGTACGTCTGGACGGTTGGTTGCAGCGATCACGATGATGCCGTCGTTCATTTCAAAGCCGTCCATCTCAACCAGCAACTGGTTAAGCGTCTGCTCACGCTCATCATGACCGCCGCCCATGCCGGCGCCACGATGGCGACCAACGGCGTCGATTTCATCGATGAAGATGATGCACGGAGCGTGCTTCTTGGCCTGTTCGAACATATCGCGAACACGGCTGGCACCTACACCGACGAACATTTCGACGAAGTCGGAACCGGAAATGGTGAAGAAAGGTACTTTGGCTTCGCCGGCAATGGCCTTGGCCAACAGGGTTTTACCGGTACCTGGCGGGCCAACCATCAGCACACCGCGAGGAATACGGCCACCCAGGCGCTGGAACTTGCCCGGATCGCGCAGGAACTCAACCAGTTCGCCCACTTCTTCCTTGGCTTCGTCGCAGCCTGCAACGTCAGCCAGGGTGGTTTTCACCTGATCTTCGGAAAGCAGGCGTGCCTTGCTCTTGCCGAAGCTCATCGGCCCGCCCTTGCCTCCCGCACCACCTTGCATCTGGCGCATGAAGAACATGAACACGGCGATAATCACCAGTATCGGGAAGCTGGCCACCAGGAGCTGGGTCCAGATGCTCTGCTGCTCAGGCTGCTTGCCTTCGACAACCACGTGGTTATCCACCAGGTCGCCGATCAGGCCATTGTCCTGGATTGCCGGACGGATGGTCTTGAAGCTGTCGCCATCGTTGCGCTTGCCGGTAATCACGTAGCCATCAACTGCTACGCGCTCGACCTTGCCATCCTTAACTTGCTGGATGAAGTCGGAATAGTTGAGGGTCTGCGGCTCGTTAGGGCTGGAGAAGTTGTTCATCACCGTCACGAGGACAGCCGCGATGATCAACCACAGGATCAGATTCTTTGCCATATCGTTCAATTAACTACCCTCTGAAGCAAGCTCCGCTACTGGCGCGTGCTTCGCATGATATTCACCGGCCTAACTTACTACATTACCTACAACTCTGGCAGGCGCCGTCTGTAACCCTTTGTGAAACTTTGACTACACAATATTCGTAAAGCTTCGTGACGAAAGCGATATAAAAAAACCTATCGCCTCCGTCAAATTTCTCAAAAACGCTCTTCACTGGCAGCGCCTTCAATGCCACGGAAGCCGCGACCCAGCAAATACTGCTCGCGAGACCTGTCCCGGGAAGAGTCAGGCTTGCGTGTCTGTACCTTGTCGAACAGTTTGCGGATGTTCTTGTGATACTCGTCGAAGCCTTCACCCTGGAAGACCTTGACCAGGAAGTCACCACCCGGACGCAGTACCCGTCCTGCCAGGTCCAGTGCCAATTCGCACAAGAACATGGCTCGCGGCATATCAACAGCCGGTAATCCACTCATATTGGGGGCCATATCGGAAATCACAAGGTCTACCTGCGAATTTCCGACGGCCTCAAGGATCTGTGCCAGCACTTCGTCCTGGGTAAAATCGCCGTGAACAAAGGTCACGTCAGGGATGCTGTCCATTTCCAGGATGTCGGAAGCGATCAAACGACCTTGTCCACCAATCAGACGACTGGTCACCTGGGACCAGCCACCCGGGGCGGCACCCAGGTCGATAACGCTCATGCCAGGACGGATCAACTTGTCCTTTTCCTGGATCTCCAGCAGTTTGTAGCTGGCCCGGGAACGGTAGCCATCCTTTTGCGCCATTTTGACGTAAGGGTCGTTGAAATGCTCTTGCAGCCACTTAAGGCTAGTTTTGGAACGGGCCACGGGCCACCTCGAAAATAAAACGGGTCGTGATTAACTGGGCGGTCCCGGACTCGCTCGGGTAAACTGGCCGCCGCTTTTTACAAGATCAGACGCAGGGGTCAGATTATGCCGCTCACTCAAGAGCAGAAGAAACAGTACAAATCCATTGGCCACCATCTGAAACCAGTTTTGATTGTGGCTGACAACGGTTTGACTGAAGGTGTGTTAGCCGAACTTGAACGCGCATTGGGCGATCACGAGCTAATCAAGATCAAGGTCAGCATCCTTGATCGCGAGGCGCGCCTGGCAGCTATTGCAGAACTGTGCAAGGCTGGCAAAGCGGACCTGGTTCAGGTCATCGGCAAGATGGCGCTGCTGTATCGCAAGAACTTCAGCGCCAACAAGCAACTGTCGAACGTACACCGCTTCAAGTGAAACAAGGGTCACGGGCGTGCTTCGCACGCCCTGCCACTCCATCCTGGCGCCGGCTGTACAACCAGCACCAACCCGGAAAACCCTAGCACAAGATAGCTGAACAGCTGCCAGCGCAACGCCTCCGGCAGAAAGATGCGCACCACGCAAAACATTGCGCACGCATACAGCGCCATCAACAGCAGTTGCCCGCGAATATCCCGCCACAGACTCCCCAAGCCCTCGGCCTTGATCAGCACCAGCGCCTGAAGCGTCACGCACGCCGCTGCAAAACTTACCAGCAACGCGCTTAATAATCCGCTGACCTCATCGATCAGCAACGGTGCCAGGCCAATCAGGCCCAGCGCCGGCAGCACACCAATATGTAACAGCCATAGGCCGCCAACCCAAAGCATCTGGGCAAACTGCCAAAGCATGGCGCCCGCACGAAGCGGGCGCCGTCTTTCAGATGTGACGAACTTCGACAATCTCGTACTCGATCACGCCACCAGGCGTCTTGACGGCCACCACGTCACCCTCTTCCTTGGCAATCAAGGCGCGGGCCAGCGGCGAACCGACGGAGATCTTGCCGAGTTTGAAGTCGGCCTCGTCTTCACCCACGATGTGGTACACCACGCTTTCGTCAGTCTCGACGTTGGCGATTTCCACGGTGGTGCCGAAAATCACCTTGCCGGTATGCGGGATGGTCGTGACGTCGATAACCACCGAATTCTGCAAGCGGCCTTCGATGTCACGGATCCGCGCCTCGACCATACCTTGCTGCTCGCGGGCAGCATGGTATTCAGCGTTTTCCTTCAGGTCACCCAATTCCCGGGCCGTACCGATGTCCTGGCTCAGCTTCGGACGGACGACCTTGGTCAGGTGGGCGTGCTCTTCTTCCAGGGCTTTTGCGCCCTGGACGGTCATTGGGTATTTGATCATGCCTTCAATCCTGCGTGTAGATCCTGCAAGCGACGCACGGTTTTTTCAGGACCGAACTTCAGCGCTTCGCAGATAGCTTCGCCAGCAGCAATGGTGGTGGTGCAGTAGATCTTGTGCTGCAAGGCGTTACGACGAATGGAGTAGGAGTCCGCGATCGACTGGCGACCTTCGGTGGTGTTGATGATCAAGGTGACTTCGTCATTCTTGATCATGTCGACCACGTGTGGACGGCCTTCCGTCACCTTGTTCACGCGACGCACTTTCAGGCCGGCAGCCTCGATCAGCTTGGCGGTCCCGGCAGTGGCCACGACTTCGAAGCCCAAGTTGATCAGATCACGGGCCACACCTGCAACCAGCGGCTTGTCATCATCGCGCACGCTGATGAACGCAGTACCGCCGGTAGGCAGCACTTCGCTGGCGCCCATCTGGGCTTTGGCGAATGCTTCACCGAAGGTATCGCCCACGCCCATCACTTCACCGGTGGACTTCATCTCCGGGCCCAGGATCGGGTCCACACCAGGGAATTTGGCGAATGGGAACACCGCCTCTTTCACACTGTAGAAGTTCGGAATGATTTCCTTGGTGAAGCCGATTTCCTTCAAGGTCTTACCGGCCATCACACGGGCAGCAATCATTGCCAGGGAAACACCGATGCACTTGGAAACAAACGGCACGGTACGCGAGGCGCGCGGGTTGACTTCGATGACGTAGATGTCTTCGCCTTGCAGCGCCAACTGTACGTTCATCAGGCCGACCACGCCCAGCTCCAGGGCCATTTTCTTGACCTGTTCGCGCATCTCGTCCTGGATGTGTGCAGGCAGCGAGTATGGCGGCAGCGAGCAAGCGGAGTCACCGGAGTGAACGCCAGCCTGTTCGATGTGCTGCATGATCGCGCCGATCACCACGTCGGTGCCGTCGCAGACCGCATCCACGTCCATCTCGATGGCGCAGTTGAGGAAGTGGTCCAGCAGCACCGGGCTGTCGTTGGACACTTTCACCGCATCACGCAGGTAACGCTTGAGTTCGTCTTCTTCGTAGACGATTTCCATCGCCCGGCCACCCAGTACGTAGGACGGACGCACCACCAGCGGGTAACCAATCTTGCTGGCCGCGCGGATCGCTTCGTCTTCGCTGCGCACAGTGGCGTTTGGAGGCTGACGCAGGTTCAGGCGCTCAACCATCTGCTGGAAGCGCTCACGGTCTTCGGCACGGTCGATAGCGTCAGGGCTGGTACCGATGATCGGCACGCCAGCAGCTTCAAGTGCGCGAGCCAGTTTCAACGGGGTTTGGCCGCCGTACTGGACGATCACACCTTTTGGCTTCTCGACACGGCAGATTTCCAGTACGTCTTCCAGGGTTACCGGCTCGAAGTACAGACGGTCGGAAGTGTCGTAGTCAGTAGAAACAGTTTCCGGGTTGCAGTTGACCATGATGGTCTCGTACCCGTCTTCGCGCAGGGCGAGAGCGGCGTGTACGCAGCAATAATCGAACTCGATGCCTTGGCCGATACGGTTTGGACCGCCGCCCAGGATCATGATCTTGTCGCGGCCCGACGGCGCGGCTTCGCACTCTTCCTCGTAGGTGGAGTACATGTATGCGGTGTCGGTGGCGAACTCGGCCGCACAAGTATCAACGCGCTTGTAGACCGGGAAGATGTCCAGCTTGTGGCGATGGGTGCGCAGGTTCTTCTCGGTCACGCCCAGCAGCTTGGCCAGACGCATGTCGGAGAAACCTTTGCGCTTGAGGCGGAACATCAGGTCGCGGTCGATGGAGGACAGACCGAGGGTCTTGACCTTCTCTTCTTCCTTGATCAGATCTTCGATCTGCACCAGGAACCACGGGTCGATCATGTTCATGCCGAAGATGTCTTCGACGGTCATGCCGGCGCGGAAAGCATCGGCCACGTACCAGATACGCTCGGCACCCGGCACGGTCAGCTCGCGCTTGAGCACGCTCATGCTTTCCGGGTTGCTCAGGTCGAGCTTCTCGTCCAGGCCGCAAACGCCCACTTCCAGGCCGCGCAGGGCTTTCTGCAGGGACTCCTGGAAGGTCCGGCCGATGGCCATGACTTCACCGACCGACTTCATCTGAGTGGTCAGGCGGGCGTCGGCTTTCGGGAATTTCTCGAAAGCGAAGCGTGGCAGCTTGGTGACGACGTAATCGATCGACGGCTCGAAGGAAGCCGGTGTTGCGCCGCCGGTGATTTCGTTCTGCAGCTCGTCCAGGGTGTAACCGATCGCCAGCTTGGCGGCGATGCGCGCAATCGGGAAGCCGGTAGCTTTCGATGCCAGCGCCGAAGAACGCGATACACGCGGGTTCATCTCGATCACAACCATGCGGCCAGTGTCCGGGCAGATGCCGAACTGGACGTTGGAGCCACCGGTTTCCACACCGATCTCACGCAGCACCGCCAAAGAGGCGTTACGCATGATCTGGTATTCCTTGTCCGTCAGGGTCTGTGCCGGCGCAACGGTGATCGAGTCACCGGTGTGCACGCCCATCGGGTCGAAGTTTTCGATCGAGCAGACGATGATGCAGTTGTCCTTCTTATCGCGGACAACCTCCATCTCATATTCTTTCCAGCCGATCAGGGATTCGTCGATCAGCAGCTCTTTGGTCGGAGACAGGTCCAGGCCGCGGGCGCAGATTTCTTCGAACTCTTCACGGTTGTAAGCGATACCGCCGCCGGTGCCGCCCATGGTGAAGGACGGACGGATGATGCACGGGAAGCCCAGGCGCTCAAGGACCGCGTTGGCCTCTTCCATGCTGTGGGCGATACCGGAACGCGGGCAATCAAGGCCGATGGACTTCATGGCCTTGTCGAAACGCGAACGGTCTTCAGCCTTGTCGATGGTGTCGGCATTGGCGCCGATCATCTCTACGCCGAACTTCTCCAGGACGCCTTCGCGCTCCAGGTCCAGTGCGCAGTTCAGGGCGGTCTGGCCACCCATGGTTGGCAGCAGGGCGTCCGGACGCTCTTTCTCGATGATCTTGGCAACGGTCTGCCACTTGATCGGCTCGATGTAGGTGGCGTCGGCCATGTCCGGGTCGGTCATGATGGTGGCCGGGTTGGAGTTCACCAGGATGACGCGGTAGCCCTCTTCGCGCAGGGCCTTACAGGCCTGGGCGCCGGAGTAGTCGAATTCGCAGGCCTGGCCGATCACGATCGGGCCAGCGCCGAGAATCAGGATGCTTTTTATGTCTGTACGTTTTGGCATGGGTTTGTCACTCAAATCCGCAGGTCAGTCGGCAAGCCGTCTTGAACAATCTTTGAAGAGCCCGAGGGGGCCGCCGGTTTCCCGGGCCGCCCTCAGGCCGCTCAGTTAGCGTCGCTTGGCCATCTCATTGATGAAACGGTCGAACAGCGGCGCTACGTCGTTCGGGCCCGGGCTTGCTTCAGGGTGGCCCTGGAAGCTGAACGCGCTCTTGTCGGTGCGCTCGATACCTTGCAGGGAACCGTCGAACAGCGACTTGTGAATCGCCCGGACGTTGCCCGGCAGCGTCGCTTCATCCACCGCAAAACCGTGGTTCTGGCTGGTGATCATCACGACGCCGGTGTCCAGATCTTGCACCGGGTGGTTGGCACCGTGGTGGCCGTGACCCATTTTCAGGGTCTTGGCGCCGGAAGCCAGGGCCAGCAGTTGGTGGCCGAGGCAGATGCCGAACACCGGGATCTCGGTTTCCAGCACTTCCTTGATCGCCTTGATGGCGTAGTCGCAAGGCTCCGGGTCACCCGGGCCGTTGGACAGGAACACGCCGTCCGGCTGCAGGGCCAGTACGTCGTTGGCCGGGGTCTGCGCAGGCACCACGGTCACGCGGCAACCGCGCTCGACCAGCATGCGCAGGATGTTGTGCTTGATACCGTAGTCGTAGGCCACGACGTGGTACGGCAGTTCGGAAGCTTCGATGGTCGCGTGGCTGTCGGTCTTCAAGTCCCAGACGGTGGAGCGCCACTCGTACGTTTCCTTGGTGCTGACGACTTTCGCCAGATCCATGCCTTTCAGGCCAGGGAAACCTTGGGCCGCTGCAATCGCTGCTTCTTCGGAGATGTTGTCACCGGCCATGATGCAGCCGTTCTGCGAGCCTTTTTCACGCAGGATGCGTGTCAGGCGACGCGTATCGATACCGGCGATCGCCACAACGTTGTTGGCTTTCAGGTAATCGGACAGGGACATCGTGTTACGCCAGTTGCTCGCTACCAGTGGCAGGTCACGAATGACCAGGCCAGCCGACCAGACACGATCAGACTCGGCGTCTTCCGGTGTAGTACCGGTGTTGCCGATGTGCGGATAGGTCAGGGTAACGATCTGTTGGGCGTAGGAAGGATCAGTAAGGATTTCCTGATAGCCGGTCATGGCGGTGTTGAACACCACCTCTCCAACGGTCTGACCGTCGGCTCCAATGGCTTCGCCGCGAAAAATGCTGCCATCAGCAAGGGCGAGTATGGCTGGCTTAGTCAAGAAGACCTCCCGTAAATAAAGCCTGAAAGGGCGATCGCAGGTTGTAAAAAAGCGGAGTGACGTATGGACACGTCACCCCGCTTCTTCACTGAATTATTCTGCGCGCTTTTAGTGGACACACTAAAGCTGTAGCTTACAGAAAAAGGCTTTTTTGGTCCACCGCTAATGAGCCTTAAAGGCAGGGGAATGCGACAGGACGTCGCCTAGCGGGTAAAAACGGGGCCTCAGCATATTCCTGAGACCCCGTTTTAGCTACTTCTTAATGCAGGTCCAGCACGTCGCGCATGTCGTACAGGGCCGGCGCACGACCCTCAAGCCACAGCGCCGCACGTACAGCACCCTTGGCGAACGTCATGCGGCTAGACGCCTTGTGGGTGATCTCAAGACGCTCACCCTCGGTTGCGAACAGCACGGTGTGATCGCCCACCACATCACCGCCGCGAACGGTGGCAAAACCGATGGTGTCGTGGGCGCGGGCACCGGTATGGCCTTCACGACCATACACCGCCACCTTTGACAGGTCCCGCCCAAGGGCATCGGCAATCGCCTCGCCCATACGCAATGCCGTACCGGACGGCGCATCTATCTTGTGCCGGTGATGAGTCTCGATGATCTCGATGTCAGCCTCATCACCCATCACCCGCGCCGCCATGTCGAGCAGCTTCAGCGACAGATTGACGCCGACGCTGAAATTGGCCGCGAACACGATTGGAATATCCTTGCCCGCCTCCACCAGCAGCTGCTTTTGCTCGGCGCTCAGGCCCGTTGTGCCGATCACCATGGCCTTGCCCGCCTTGCGGCAGAACGCCAGGTTTTTCAGCATCACGTCCGGCAGGGTGAAATCGATCAGCACGTCGAACTCGTCGGCAACCTGCTCCAGATTGCCGGACAACGAAACGCCGATCCGCCCCAGGGACGCCAACTCACCGGCGTCCGCACCAATCAAGGTGCTGCCGGGACGAACAATCGCCGCCGTCAGCCCGGAGGCCGGCGAGCGCGCCTGCACGGCCTCGACCAGGGTCTTGCCCATGCGCCCGGCAGCGCCCATCACCGCGATACGTCGCATACTCACTTCCTTACAGGTCGCCGAAGAAGCGCTTCACGCCTTCGAACCAGCCGGTGGTTTTTGGCGAATGAGTGTCATCGCCGGCCAGGGAGCTGCGGAACTCTTCCAGCAGTTCGCGCTGACGACGCCCCAGGTTCACCGGCGTCTCTACCGCCACACGGCACATCAGGTCGCCAGCACCGCCACCGCGCACCGGCGCAACGCCTTTGCCACGGATACGGAACTGCTTGCCGGTCTGCGTACCCTCAGGGATCTTCAGCTTGACCCGACCGTCCAGCGTCGGAATCTCAAGCTCGCCACCCAAGGCCGCATCGACAAAGCTGATCGGCACTTCACAGAACAGATGCTTGCCGTCGCGCTGGAAGATCGAGTGCTCGCGCACATTGATCACCACATACAGGTCGCCCGTCGGACCGCCCTGAGTGCCCGCCTCGCCTTCGCCCGACAGACGAATGCGGTCGCCGGTATCAACACCCGCCGGCACTTTCACCGAGAGAGTCTTGTACTCTTCGACACGCCCTTCGCCGTGGCACGAGTCGCACGGATCGGAAATGATCTTGCCCTGGCCGTGGCAGCGCGGGCAGGTTTGCTGCACCGAGAAGAAGCCTTGCTGCATGCGTACCTGGCCGATACCGCCGCAAGTCGGGCAAGTGATCGGCGAAGAGCCTTTCTTGGCGCCCGAACCGTCGCACGGCTTGCAATTGACCAGCGTCGGAACACGGATATTGACGCTGGTGCCGCGCACCGCTTCTTCCAGGTTCAGCTCCAGGGTGTAGCGCAGGTCGCTGCCACGCTGGGCACCGCCACGCTGGCCACCGCGGCCGCCGCCAAAGAAGTCGCTGAACACGTCGCCGAAAATATCGGAGAAGTTCTGCCCGCCGAAACCGGCACCGCCGCCACCCATGCTTGGGTCGACACCGGCATGGCCATACTGGTCGTAAGCGGCGCGCTTGTTCGGATCACACAGGCATTCGTAGGCCTCATTGGCCTCTTTGAACAGCTCTTCGGATTCTTTGCTATCCGGATTACGGTCCGGGTGGTGCTTCATCGCCAGGCGACGGTAAGCCTTTTTCAGGTCCGCCTCGCTGGAGCCACGCTCCACACCCAACACTTCGTAATAGTCACGCTTTGCCATAAGTCTTTGCACTCTTAAGGACGTCCGGCAAAACCCTCCTGAGCCTTGCCAAACTCGTTGAGCCCCAATACAGGCCCGGACCCAACTCACGTCAATTCAACGATCCTGGTCGTTACTGCTTTCAGCCGGAAACCGGCCAAAAACGCGGTGACTGTCGTCCGGAAAGCAGGAGCATTCCCGATCACACCGCCAGCATCCGAGCGTTGTCGCATGCTGTAAAAATTCGCGTACCCCAGACACGCCAACGCGGGAGCAAGCTCCCGCGCGGCGACATCCTACCAGTCACCGCTTGTGAGCGGTCAACCGGGCGACCAAGTTACTTCTGGTCTTTGACTTCTTCGAACTCGGCATCGACAACGTCGTCGTGCTTGGCTTCAGGTTCTGCCTGGTGTGCAGCACCGTCAGCCGGCTGGCCTTGTTCGGCGTACATTTTCTGAGCGACTGGCGCAGAGACTTTCGACAGCTCTTCAACCTTGGCTTCGATAGCAGCCTTGTCGTCGCCTTTAACGGCGGCTTCCAGGGCAACTACTGCGGCTTCGATTGCAGTTTTCTCTTCGGCAGTCACTTTGTCGCCAGCGTCAGCGATCATTTTGCGAGTCGAGTGAACCAGTGCATCACCCTGGTTACGGGCAGCGGCCAGCTCTTCGAACTTGCGGTCTTCGTCAGCGTTGGCTTCAGCGTCACGGATCATCTGCTGGATTTCTTCCTCGGACAGACCCGAGTTAGCCTTGATCACGATCGACTGAGTCTTGCCGGTGGCCTTGTCTTTGGCGCCTACGTGCAGAATGCCGTTGGCGTCGATATCGAAGGTCACTTCAATTTGTGGCACGCCACGTGGTGCTGGTGGAATCTCGGCCAGGTCGAACTTGCCCAGGGACTTGTTCTGACCGGCTTGCTTACGCTCACCTTGCAGCACGTGAATGGTCACGGCACCCTGGTTGTCATCGGCAGTCGAGAACACTTGCGATTTCTTGGTAGGAATCGTGGTGTTTTTCTCGATCAGCGCAGTCATCACGCCGCCCATGGTTTCGATACCCAGGGTCAGCGGGCTTACGTCCAGCAGCAGAACGTCTTTCACGTCGCCGGCCAATACCGCGCCCTGGATGGCAGCACCCATGGCAACTGCTTCGTCCGGGTTCACGTCTTTACGCGCTTCTTTACCGAAGAACTCGGTAACCAGCTTCTGAACCAGTGGCATACGGGTCTGACCGCCCACCAGGATCACGTCGTTGATCGCGCCAACGTCGATACCCGAGTCTTTCAGCGCAATGCGGCAAGGCTCGATGGTGCGTTGAACCAGGTCTTCTACCAGCGCTTCCAGCTTGGCGCGGGAGATTTTCACGTTCAAGTGCTTAGGACCGGTAGCGTCTGCAGTGATGTACGGCAGGTTCACGTCGGTCGAATTGCTCGAAGACAGTTCGATCTTGGCTTTCTCAGCGGCTTCTTTCAGGCGCTGCATGGCCAGCGGGTCACCCTTGAGGTTCATGCCGCTTTCTTTCTTGAATTCGTCAACGAGGTAGTCGATCAGACGAATGTCAAAGTCTTCACCGCCCAGGAACGTGTCACCGTTGGTGGCCAACACTTCGAACTGGTGCTCGCCATCGACTTCAGCGATTTCGATCACGGAAACGTCGAAGGTACCGCCACCCAGGTCGTAAACGATCACAGTGTGGTCGCCCTTGGCCTTGTCCATACCGTAGGCCAGAGCGGCTGCGGTTGGTTCGTTGATGATACGTTTCACGTCCAGGCCAGCAATACGGCCGGCGTCTTTGGTCGCCTGGCGCTGGCTGTCGTTGAAGTAGGCCGGAACGGTGATCACCGCTTCAGTCACGGCTTCACCGAGGTAGTCTTCGGCGGTTTTCTTCATCTTTTTCAAGATTTCAGCCGAGATTTGTGGCGGCGACATTTTCTGGCCGTTCACTTCAACCCAGGCGTCACCGTTGTCAGCCTTGGCGATTTTGTACGGGACCATCTTGATGTCTTTCTGTACGACTTCTTCGTCGAACTTACGACCGATCAGACGCTTCACCGCGTACAGGGTGTTATGCGGATTGGTCACAGCTTGACGCTTGGCGGACTGGCCCACCAGGATTTCGCCGTCGTTGGCATAAGCCACGATGGACGGAGTGGTGCGTGCGCCTTCGGCGTTTTCAATAACTTTGGATACGCCGTTTTCCAGCACGGAGACGCAGGAGTTGGTAGTCCCCAGGTCGATACCGATAATTTTGCCCATGATTTACTCTCCCGAAACTTAGATTTTTTTGCCGCAGCAGTGGTGGCTAACTGCGGCAGTACTTAAACGCTTGACTTATAGATGGGGCCGTTACGACTTATTTCAAGCCTGCTCATCAATAGAAGGTGCAACCGGTGCAGGAGCCTTGCTCACCACAACCATTGCCGGGCGCAGCAAGCGACCGTTGAGCTGGTAACCCTTCTGGAACACCTTCAATACGCTGTTCGGCTCAAGATCAGCGTTTTCCTGCATCGCCATTGCCTGGTGATGCTCGGCATTGAACGGCTCGCCGCCTTGCGGATCGATAGCTTCCAGCTGATAACGCTTCAGGGTGTCCTGGAACATTTTCAGGGTCAGTTCGATCCCTTCGCGCATTGGGCGGATGTTTTCGTCGTCCGGGTTGGACAGCTCAAGGCCACGCTCCAGGCTGTCGATGATCGGCAACAGATCACCGGCAAATTTTTCCAGGGCGAATTTGTGAGCTTTTTCTACATCCTGCTCGGCGCGGCGGCGGACGTTCTGCAGATCGGCGGCAACACGCAACGATTGATCCTGTGCGCCTGCCAATTGCTCTTCGAGCACTTGCACACGAGCGGCCAGGTCTTCACCTGCGGCCTGGTTGGCGTCTGGATTTTGCGTATCCTGCGTCTGTTCGTCAGCCATAGATTTCTCCTTTCAAAATCATGCGCGAACTCGACTCGCGCTTCTGTTCCGGTATATGGGGCCACAATTTTCAGGTTCAAGGGTCGAGGCGTTACCAAAAGTCTTTCACTTGTCCTGGATCAATTCTTATCAATCATTCCCTGTTGCGCTTAAAAAGCCAGTTATTCAAGCAAATCGGACTAAGCATCAGGATTGTCACCTTCAAACAAAACACTGTATAAATAACCAGACCTAAAGCCTGGGAGCGGCCGTCATGCTGGTGCACCTGTCCGTACATAACTACGCCATCGTTGAACACCTGGATCTTGAACTGGATCGCGGGATGAGCGTAATCACAGGCGAAACCGGCGCCGGCAAGTCGATCATGCTCGACGCTCTGGGCCTGACCCTGGGTGATCGCGCCGACAGCGGGGTGGTACGCCCGGGCGCCGACAAGGCCGACATCCTCGCCACCTTTGACCTGGCCGATATCCCGGAAGCCGAGGCCTGGCTTGCCGAGCGCGACCTTAACAATGAAGGCCCGTGCATCCTGCGCCGGGTGATCACGGCCGAAGGGCGCTCCCGCGGCTATATAAATGGCACGCCCTGCCCGCTCGGCGATTTGAAAGCCCTGGGCGAACTGCTGATCGATATCCACAGCCAGCATGAACACCAGTCCCTGCTGAAAACCGACACCCATCGCCGACTCCTCGACGAATACGCCGGTGCCACCGATCTTGCGCGCCAGGTGCAATTGGCTGCGCAGCGCTGGCGCCAGACCCGCCAGGAGCTGGAGCGCCTTTCCAACTCCGGCGATGAGCAGCGTGCCCGCCACCAATTGCTCAGCTACCAACTGGAAGAGCTGGAAAGCCTGGGGCTCGGCGAAACGGAACTGGAGCAACTGGAACAGGAACACAAGAACCTCACCAACGCCGAAACCCTGCTGGGCATCTGCCGGCAAGTGGTGGAGCAGTGCAGCGAAAGTGATTCCGGCAATGTGCTCAACGCCCTGACTGCAAGCCTGAACCGACTATCCAGCGTGAATAACGCATCAGGCTCGCTGAACGAAGCCACCACTCTGCTGACCAGTGCGCAAATCCAGGTGGAAGAAGCCGTGGGCGAACTGAACCGCTTCCTCGATCACTTCGATGCCGACCCAGCCCGCCTGCAGGATATAGAAGAGCGCCTGGACACCATCTACACCCTGGCGCGCAAACACCGGATCCAGCCGACTGAAGTCGCAACCATGCAGCAAAAGCTGCTAGATGAAATTGAAACCCTGAACGCCAACGACGAATCCATCGAGCGACTGGGTGAAGAGCTGGCGTCCTTCGCTCGCCATTATCACGAGAAAGCCCGAGAACTCAGCGACCTGCGCCATCAGGCAGCGACCGGCCTGGCCAGTGCGGTAGAGCAGGAAATCCAGCGCCTGGGCATGCCCGGCGGGCGCTTCACCATCGAGTTGCACACCAACACCAGCAATGAACTGCTGCCCAACGGCCTTGAACAGGTAGAACTGCTGGTCAGCGCGAACCCGGGCCAGCCACTCAAGGCACTGGCAAAGGTAGCTTCCGGCGGCGAGCTGTCGCGGATCAGCCTGGCGATTCAGGTGATCACCGCCCAGACCTCTCGCGTGCCAACACTGGTATTCGATGAAGTGGACGTAGGGATCGGCGGCCCGACTGCCGAGATCGTGGGCCAGTTGCTGCGCCGGCTGGGCGATCGCGGCCAGGTACTGACCGTCACCCACTTGCCACAAGTAGCCGCCCAAGGGCATCAGCACTTGTTCGTGCACAAGGTGCGAGGCAGCGATGCGACCCATACCGCCGTGTCCAAGCTGAACAAGACCGAACGGGTAGAAGAAGTGGCGCGGATGCTCGGCGGCATCGACCTGACCAAGGAGTCCTTGGCTCACGCGAAGAAAATGGTGGTAACCGCGAAGGTCTGAAGCCTGGCTTACTGAGTATTTTCTTTCTATAGAAAGCACGAAGGCGACCCTAGGGTCGCCTTCGATCGTTTCGCAGAGCGAATCTGCGTAGCTTTCTTACTTTTTCTTACGTATGTAGAGAACCAGATTGTGGTCCACCAAATCGAATCCATGCTGCTCAGCGATCATGTGCTGGAGCTTCTCGATTTCCGGACTGGTGAACTCGATAACCTCATTGGTATCCAGGTCAACCATGTGGTCGTGATGACCGCCGTCGGCCAGTTCGAACACTGCATGACCGCCGTCGAAATTATGACGAACCACCAGTCCTGCTGCTTCAAACTGGGTCAGAACACGGTAAACCGTGGCCAGGCCGACGTCCTCGTTAGACTCCATCAGCGCCTTGTATACATCCTCGGCACTCATGTGGCGCTGCTCAGCAGAATCGAGCATTTGTAGAATCTTGACTCGTGGCAGAGTCACTTTAAGACCGGCTTTGCGTAGTTCGCTATTTTCAACCATGGTTAGCTTTCTCGCGGATGCTGCTTCGCAGCTTCTCTTAATACGGGTATGATCGGCGTTTACGTTGTCCCAGCCAAGATAGTGGAAGTCGCCCACCGATGCAAAACACCAAGCTCTTGCTAACCAGTTTCACCTTTGTGGGACTGCTCGCACTCGCCGGTTGTTCATTCCCCGGGGTTTACAAAATCGACATCCAGCAGGGCAATGTCGTCACGCAGGACATGATAGACCAGTTACGCCCGGGAATGACCCGACGGCAAGTACGGTTTATCATGGGCAATCCCCTGCTGACCGACACATTCCATGCCGATCGCTGGGATTATCTCTATAGCATCCAACCTGGTGGCGGTGAACGCCAGCAGGAGCGGGTCAGTGTCATCTTCAATGGCAATGACCAGCTCGTCAGCCTGTCGGGGGACTTCAAACCGGGCGTAAGCCGCGATGAAGCCTTGCTGGGCAAGGACAACGGCACCACCGCTCCTGCGCCCGCGCAGAACGAGGAGAAGCCCAAGTCCGAGGTACCGGCCAAGCCTGGCTCGTTGCTGGACGAGATCCAGAAAGGCGTCGACGGCGTGCAAACCGTTCCGGTGCCAACTCCAGAACCTCTGGATGCCAGCCCGCAGTAAGTTTGTAACGCTCGATAAAAAGCCCGGCATGCCGGGCTTTTTGTTGTCTACCGTTTCTCAAGCTATGAATTCTGCTGTTTTGCCTTGGCAGCCTTCGCCGCACGCAAGCGACGTATCTCCATCGGATCTGCCAGCAATGGCCGATAGATCTCGATTCGGTCTCCAGCCTGCACCACACGCACGTCAGCGTCCGCAACCACCTTGCCGAAAATCCCCAAGGGGCAATCCTGCAGATTCAGCTCCGGAAATTGCGCAGCCATTCCCGAGCCCAACACTGCGGCCCTGAGGGTTGAGCCCGGCGCTACTGCCAGGCTCATCAACACCTGGCGATCCACCGCGGCGTACACCACCTCGATTTCAACCAATGGCTCAGCCATGCATTTGCTTGGCGCGCTGGCAAAACGCGTCCACCAGAGTATTGGCCGCCTGATTGAACAGTGGCCCCAGGGTGGCACGCACGATAGGGCCGGCATAGTCGAACGACAGGTCCAGGCTGATCTTGCAGGCTTTCTCGTTCAACGCCTTGAACACCCACACACCGTGCAACTGAGTGAACGGACCTTCTTCGAGATTCATCTCGATGGACTGCCCGGGCACCAGCGTGTTGCGCGTGACAAAGTGCTGGCTCAAGCCGCCCTTTGCCACCCCCACGCTGGCAACCATGTGCTCATCACTGCTCTCCAACACCTCGGCAGTCGAACACCAAGGCAGGAACTCCGGGTAACGCGCCACGTCGTTGACCAGGTCATAGAGCGCCTGTGCCGGATAAGGCAGCAGGGCCGAACGTTGAATATGCGTCGTCATGTGAGCGTTATTTCCACAGCTGAGCGGCAAACATCGCGAAAGGACAACAGGATTCGCGAAAGAAAAAAATCAAAAACCAGCCTGCATTGTCCGGGATTCATTCAACACGCTCAAGCACGCAGGTTGACCGTAGCCGACGCGCTCGCAACTCCCTATAATGCCGCCCCTATGGCTAAACAAAAGAAACACCCAACAGGGACCATCGCGCAAAATAAAAAGGCGCGACACGATTACTTCATCGAACATCGTTTCGAGGCTGGTCTGGTCCTGGCCGGCTGGGAAGTAAAAAGTCTGCGTGCCAGCAAGCTGCAGCTGGTCGACAGTTATGTGCTGCTCAAAGACGGCGAGGCATGGCTGCTCGGCAGTCATATCACGCCGCTGATGACCGCGAGCACCCACGTGATCGCCGACCCGGTGCGCACGCGCAAGCTGTTGCTCAATGCCCGCGAGCTGGAAAAGCTCCACGCCGCCGTGCAGCAAAAGGGCTACGCCTGTGTCTGCCTGTCGTGGTACTGGAGCAAGCACCTGGTCAAGTGCGAGATCGCACTGGGCAAGGGCAAGAAGGAATACGACAAGCGTGATACCGAGCGCGAGCGCGATTCCAACCGGGAATTGCAGCGTGCCGTGCGCAACAAGGGCAAGGAAGACTGACTTTCTTGTGACTTGATGTGGATGACGGAGCCCGCTCCCTCATCCACAGCATTTGCTACATCCCTTTGCGCCGTTCCGCCCGGGCCATGCGCTGAACCTCCTGCCGCACTTCCTCCAGCACTTCCTGCACATACAGCAGGTGACGTGTTGAGACTTCCCGTGCCTGCTCGGCACGCCCCTCGATAATCGCCAGGTACAGGTCCCGATGCTGATTGATCAGCATGTCACGGGTCTCCGTACGCTGCTGGTACATGCCGCCAATATTGGTCACCACATTACGCTTGAGCAGGTCGAACAGGCCGCGAATGGTGTGCAGCAATACCGCGTTATGGCTGGCCTCGGCGATGGCCAGGTGAAACCTCGCATCCGCCGCGCCCTCTTCCGCCCGACTCACTTCATCCGACCGCGTGTAGCAATCCTGCAACTCCTCGAACGCCGCGGTCAGCCGCTCGCGGTCCACCTCAGTGGCACGCAACGCTGCGTAATACGCGCAAGAGGCCTCCAGGGTCTGACGAAACTCCAGAAGATCACGCTGAGCCTCCGGATTATTTTCCAGCAGATGCAGCAGCGGATCACTGAAGGTTGAACCCAGCGACTCCACCACATAATTGCCACCACCTTGGCGACTGATCAGCAAACCTTTTGCCACCAGCTTTTGGATCGCCTCACGCAACGACGGCCGCGACACCCCGAACTGCTCGGCCAGTGCGCGCTCGGCCGGCAAGCGCTCGCCCGACTTCAGCGTGCCCTCAAGGATCATGCCCTCAAGCTGCTCGACGATGTCGTCAGACAAACGGCGCTGACGCACCTGATCAAACCCCATAACTCACTCTCCACCATCCCGACCACTCGCCGGGGCCCCTATTCTGGCCTATCGCCGAGTATCCGGCACCTATCAGAACGCCCTCGTTTAAGCCAATCAGCCCCCACCAACCCCGACCTACGACCAAAGATTCACAAGCGGCAAATTGACACATCCCCCAGAAGGCTTTTAACCTAGCCAACGGTGATTGTAAATTGGTAATACCAATTACCCAAATCATCCAAGCAGTGCCTGACCAACAACAATTAGGGGCCACCCCATATGCAAACCTGGCAACAGCTCTACAGCCCGCTCGGCAGCCTCGGCCTGTCCGCACTGGCCGCCGTCATTCCCATCGTATTTTTCTTCCTGGCCCTGGCGGTGTTTCGCCTCAAAGGCCACGTTGCGGGCAGCATCACCCTGGCACTGTCGATCCTGGTGGCGATCTTTGCCTTCCAGATGCCGGTCGACATGGCGCTCGCCGCCGCCGGTTATGGCTTCGCCTACGGCCTATGGCCAATCGCCTGGATCATCGTCGCCGCCGTATTCCTGTACAAACTGACGGTCAAGAGCGGCCAGTTCGAAATCATCCGCAGCTCCGTGCTGTCGATTACCGACGACCAGCGCCTGCAAGTGCTGCTGATCGGCTTCTGCTTCGGCGCGTTCCTGGAAGGCGCCGCCGGTTTCGGCGCACCGGTGGCGATTACTGCCGCACTGCTGGTAGGCCTGGGTTTCAACCCGCTGTATGCCGCCGGCCTGTGCCTGATTGCCAATACCGCCCCCGTTGCGTTCGGCGCACTGGGGATTCCGATCATCGTGGCCGGGCAAGTGACCGGGATCGACGCGTTCAAGATCGGCGCCATGGCCGGTCGCCAGCTGCCGCTGCTGTCGCTGTTCGTGCCGTTCTGGCTGGTGTTCATGATGGACGGCCTGCGCGGCGTCAAGGAAACCTGGCCTGCCGCGCTGGTTGCGGGCCTGAGCTTCGCCGTAACCCAGTTCTTCACCTCGAACTTCATCGGCCCGGAACTGCCGGACATCACCTCGGCCCTGGCCAGCCTGATTTCTCTGACCCTGTTCCTGAAAGTCTGGCAGCCCAAGCGTAGTGCCGGCGCGCAAATCGTTGGCGCAACGTCCGGCACTGCCGTCACTGCCAGCGCCGGTGGCTTTGGCCTGCCTCGCAACACCCTGGCTTCGCCTTACAGCCTGGGGGAAATTTTCAAGGCCTGGTCGCCGTTCCTGATCCTGACCGTGCTGGTCACCATCTGGACCCTCAAGCCGTTCAAGGCGATGTTCGCCGCCGGCGGCGCGATGTACAGCTCGGTATTCAACTTTGCGATCCCGCACCTGGATCAACTGGTGATCAAGGTCGCGCCCATCGTTGCCACCCCGACAGCCATCCCGGCGGTATTCAAGCTTGATCCGATTTCCGCCACCGGCACGGCGATTTTCTTCTCCGCCCTGGTATCGATGCTGGTGCTGAAGATTGATTTCAAAACTGGTCTGACCACCTTGAAAGAAACTTTTTATGAGCTGCGCTGGCCGATCCTTTCCATCGGCATGGTGCTGGCCTTTGCCTTCGTCACCAACTATTCGGGCATGTCATCAACCATGGCCCTGGTGCTGGCGGCTACCGGCGCGGCATTCCCGTTCTTCTCGCCATTCCTTGGCTGGCTCGGGGTATTCCTGACGGGTTCTGATACTTCATCCAACGCACTGTTCAGCTCGCTGCAAGCCACCACCGCGCACCAGATCGGCGTCAACGACACCTTGCTGGTAGCGGCAAACACCAGCGGCGGCGTGACCGGCAAGATGATCTCGCCGCAGTCGATTGCCGTGGCATGCGCCGCCACTGGCCTGGTGGGCAAGGAATCCGACCTGTTCCGCTTTACCCTCAAGCACAGCCTGTTTTTCGCGACGATCGTCGGGCTGATCACCTTGGCCCAGGCTTACTGGTTCACCGGTATGCTGGTGCACTAAGACCTGCACGCGATAGGGTAAGAACCGACGCCGGGCAGCGATTCCGGCGTCTGCTATTTCTGGAGGACCGATGAGCCTGCCTGCTGCTTTTCTGAGCGACGCCGCACAACTGATCCCGAAAGATCGTCGTTTCGACGATCCACTCTCCACCCTCGCCTTCGGCACCGACGCCAGCTTTTACCGACTGATCCCACAACTGGTGATCCGTGTCGAGTCGGAAGATGAGGTGGTGGCGCTGCTGCAACTGGCCCAACGCGATCGCGTGCCGGTGACCTTTCGTGCGGCGGGCACCAGCCTTTCGGGACAGGCCATCAGCGACTCGGTACTGATCGTGCTGGGGGACAATTGGAACGGGCGCGAGATTCGCGGCCAGGGCACACAAATCCGCTTGCAGCCCGGCGTGATCGGGGCGCAAGCCAACGCCTGGCTGGCGCCATTCGGGCGCAAAATCGGTCCGGATCCGGCGTCGATCAATGCCTGCAAAATTGGCGGCATCGTCGCCAACAATGCCAGCGGCATGTGCTGCGGCACGGCCCAGAATACCTACCACACCCTGGCAGGAATTCGCTTGGTGCTGGCCGACGGCAGCCGCCTGGACACGGAAGATCCGGCCAGTGTTGCGGCCTTTCGCCAACGCCATGGCGAGCTGCTTGAACGCCTGGCGGCACTCGGTCGAGAAACCCGGGCAAACGCTGAACTGGCTGCAAAAATCCGCCACAAATACCGTCTGAAAAATACCACCGGGTTGTCACTCAACGCCCTGGTGGATTTCGACGAGCCACTGGATATCCTCAGCCATTTGCTGGTCGGCTCCGAAGGCACCCTGGGCTTTATCAGCGCAGTGACCTACGACACGGTGATCGACCACCCGAACAAAGCCTCGGCCCTGATCGTGTTCCCGGATGTGGAAACCTGCTGCAACGCGGTGACCGTACTCAAAACCCAACCTGTTTCAGCGGTTGAACTACTGGACCGGCGCAGCATGCGTTCGGTGCAGGACAAACCCGGCATGCCGGCTTTCGTACAGCAGCTATCGGAAAATGCCTGCGCCCTGCTGATCGAATCCCGCGCCGCCTCGCCCTCGCTGCTGCATGAGCAACTGGCGCTGATCATGGCTTCCCTGGCCAGCTTCCCGGTGGAGAAACAAGTCGACTTCACTGAAGACCCGGTGGAAAACGCCCGGCTGTGGGCGATCCGCAAAGACACCTTCCCCGCCGTAGGCGCCGTGCGTAAAACCGGCACCACCGTGATTATCGAAGACGTGACCTTCCCGGTGGAACAACTGGCCATTGGCGTTAATCGCCTGATCGAGCTGTTCGACAAACATCACTACGACGAAGCGATCCTTTTCGGACACGCCCTGGAAGGCAATCTGCACTTTGTGTTCACCCAAGGCTTCAACAGCGCGCAAGAAGTCGCACGCTACCAGGCGTTCATGGACGACGTCGCCCAGTTGGTGGCCGTGGAGTTTGGCGGCTCGCTGAAGGCCGAGCACGGTACCGGTCGCAACATGGCGCCCTTTGTCGAACTGGAATGGGGCAGCGATGCCTACCAATTGATGTGGCAGCTCAAGCGCCTGCTTGACCCCAACGGCATTCTCAACCCGGACGTGGTACTCAGTGAAGACCCGCAAATCCACCTCAAGCACCTCAAGCCGCTGCCGGCCGCGGACGAGCTTGTGGATAAGTGCATCGAGTGCGGCTTCTGCGAGCCGGTTTGCCCATCAAAGGGACTGACCCTGAGCCCGCGCCAGCGCATTGTGATCTGGCGTGATATCCAGGCCAGGAAACGCGCCGGTATCGACACCACTGAACTGGAAGCGGCCTATCAATACCAAGGCATCGACACCTGCGCGGCCACCGGGCTTTGCGCCCAACGCTGCCCGGTAGGCATCAATACCGGCGACCTGGTGAAAAAGCTGCGCAGCCGCGACGCCGACCGTACGAAAACCGCCGAATGGCTGTCGACGCACTTCGCCACGGCACTGCAAGGTGCGCGCTTCACCCTGCACGTGGCCAACGGTGCGCGCATGCTGCTGGGCGCGCCGCGACTGGCGAAGCTCTCGGCCACGGTAACCCGGCTGTCCAAGGGGCAAATCCCCCAATGGACCAACGCCATGCCGCAACCGGAAAAGGCCATTCGCTTCAGCCCCGCCGTGAGCGATGAGCGACCCCGCGTGGTGTACCTCGCCGCCTGCGTATCACGCGCGATGGGCCCGGCAGCCGGCGACCACGAACAGATGTCGCTGTACGACAAAACCCGTGGCCTGCTGGAAAAAGCCGGTTACCAGGTAGTCTTTCCCGACAATCAGGACAACCTCTGCTGCGGCCAACCATTCGCATCCAAGGGCTACGCCGAACAAGCCGAACACAAACGCCAGGAACTGATCGGCGCCCTGCTCCACGCCAGCCGTGGCGGCCTCGACCCGATTTACTGCGACACCAGCCCGTGCACCCTGCGCCTGGTCCAGGACCTGGCCGAAACCCGCCTCGACTTCTACGACCCCGTGCGTTTTATTCGCACCCACCTGATGGACCGCCTCGACTTCACCCCCCAGGAAGCCCCGATCGCCGTGCATGTCACCTGCAGCACCCAGCATTTAGGAGAAAGCCAGGCGCTGATCGACTTGGCCAGGCGTTGCAGCAAAAACGTGGTGATCCCTGAAGGCATTCATTGTTGTGGTTTTGCCGGCGACAAAGGCTTTACCACGCCCGAACTGAATGCCCACTCGCTACGCAGCCTGAAGGACGCGGTGCAGTATTGCAGCGAGGGCATCTCCACCAGCCGTACGTGTGAGATTGGCCTGACGCAACACGGTGGAATTGATTACCACGGCCTGGTGTACCTGGTGGATCGAGTAACCCAGGCGCGCGCCCACTAGGGCCGCCCTCTTTGGGTGCAAAACCTAATGATTTCGGGGTTTTTCGACTAATCCAGCGACAAAACAGAACCCCTGCGCGCCGGCGTAGTCATCTGCATAGGCCTCGACAAACGAGGCTCATCAGTGACCTCGCTGGCTGCACGGAAAACCGGCAGCATCGAGCCCTATTTGCACAAGGAGATACCCATGAAGCGTTCCGCTCTTGCTGGTTTGTTCATTACCGCTGCGATGCTGGCGTCCCCCGCGTTTGCGGCCGGAACAAAAGACGATCTGTGCCAAATCAACCTGGACAAAATCAACAACGGTAAAGCGTTGCTCGCCACCGACACCAGCGGCAAATCTGGCGAAATCGACACCGCCGTTTCCCAAGCCAAGGCAGCCCATGCGGCAGGCGATGACAAGAAATGCATCGAGATCACCTCCAAGGCCCTGCAAAGCCTGCAAGACACGGACAAAGGCGGCAATCAGTAACTCGCTGATTGCCCGAGGCCAACCTTCGGGTTGGCCTTCTGTGACCGATTGACGTACACTGCACAGGCTTGTCACTCACTAAGAAACAACGAGTTACAAGCACGGGGCCGTTTAGGATTCGACGCCGGTTGCGAAACTTTAGGTGCATGCCGAGTTGGTAACAGAACTCGTAAATCCACTGTTGCAACTTCTTATAGTTGCCAATGACGAAACCTACGGGGAATACGCTCTCGCTGCGTAAGCAGCCTTAGCCCTTCCCTCCTGGTACCTTCGGGTCCAGCAATCATCAGGGGATGTCTGTAAACCCAAAGTGATTGTCATATAGAACAGAATCGCCGTGCAGTACGTTGTGGACGAAGCGGCTAAAACTTACACAACTCGCCCAAAGCACCCTGCCCTTCGGGTCGCTGAGGGTTAACTTAATAGAAACGGCTACGCATGTAGTACCGACAGCGGAGTACTGGCGGACGGGGGTTCAAATCCCCCCGGCTCCACCAAATGATCAAAAAAAGACGTCCACGGACGTCTTTTTTTGTGCCTGCGACCCAGTAAATACGCGGCTTCCAGCGCTTTTGCGGTCTTTTGAGATTTTTTGAGTTCCAGCCGTTCGGGTATTCCAGACGGTATTCCAGCTCATCCGGTGCTAATCTTTGGAATACCGAATCAGTGCTTGAGGACAATCTCATGCCTGCTCAAAACCTTCGCCTCTCCGATCGACAGCTCAAGGGAGTCAAACCGGCGTCCAAGGATTACGTCCTTACTGACGGTGACGGTTTGCAGCTCCGCGTACGCAGCAACGGCTCGTTGCTGTGGAATTTCAACTACCGCGAACCGGTGACCAAAAAGCGCATCAACATCGGCTTTGGGACCTACCCCGAACTGTCACTGGCGAATGCACGAAAGATGGCAGTCGATGCGCGGGAGCTGCTCGCCCAGGGCATCGATCCGAAGGTGCAGCGCAACACGCTGAATGAAGCCAAGCGCGCAGAAACGGAACACACCTTCGAGAACGTGGCCACCGCCTGGTTCGAGCTCAAGAAAGACTCGGTCACCCCGGCCTACGCTGAGGACATTTGGCGGTCGCTCACGCTGCATGTGTTCCCCGACTTGAGGACGACACCACTCGTGAAAATCACCGCACCGATGGTGATCGGGTTACTTCGTCCAATCGAAGCGAAAGGCAGCCTGGAGACGGTCAAGCGTCTTAGCCAGCGGCTTAACGAGATCATGACCTATGGGGTGAACTCCGGTCTGATCTTCGCCAACCCACTCAGCGGTATCCGAGCGGTATTCAAGAAGCCCAAGAAAGAGAACATGGCTGCGCTTCCGCCCGAAGAGCTCCCCGAGCTCATGTTGGAAATCGCGAATGCCAGCATCAAACGCACTACCCGTTGCCTGATCGAATGGCAGTTGCACACCATGACTCGCCCCGCCGAGGCGGCAACTACTCGCTGGGCAGACATCGACTTTGAAAGGCGTGTCTGGACTATCCCTCCGGAGCGGATGAAGAAGCGCCGCCCACATAGCATCCCATTGAGTGATCACGCCGTCGCACTGTTGGAGTCACTGAAGACTCACAGCGGCCATCGCGAATACGTCTTTCCAGCAGACAGAAATCCACGCACCCACGCCAATAGCCAGACCGCCAACATGGCGTTGAAACGCATGGGGTTCCAGGATCGCTTGGTCAGCCACGGCATGCGCTCCATGGCCAGCACCATCTTGAATGAGCATGGGTGGGACCCAGAACTCATTGAGGTCGCACTGGCGCATATCGACAAGGATGAGGTGCGCAGCGCCTACAACCGAGCCGACTACATTGAACGCCGGCGCCCGATGATGGCCTGGTGGAGTGAGTACATCCAGAAAGCCGCCACCGGTAGTCTGCTCGCCTCAGCATACGGCCAAGTCAGAGACAAGAACGTGGTGCCGATCCGCTAGCGCTGTACAGGCGCAATAACGGCAGCAACAGCAACTGAGCGCTCAAGGTTCAGGGCAAGCAGTCTCGTTTATCCGCTTGTAAGCGCGGGTCCTTCCAAACAGGGCTGCAAAGCCGCCCTGTTTGGAAGGACCTCACTTTGAAAAGCTAAAAGCCACGACGTTGTCCGGGGCTTACCACGGAATTCCACAGGTGGATAACCGCCCTTAAAGTCCAAAGAAGTGGTGGGTTTCGACCCTTGACCGGGTTTATCCACAGGCGTAGAACTGGCCGTGCAAGCGCTGTCGATGACAGCACCCCAGGTGGCCCGAACCTTCAAGGTCACGCCGCTCCCGCGGTGGTTCTCCCTAAAGGCGATTCGCATCCGGCAGCTCGCCCGGTCACCTCCCCCGGTGATGGATGCTCTCTAATCTCATGGCCCTAGTGCGCCAGCTACACCGTACCTCGCTGTCCTGCAGCAACCTATCCGCTTGGCCGAATTTTGCGCCAACCTGCGCCCGTCTCTTTCTCCTGGAAAGAGACGGGCGCTCGTACCACTGCTGCAGCCCACCTCGTACAAGGCTTTGCGGCATTCCCCCTTGTGACAATTGGCGTGACAAACACCGAAGTCACCAGCAACAGCGATGCAGATGATGGTGCCGCAGCCCACGGAATGGACTGCACCTGACTGACAGTCAGGCATGCCCCGGTCATCGCTTCACTGCCTTCACCCGACTCAGGATCTCGCGGCATTGGTCTCGTCAGCCAGTGCAGCCTCCACCCGCCCACTTCTTCAGAGGTGTTCAGGAGGCCAGGTCATGAGATGCCCAAGCTCCCGGTCGTAAAGAGCCGCCAGTCTCGCGTTAGTGGACGACCCTCACAGGTCGCAGGGGCCTTGATCCCTGATAACACTCAACATTCGTGGCGGGATGACGTGGGGAAAGTTTCAAAGATTTGGCTTCGACAGGAGTTTGATCATGGCATTGGTAGGTAGAAGGGATGGGCGGAATTTTGGATATGGACGGCAACTGAGTTATGCCGGGCCACAGGCGTTGCGGGATCTGTTTGGCGGCGGGCATTACGGCACAGTCAAGGCGCACAGTGATCGCTGGCAGGCGTTTGTTCGTTGGTGTCGGTCGGAGGATGGGCCGGGGTTTAACGATGCGCGACAAATTGATCGGCAGACCTTGGTGGACTACGCCGAACATCTGCGACAGCAAGTTGAACATGGTGAGATTGCCATCGCGACTGCGCAAAACCGGTTGTCCAGCATGAACCGGACCCTCGCCGCACTGCGCGGTGATCAGTATGTGAAGGTATCGAGTCCGAGCAAGGCGCTGGGCATGCAGCGCACAACCATCCGCACAACAGCCCCGCAAGGCCTGGACCGCGAACAGGTAATGCGGATAGTCGACGCGCTCTGCGAACACCAAATGCCGCGTGCGGCGGCCATCGCACAGTTGGCGCGAGCCACCGGCATGCGCTTACGCGAGGCCATTTTGGCGGACCTACTGCGTTTAAAACGTGAGGCCGAACACTACGGCAAGATCAACATCCAGGATGGCACCAAAGGTGGCCGATCAGGTACGTCGGCACCTCGCTGGATCACGGTAAACGATCACATCCGCGGTTCACTGGCATCAGCCCTCCATGTCTCACCCGACGGTAGCCGCAACCTACTTGCACCGAACGAAAGCTACCTCGATTTCCAACGAGGAATCGTCCGTCCTGCACGGGACATCCTCCATCGGTACAGCCTCAAAGGCTTCCACGAGTTGCGGGCAGCCTATGCATGCGAACGCTATGAACAAATCACCCATCATCCCGCGCCCATTAAGGGTGGCCATTGTGATCAGCTCGACCGACAGCTAAATCAGGATGCCCGAATGCAAATCAGCTATGAGCTAGGGCACGGCCGTGTTGACGTGGTATCGGCTTACATCGGTGGTCGAGCATGAGCAAGCCATTCGATATCGAGTTGTTCTTATTAGGCGTATTGACCGGTTCAAATACCACGCGCCAGCGTCACCTTCGCCAAGCAAAGGTAATTCAGGGCGCAATCACTAAGCGCTGGCAGCAAGATAACCCATGGTGCTGGCAAAAAAAGCATTTAGTTTGGTTCCTAACTGCTACAAGAGAAGCACGTTCGGAAGCAACTAATTATTACTATTTGCTAACCATACAGTTAGTAGCGAAAAGACTCGGGAAGTCTTGGTTCATTCATAGTGGCAAAATCATAAAATAAAACTAATAAAACTAGACCATCATGCAATCACTGCATGTGGCCGACGCACGAGCACAAAGCCTACGTCCTCTTCCGACCAAACGTTTACAACTTCGAAACCTAATGGCACGAGAAGATCCACAACCGCATCGTTCGTCATGACGCCATAATAAGTGTAACCCAGGCGCCCTTTATAAATATAGCCATACATGTGACGACGCCCGGATTCAAATTTGGAGAAAGACGAACATCTAAATTGATTAACAAAAAGAGCTTCGCCGCCTCCCTCTAAGGCAGAGTAAATAATACATAATGCACTCTCCAAATAGTCAACACAAGGGATTGCGGATAGCACATTTGAACAATTTATAAAATCAAAACAACTATGAACGCCTTGAGCCACTGCACTCTCAAAGGATAAAGTCTGCGCATGGGCGTAGTGCATTGATACGTATTCAGCTACGCTAGTAGATAACCCTCTCACCATTTGATTACGTGAAAGCTGCAAATCAGAATCCAAGAAAACGACTTGTTTACTTATTGATACAATTTCATCTGAATATCGAAGTTTCCCACAACCAAAATCCATTACTCTATTACTGCTAGGTCGCGCTCTAAGGTAGTTGCTAACGAACTTAGATTTCTGCTTATACGATTTAGCAGCGTTTTCTGATCTAATTATCTCACCTTCAATCAAATATCTCATACACTATTTAACCCCACGAAAATACTGAGATAATTTCAATTTATCTATTTGATAAACCTGAGAATATGATTTTTTAAGCGTAATAAAAAACAGATGAAAAAGCAGAAGCAGCAGTAAGCCTAACAGATAGAAAAAAAGCGCCATATCAACTTTGTCATTATTAAAAATCAACAAGTAAACTATAGTCAGCAATACGACAAAGAAATGTTCGAATATCGCCCAAAAAGACAACGTATAGCGCCAAAACAACTGAACATAGTGCTGATTTATTAGAGCCACCTCCTTATAATACATATCGCGCATGAAGCTCTTTATTAAATCACGCGTGGCTTTTCTTTCTACCTGAGAGTAGCGCAATGCCTTTTTTGTAATAGCGCGATCCCAATATAATCTTAGACCCAGAACTTTTGCCAAAATATTATGAGCTTCCAAGGAAAAACTTGCCAGGAAAGCAATTGACGCCAATGTGATTGGGACCAGGCCAAAAGAAACCACCCACTTCAACAAAACACCTTGGTCTTCCGTTGTAGGAAGCAAGTCAGGACTTATTTTTATAACTGGCAAATATCCAAACAAACTCATAAACACGAAAAAAATAAAACTACTGCAGAATGTTATCTTATTCAACTGCTCTAGAAGATCATTATAACTAGCGGGAGACTTTAAGCTTATCATCGATCACCAATAAAAATTATTTAGGCGACTATTACACACCATGGCCCCACGAAAGCTAACGCTCCCGCAGCGCATAAAACCACACTTTTATAATCGACCTCGCTTCAAGAACATATTTTGCTTAGACCCTGGAAATTTAGGCTCCCAATCTTTATCCCTAGCATCCCCAATATAATGATATTCAGTTCCGGATATAATAATCTGAACACCTGTCGCGCGTGAAAATACTTTAAGCGCATCAACATAGCGCCCCAGATCGACCCCATGCATCTCATGTTGTTTTGGAGTATCAAAAACAATAAACGACACTTTCCTTCTTTTAAAAAACTCAAAACACTCAAGAAGCGCTGCATGATAAGCAAGAATCACACGGAGCCTAGTACTCCCACCTAACTGAGCTAATCTCTCGCTACCTAAAATTGGAACAAAATCCCCCTCAAATTTTATATCGCTAGAAACATTATTTGTATCGAGGATATCCATCCACTTAATCATATTCTCTCTGAGCACACTTCTGAATCTAATAATGAGAGGATTACCTTGCCCAGTTTTTTCTAGTTCTTCCCTTCGATTAATAGCTTCATCTTGAGCTGATAAAGCTCTAACATATCGAGCCGAAATATCTTCGATCGAATCTAAAGACTTTTTATCCTGCTCTAGACCAAATATCCTTGATGTAATTTGGGTAATCGCTTCAACCAGAGCTTTAATATCTGAAGTATTGACCAAGGAATTTCGTCGTTCAGTAAGGCTTTGAGTTTGAGCTACCAACTCACCCCGACGAAGACTTAATTGTTCACTCCTCCCACGCCCAATCTCAACATTGCGCTCCAGATCCTTTAACTGGTCCTTTAAATAAAGTAAATTCTTACCATAGGAGTCAGAGCTGAATGAAAACAATTGACAGCCTGGGGAGTTACATATTTCGTCAAAAGAAGAAAAAACTCTTTTCGCTTCTTCATTCAGGCTCAGTGTATTGATTTCGGTTTGAATCTCTGCATGAATTCTTTGAAAGCTACGGTCGCGCTTGGAGATGTCTCCTAGCTCCCGATCTAAAGATCGGATATTTTCGTTATTCGATCCAATGAGTTCATCAATAGCGTCTGTGGAAGCAGTTTTATCTGCCGTACCACTTTTCAGCTCTTCAAGTCTCTGGTACAAAGACTTGAGTTCCACATCTATTCCAACTGGATCTATAGATCCGTAGACATCTTTGGCTGACTCATATTCTTTTTTTAGTGCATATACTTGCTTATCGCGCTGTTCGAGCTCACGCTTAGCGTCAATAAGTTTCTTTTTCGCATCAAATGCGTTCTTCGGCGCCACGCCTAAAACAATCCGAATCGACTCCGAAAGCTGATCCTTTATAAAGGAAGTGCTAGGACTATAATACTTACGATACCCTTCCTCTTGATCTAAATAATAGATAGGGAGCAAAGCAGAAAAGTACGCCTGCGCCGCCTTTTTTTCATCGCTAGAGACCAATGTAGGTATATCAAACCCTAACAACTCAAAAAGATACCTCGAGTAGTCGAGCTCATTTGAAAACTCGTGCTTAACTCCTGACAAGACGGTTAGAACAACATCTAGTCCCGATTTAAAATTACGACGAGCAACATAATTAACATTATTGACTTCAAATTCCAACTCAGCACACAGGCAGTTCTCGAGAATGTCATCTCGAAATTTACTTGGATAGCCAAGACAAAAAACTATAGACTTAATTAGCGGTGATTTGCCACAGCCATTAGGGCCGAAGAGTTGAGTGATATCTTGGCCAAATACCAACGGCTCTGAGCTCCATCCATTATCGCCCTTCGGGAAAATTTGAAGTCTGATAAGCCTCATACAAGCTCCAGGTCCATCTGCTTATTCACACAGATATTTCTATAAGATCGTTGAATCAACGAAAGGTTATAGGACAAATCATCATCATTAGACAAAGCTCTATCAATGACCTTTAGTCCTAGGGTTGTAGCGAGCATTCTATTGTCGTTTTTTCGGATTTCAATCATGCCGGATCGTTCTAGAAAGCTAATGGCTTTTACCGTCCGTATCCTTAAGATTGCAGACCAACCTAAATGATTGGAAGACCCTTTGAACCCGACTAATGAGGCTTCGATGGACTCTCCCACCATCTGCCCAATTTCAGTCACAATTGGCTTACGCCGGTCCTTAGCCAATAGAAGTACGATCATTGAGATGAGAGGTAACTGAAATAATGCCTCATTACTTAGCTGATAGTTTTTTTGAACATCTTTTTCTAAAACAACAATTGAAATTTCGCGCCTGGTTACACTCTCAAAGAATTCGTCATAGTTCATGATTTACACCTAACCAGGGCAGAAATAAATCCACCGAACAAAAGTGGTGGTGTTAAGTCGTATGCCAACCCCAAACTATCCAGATCCACCATCAACTGCTTCAGTTTTGGATGCAGTGCACCTAGCCTAAAAGATTTGGTGCCATCAAGTGTATCGGCAAGTAACGTGTCAATTTTCGAAGCTATAGCAAGGAGATCAAAATCGGAAAGCTTATTTCTATTATCTCGAAGCCAAACATCCCACTCAGTTTTACATCTCGACGAATATTCAATCTCCTCGTTGCTAGCTCCAGAAGCAAACATCGTGCGTTGGATTACTGACGCCGATTTAATTGCTCTAACATCACCTCCTTGAATCAGAGAATGATACGCTTCTCTAGATATACTTAATAAATCAAGCAAGTCATTTATATCAACACTTGCCTTATTATTAATAGAGGCCTCATCAAAAACAGAAATCACCCCTGAAGTTTTTTTCGACATCAACTCCAACAGATTCACTAGTATCTGCCTTGCCTCATTAAACTCTAGATCGATTTCACTAAACTGGTATATCTTGGTCCGAGCATCGGACTCGAAGCTATTGTTTTTATCTTTTATAAACGAAACGTCAGACTCAAATCTAAGTTTAGAAAGTTTCTCAAGTATTTGGGCCTCTGAAAGTTTTGGCTCGGTCAACACGAAGCAATCATTAAAATTATCGACAATAAATCTCAAATATTTATTGGCAACATCATTACGCTCTAGGCTTACAGACATTGCCTCGAGAGTTTCATCCAGATGAGCATTAGTCATAAATACAATTTTTGCACACACGTCCGGAAAGGTTACCGTGTGCTGCAATAATTTTCCGGCGAAACTAGCCTTCACATTTTCTGCGGAGTGGCTCGCATTTTTTTGGGTTTTAAGTCCAAATACCTCGTTAAGCGTCCAGTTCTTACTGGTTTTAGCGCGAGTTTTAACTTGAAAAAACTCGTATTGCTGCCTACCAGAAACCTTCTTTCCAATCACGAAATCGTCATGATAATCGCAAAAAACTCTATCAACTTCGCCACCTTCCAAAATCTCTAAGGCGGCTAGTGCGGCAGCTCGTATCTGAGCCCTATACCTTAAGAAGGTATCTCTACCTACTTGTTCGCGAGGCTTTGTTGAGTAAAAATCTTCAGTACTATTCATGAAGTATCTACGAGTCCCTTCTCAGCTGAAATATCTTTCTCAACTTTAGCTAGCACATTCCATCAGCCAGTTACATATCTTTTGATGACTCCGATATGCGAGCAATAATACTGACCAGTAAGCTGAAATTTTTACTAGATGAGCTGCACCTTCTTCGGCTCCAGCCACAAAGCACCGCCTACTGATTAGCTCACCGGTAGCGCTGAAAAGTTATCATTATGCCATTACACCTGTCTACCGTAAGGGTTCAACCCGGCCCAACAGCATGCGCATACCCTGAGCTTGTCAATCTGCGTTCGAGATAGGATTCAAGGACTCCAATCACAAGAAGGAACTCCCGAGTTCGATTCCCCTTAAGTCCATAACTAGCTGATTCATTTATGGTTACGGATTGGGGTATGCCAAATTTTCCATCGAATTCCCATCCTCGCAGAAAACCTAGCTTCGCCCCTAGCTACCGTTCGTCTGGTGTAGATCCATCACGAGTTTTCCTTGGGGTGGGTAATAGCTCTACCGAAACATTAGCAAGCAGATGTTGTGTTCAAAGCTAGCACCACTGCGCGCAGACACCCCATTTTTAATCAGGAAAATAGATCCGTCGCCTTTCCTCCGGGGCAAGGTCGTATCGACGTGGTATCGGCTTACATTGGTGGTCGCGCATGAGCAAGCCATTCGATATGTAGCTGTTCAAGGCAGCTGTTTTGACCGGGTCGCATTCCATGCACCAGCGTCACCTACCAGGCAAAGACAATTCCAGCGGCAATCTGTGATCCTTGGAACCGAAATAGCCCATGTGGCTGGCAGCGAAAGCATTTCGTATGGATTCTAAATCACTACGTGCGCCACCACGCTGGATCGACGTGCTATGACTATCTGCTGACCGTGCGCTTGCTCACGACTCGCTTAGGAAAATCTCGGCAGTTCAACGACTAGGCGACGGTCAGCAACCGGCCCAAGCTGGGTGAAAACGAACGTCTGCAAGCCGGACTACGAGCTTAGAGGATCAGATATGTATGTAAAACACGTCTCGCTTAGAAACTTTGGTCCCTTTTCCAAGGCAGATTTCGAATTTTCGGGGGCTGCCATCAACATGGTAGTGGGGGTCAACGCAACTGGGAAGACTCAGCTTCGTGGTGCCATTATTGCTGCGATCGTGGGGCGGCCTGCTGTCCAGATTCGCGAAGGTGCCACTGGACCGTCAGAGGTATCAGTCACACTGATTGAAGGTTTTTTTACTGAGAAGGCGACGCTTTTTGTCATAGAGAACTCGCCTGGGAGGGTCTCCGTTTCACAGGAGCCATGTCCATTGGCGATTCAAATCTTAGCTACAATGAGTGACCCTAACGGGGCGCGCCTAGTTCTAGCGGAAGGAGGCGAATCGCACGATCTGATAAATGACGATCTGAAAGTAATCGAAAGCGAGTTACCGGAAAGTATTAAGTATCACGAGCGATGGTTACAGATACGTAACAACTGGTCATCCAATCAATATATCGGGTCACGAGGTGAGCACGACTTAGCTCTCGTTGTGCGAGAACTAGCTATACGAAAAAAGACAAAATCAAGCCTGCCGCTTTTGATAGATGGTCTCGGGATGCATTGGGATCAGCCAACTCGGGTCTTTGCGGTTGAGGTTCTAAATGAAATAGCAAAACTTTCCCAAGTAGTGGTTTTCACAAACCGGGAAGACTTTTTCATAAATGGCAAAACCATCGAAATATTTCAACCTGAGAGGAGGTCAGATGCGTTGGCGGGTTACAACAACCGTCTCTTCGCGCCACAAAGCACTGGGCGCAAACGGGGGCAAACTCCAGCGTGGATAAAAGGGGCTAAATTCCCGAACCAAGAGAGCCGCATTTGCGAACTGAAGGAGATAAAAGGAAATAATCCAATAGGATCAATAAAATCACTTGTCGATCAGTATGCGGTGGCTTTCATGAATGCTGGAGTTTCGCAAAATGGCTCAATATATTGGGGTGTTCGCGACGAAGACTTATCTATTATTGGTGTGTCTTTGTCAGAGCGAGAATGTGATGAGCTTCGGCGAGTCGTCACAGAGAAGCTCCATAAAATTGCGCCAGCGATAGCACCGACTGCTTATCAGATAGAATTGCACCCCGTAAGTGACGGTATGAAAATTATTGACGGTCTATATCTCGTCGAGGTGAGAATCCCAGCAGTTCGCCGGACCCTGCTATTCGCAACGGGGAGTCAAGAAGTTTACGTTAAAACTGACGCAGGAAAACGACGATTGTCCGCAGTAGAAATTCAATGTGAGTTACTGAGGCGAGTGGGTGTCGAGCCATCTTTCTAAAATTTCTCTGAACACTGTAATATTGAACTTGGTGTCAGCGCAGCGCGCTTTAATTTAGCGACACGAATTCAAAAAATCTTACACGCCGGCAATGCGAGGACACTTTTTAAATGCCGGTTTCGATTCCACTGAACGCCATGACGAGTCGATTTGTTTATAGTTACTATTAGGGGTACACCAAATTTTCCACCGAATTCCAGACCCGCAGAAAACCTAGCTCCGCCGGCCACTACCGTTCGTCTGGTGCCGCACCATACATCAAAGCCCCGCAATGCGGGGCTGAACGTGCATAAAGTTCTATATGATCTAGTAGACGTGGTTGAGAAAACTAACACCATGCTTGCTGAGCACAAGCATGGTGTTACCACTCTTCCTGACAACGCGGCGGAGTTCTCATCAAACTCGGCAATTACCGCTAGCCTTTATCAACAGATGCTGCCTATTACTGAGAAAGACCCCTAGATAGGATTTCCAACATTCTACCGTAATCCCCTTTCCGCCTAATAATATGAAGGTTTTCCAATCCGGCGGAAACACACTTCAACAACTTGCACTTGCCTATGGCATCGTCTGAGGCTAGCAAGAGATTTGCTGAAATTTTGCTTTCAGAATGTGCTATATCCTTATCGGTTGGGAATGGGACAATCAGTGGGCGCTGGTCTTTGATTGCTGCCCGGGATGCATGCAAGCTTCCACCTACCAAGTCCGACTGGATCATTATCACTCCGCGAGAAAGGGCGGACTGGGTTTTGTCCCTGATCACAAAGTTGGTTGGAACTGGCTTTATGTCAAAACCAAACTCCGACACCAATGCTCCATCGCTGGATAGTATTGATGTCGCCAGGTCTTTATTCCGCGACGGTGAAATGGTTTGCAAGCCATGAGCCATAACAGCTACTGTTTTGCCTCCCGACTCGATTGCCTGCTTATGTGCAATGCTATCGCAACCCAATGCGAGACCACTTACGATCGCCCACCCCTGTTGAACCATCCAATCCGTTATTCGCTTTGTTATTTCTTCACCATGGGAAGTAGGCTCTCTTGTTCCAATTACAGCGACTGAGGGGATATTCAGCGCGTCTACATTTCCTTTGACATAAAGAACCACAAGACGGACCCCGGAGGCCACCAAGGCTTTTGGAAACTCAGCATCCAATAGGCTGATAACCCTCGTGTCGTTCTTGGATGCCATATCCACCTGAAAGTCGGCATACCTCCGAGCCTCATCGAACTGCTCAACAGTCAAGGAGTTTTTACGCAGTTCGTAGGCGTACTCACAAAGCTCAAGAGTCGTCTTGAGTGGATAGGAAGAAAGCCCCAGCACCTTTTCAATCGTGCTAGGCCCAACTCCCTTTAACCCACTCAGGATCAAAGCATTGTAAGCGTCATCGCTCGTCATTTTATTTCTCTAGCCGCTGAGATTGTGTGCGCCAAGCTAATGCAAAACACCTCTTGCGCGCCATTCTCCCTACTGTATTTGTCCATATAGTAGAGAGTCGCCCCTGTGGTGACAACATCATCGATCAAGAAAACTAATTTATCTTCGAACTCGGCGTCACCTACCGACAAGCAGTCACGGACATTTTCAAACCGCTGAATTTGGGACAAGTGTTCACCATGATGGGATCTCGCCTCTTCAGAGAACTCAAATGCTTCAGGGGCGATTTCAACCGAGCTGTTAGACAGTGGGTTCTCATCGCATGATGACCCGATCAGTTCAAGAAAGTTTTCCATCCGAGGCGGCCTGTCGGCTTTTGTGGGTGCAACTGTGATTAGCACGTTGTACCGTTTAAACATGTGGCTCGGGCCTTTTCTTTTTCTGTATTGCTTAATTTGGTCATCAATTGCATCTCGGACGCACTCCGCCCATTCTGACGGGAAATTATCAGTATCTTTGAACTTCACAATCTCATCAGTAAGAGCATGCCATTGCCGTCTTTCTTTAAGCGCCTTATGCTCTGTGAACAATCTACCTAAGGAAATAACCTGGAGCGGGTGTCTCGTTTCCGCTATCGACTTTGGCGGAAAGTGTCCAATCCGGCACACTCTCCCAAAGTAAGTGCTATTTGAGTCGCCGCCTTCTACTAATCGCTCGAGGACTGGCAATTTCTGCTTTATGTCAACAATCGCTTCGTATACTGTTTTTTCCTTGACAACTGACGCGTCAGGTATTCGCTTTCTCGCTTCATAGTTCTTTTGGTCTTCGAGTTCGGCCAATACCACGCGAATTCCTGCGCTGTAAGCCGCTTCGACATCCCCGAGGTCGTCCCCCACTAGCAAAACTGCTTTACCTTGAGTGATACCACAGTCCTCTGCAGCCAAATAAATCCCTTCCGGATCCGGCTTCGTGTGTTTCACGTCTTCGAATGCTACGACGGAGTCCCAATCGATTTCTGGGTAAACCTCGTCCAATACAATATTGGCGTATTCCTTAGGTGACTTGGTGAAAACTGCCAGCTTGATGTCTGGATTGTTATCTCGCAGATCCTCAAAGAATTGTGTCGATAACAATCGACGTTTCTGCTCTTCGATCTTCGCAACGAGCCGGTCTTTGTAATTTTGATTTTGCTCGCCTAAATGTGCGCGTCCGCGAAATTCTTCCAAATCATTAGTTGAAGCCAAGGTGTTATCTAAATCAAAAATCACCAAATCAAACATCTCAAATTCCCTTTGTTCAGTCAAAAGGAATACATTGATGCTTAATAGCCATTAATGTCAATATGGCACTAGTGGGTTCGGTCGACCTAGCCTTTGACTGTGAACAACTCCGCCATGCAGGTCGTGTACCGCTGACTAAGCAGATCCCGCTTCATCCTCCAATCCGGCGCGACAGCACAGTCGCCACCTTCAACGTCCCGCCCCCCTACGCCCATTGATCTGGTCCAGCACCGGCATAACCTTTCCGAAGCCTCCGGCTGCGCCGCCGAAAACAGGTCATCGGTAATTCACCAGACTGTCGCAGGTCCAGAAATAAATGCTTTGTCACCACCGCATTAGCGGCAATAACCGCGCCGGTGCCCACGTTTACGCCCTCAAAAACCATCGCACCTTAGCCAATGCAAACGTCGGGGCCAACGTGCTGCGCCCTTCGATTTCGTATCGAAGCTGAGTGTCGGTGTATTGAAAAGGATGACTGCTTATCCAGTTCGTTGAGGGCTCATTACGCCAAATTTTCCACCGACTTCCAGACCCGCAGAAAACCTAGCCCCCCCGAAACATACCGTTCGTCTGGTGCCGGAGGCGCGCTCAGGGCTGTTGCCGCTGACCAGTTCGGGGAGAAGTGTCTAGCCCCCGCGGCAATAATCCGTTCGTCTGGTGCCGATTGCCATCACCTGCTAACCAGAATCGGTCCAGTCTGAAAACCAACGAACAGAGCGAGAAAAGGCCGCTAGTCCGTGGGCATGGGGTCGTCGCGACCTACTTGGCCACGCTCAAAGTACCTAGCGAACACTGGCAAGCAATGCGGCCTGCAGAGAGCGTGTGAGAAAAACACAAAAAAGCTGCGCAAGCAGCGAAAACTCTTACAATCTTAGGCCAGATTTTCTACACATTTTTTGCCCCCCCACCCGATACTCAAGAGATAGCCCCGTGAGTGACTCAGACAGCTCATCAGCGCCACTGGTTGACGTAATGAAGCTCGCCGCATCCCTTCAGCGTTTCGCAGATGATCGCGACTGGCGGCAGTTCCACTCCCCAAAAAATCTCATCTTGGCGCTCACTGGCGAGGTAGGAGAGTTGTGCGAGATTTTCCAATGGATGAGCGATGCCGATTCGATCTCCGCCGCAACAGATCCCGAAATCGGCCAAGCCGTCAAGGACGAACTGGCGGACGTACTGATGTACCTGGTTCGCCTGAGCAGCGTACTCGGCATCGACCTCAACGAGGCGGTGACACGGAAACTCGCCTCGAACGGCCAGAAGTACCCCGTGGATAAAGCCAAAAGCAGCAGCAAAAAGTACGACCGACTCTGAACAACTCGAATCTAAGGACAGCCCGTGATCGTCTACGCTGCGACCAAACAGCAATTTCTTAAAGACAACGATAACGATGACATTGAGGAGGTGATCCTCAGGCATTACAAGGAAGCTACCGGCAAGAACGTTGGCACCTCGGAAATCAGGTCGTGGCAAGGATCTCTAACGTATATGGCCAAGGTCCTTAGGGATGAAGGCCTGCCGAGCGACGCGGGCCTGGCCATTGAGCTGCACATTCCGCAGTCGTCGAAGCGCATCGATTTTCTGCTCACCGGTCGCGACGCAAATCAGGCAAAAAAAGCCGTCTTGATCGAATTAAAGCAATGGAGCAAGGCCAGCGCCACTACCAAGGATGCCATCGTCAAAACGGCATTGGGTGGTGGCCTCGTTGAAACCATTCACCCGTCCTATCAAGTATGGTCATACGCCGCGCTGCTGGAGGGCTTCAACGAGGCGGTGTATGACAAAAGCATCGAGATCCGTCCGTGTGCCTACCTTCATAACTACGTCAGCGACGGCATCATCGACTCAGCTCACTACGAGCCCCACATCAGCAAAGCCCCACTGTTCTTGAAAGGGCCGGAGGAACTCACCAAACTCAGAAGCTTCCTGAAAAAGCATATTGCTCACGGCGACAACAAGGAGGTTCTCTACGAACTGTCCGATGGGAAAATCCGTCCGTCCAAAGCGCTAGCCGAGGCCCTCGAAGGGCTGATGACAGGCAAGCCAGAGTTCGTATTGATTGACGATCAAAAAGCAATTTTTGAATCAGCGCTTGCGGCAGCAAGCGAAGCCTCGGACCAGGCACCAAAGGTGCTGATCATTGAGGGGGGGCCGGGCACCGGAAAAACTGTTCTGGCTATCAATTTACTGGTGAGGCTCACAGAATTGAGGTTGTTAAGCAAATATGTCTCGAAGAATGCCGCCCCACGCAAGGTCTACGAAAGCAAACTGGTTGGCACCATCAAACGCAGCCATTTCTCGAATTTCTTTTCAGGCTCTGGAGCGTTCATCGACACTGAGCCCAACACATTCGATGCGCTTATCGTGGACGAAGCCCACCGCCTGAATGAGAAAAGCGGGCTTTATGGGAACCTTGGCGAAAACCAGATCAAGGAGCTGATCGAATCAGCGAAATGCTCAATTTTCTTCATCGATGAAGATCAGCGTGTGACCCTGAGCGACATAGGCAGCAAGAAGGCAATACGCGCCTTTGCCGAAGCCAAGGGTGCTGTTGTCGAGGAATATGTGCTGTCTTCACAGTTTCGTTGCAGTGGTTCTGACGGCTACATGGCATGGCTGGATGACGTGCTTGGCATTCGCTCGACAGCAAATCCGACGCTCAACATCTCGGAGTACGAGTTCAAGGTATTCGACTCACCTCAGGCGCTGCATGACGCCATTGACGAGAAAAACCATGGAAACAAGGCTCGTGTGGTCGCGGGCTATTGCTGGCCTTGGCTCAGCAAGAAAGACTCCAAGGCCACTGACATCGTTATCGGCAATGACTACGCACGCCAATGGAATCTGGATCAGGATGGCAGCTTGTGGATCATCGCTGAGAATTCCATTGAACAGGTCGGTTGTATCCACACCTGCCAAGGGCTGGAAGTTGATTATATTGGAGTGATCATCGGATCAGATCTAGTCGTGCGTGATGGGCAGGTGGTAACGTCGCCGAATGAGCGAGATAAGAACGACAAATCGATTCGTGGCTGGAAGAAGTTGATGAAGGAGCAACCTGCTCTGGCACAGCAAGAAACAGACCTGATAATCAAAAACACGTATCGAACATTGATGACTCGGGGGATGAAAGGCTGCTACCTATACTGTACTGATCAGGAGACCGCGCAATACTTTGAGAGCCGACTTGCCAGGCACAGTAACGGCTGATGGGCCCTCCGGTAGGATGTCACTATCCAGGATTCAGCCTCACAAAAAAGGTAGGTTGAACACAGTAGAAAACTAAGGCTCGATTACCCATCGCCCGCGCAACATTCCTTTCAGCTCATCAACGCTCAGAGTCATATGCCGCTTGCGATGGACCACCGCGTGACAGTTCGCGCACAACGTGACGAGGTCAGTCTCAGGATTCACGGCTTTCTCACCACCAAAGTCCGAAATCGGCACTATATGGTGAACGTGAATGAACCCCTTCGCGTGCTCGCCGTACGCCTGTTCGAAATCAAAGCCACATGCCTTGCAGTCAAGGCCGTGGATAGCAATGGCCTTCACCCTCAGATCTTTCCGGCGCTCGTAGCGGGTTCCAAAGTAACTTAATTTGCTGCCTTCATTGGCCGATTCAAAGGTCAATGGATCGCCTTCGAAATTTGGTGCGACCTGTTCAGCCTGGGAAGACAGGAGCTTCGCATGACTTAGGATTGCATCGTAATCCAGTTGGGAAATGGACCGAACCCCGTCACGCCAATAGTTGTTCACTCGAGTAGCGGGGATCGTCTCTAGGTACACTCCGTTAATTTTCGAGGGGATAGCGCCTTCAAACGGAGTGAAGTTTTCGATCAAAGCAAAAAGGTCACCCTTATCACTCCTCCGGTCTGCGTAGACCTTGCCGATGCGTGCCATACCAAAATAATGCGGATCGGCGCTGAGACGGACAGAAGCAAAGGTTTTGTCCTTGATGCGTCCTTTGTAATAGATCACTTCGGTTCCTTCAGCAAACCAGGCTTGGTACCGCTTGGGGAAGTGATAGACAGCACCGGTTTCGTCTTGCCATTGCGATGTGTCGTTTTCAACGATGACTGCGGGCATTCCATTTCCTCTAGACTGATGGCAAAAGCCTACCAAAAATGAGGAAGTTTCCTACAAGATATTTAAGATTTACATGCTTGCTTAACGTCATCTCCGCTCTGATGAACTCATACCACCGATCGTGGTGAGTATTGCCCGGTAGAGCGGTATTCCAATTGGTATTCCAGCAAAAATTTAATATTATTATTCTTTATATAAATTAATAAGATGAGAAAGCTTTTCAGCTTCCCCCGGCCCAACCCGCCTTGTGCGGGTTTTGTTGTTTCTGTGCTCCTGGAAACACACAGCAGATTAGCCCTTCGGATTTTTCCCGCAAGACATCGAGCCCTTGATGAACTGGTGCTCATCAATCGACACGACTAGCCTTGAAACGTCGCTGCAAAATCAGCGACCGGGTTTAGCAGCTCGGTTAATATCAAGGCATGCAATGCCACCATCCGTTCAAGCGAAGCATCCGCGTTCGCTAGTCCGCGTTATGGCGGCTGTGCGTGGGGCACTTTCGAGTGCGCTGGGTTCCTTGATTCCTGGTCTGCTAACCCGCGTACAGTCGCCACCCTTTTCGTTTAGCAGCGATGTCTGGCGACTCCACCAATCAAGGAGTTGCAGTCATGAAAAAGCACAGCCCCAATCCTCCATGCCCGAGCCAATCCGGCGCGGATATCTTCTGTATTGCCCAAAACATCGACCCCGAAACCCTGCTCGTACAGGCCTGCGAAACCCTCGCCTCACTGAACGCGCTCACTACCGACCTGGCTTTCGAGTTCGATGGCGCCTTTCGCCATAAACTCCTGGCCACCCAGCAATTGAGCGTCCTCGGTGAGTTGCTGGTGAAGCGCGCACTGGACATTCTTGTGCCAACGGCAGATTCAGAAGCTACGGGAAGGTCCGTTTCCTGACAGGAAACATGACGATCCGTTTGAGCGCCCCAAAAGTAAGAAAAGGTGAGGGTCTATTTTCTTTTAAGATAAACCCCACCTTTGTTGAAACATAAGGATGTGTGCCGCAGTGAACAAGAATTCCTACGCCTACCTGATACCTGTCGTGCTGGGCGTACAGCTTCTGTTGGCCGTGCTGTTTATATGGCAGTTCAGCATCTCACCGGCCATCCACTTCAAACCGGTCGCGGAGAAAGCCTGTTTATCCGTATCTCTCGTCCTGACCCTGGCTGCGTCCGTGATTGTCTGGCGGGTAAGAAAACCTCAGCTGCGGCTCGAAAAAAAATGGACCCTGCTTAAGGCGTTTGCCGGGATGTTCATCCTATGCACGCTGTTCTCGGTGACGCTGTTTTCATTGGCCATTTTATGTTCGGGCGGCACCCGCAGCAGCTATACGGCTCACTACGAATATTCGTCAGGCGGCAGTAAAAGCTGCAGCGGAATCACGGTCTTCGATGCTGAGCTGAATAATACGATTAAAATCTGCCGCCCCACGTGGATCGGTTATCGCGATGAGGTGAGGGTGGTGAAAGTCAGTAATGACCTGGGGATCGTTGTAAAAGAGGCCGTTATCCTTTGAGCGAGAAAGCCCTCCAGACCCTGATCAGCAGCGATGCCCAACGCTGGCACCTACTGGACATCGTCCGCTCCCTCGCCCTCCCCGACTGCTGGATCGGCGCCGGCTTCGTACGCAACGCGGTATGGGATCACCTCCACGGTCGCCCCCTATCACCACTGACCGGTGACGTCGACGTACTGTGGTTCGACGCCACCTGCACCAGCCCCGACGAAGACCGCCGCCTCGAAGCCCTCTTACACGCAGCCGAACCCTCCATCGACTGGTCCGTCAAAAACCAGGCCCGCATGCACCTGCGAAACGGCGATGCACCTTACCGCAACGCCAGCGACGCCATGCGCTTCTGGCCCGAAACCGCCACCGCAGTAGCCGTCAGAAGAACCGCAGTGGACGTATGCGAAGTTTCAGCCCCTCTCGGCCTGGCGGACCTGTTCAATCTCCAACTCAAACCCACGCCCCGCTTCACCCAGGAAAAACACGCCATCTACCAACAACGCATCACCTCCAAACGCTGGCTAACCCACTGGCCATTGCTGAAACAATCCTGACCCTACAAAAACCTCACATTCATTCACGAATTATTAAGAATCGCCCTCGTATACTCACCGATCGCCCGGGCCGTTCCCCCGAACGGCCCCCTGCCCCGGTAGCCAGAATCCATGACGCGTTCCGCTCCTCTGCTGCTCCTGCTCGCTGCGCTGTTGTTTTTCTTTGCCCTCGGCAATCACGAGCTGCAAGGCTCGACCGAGGCCCGTGTGGCCGGGATCGCCATGGCGATGCACCTGGATAACGATTGGGTGGTGCCGCGATTGTTTCGTGAACCGTTCCTGGAGAAACCGCCGCTGAGCCTGTGGCTCGACGCCGGTGCGATTCGCCTGTTTGGCGGTACCACTTGGGCAGTGCGTCTGGCGTCGGCGTTTGCCGGGCTGTTCAGTGTGATGCTGCTGTACGGGATGCTGCGCAAGTTTGGCCGGCCCAAGACGCTGGCGTTTGTCGCGGCGCTGATGCTGGCGACCATGGCCAGTTACTGGAGCAATGTGCGCGGTGTGGGTGAAGATTCGCTGCTCACCCTCGGGGTCACCATGGCCCTGCTGGCGTTCTATCAGGCCAACCGCCCCGAGTCGGAGCGCGACCGTTCCAACCTGGGCACCTGGTTGCTGTTCACCTTGGGGATGGTCATCGCCACGCTGAGTAAAGGGGTTCTGGGCCTGGCCATGCCGGGCGTGGTGATCTTCGTCTATCTGGCCAGCACCAGCCTGATGGATAAACGCTTCAAGCTCGGCGATTGGGTCAAGCCCGGGCTGTTCACGCTGCTGGCGCTGGTGCCGCTGATGATCTGGCTGGGTTTCCTGTACCAGCGCGACGGGTTGCAGGGGGTACGTGAAGTGCTGCTGACCAACAGCGTCGGGCGCTTCAGCGGTTCGTTTGTCGAAGCCGGTCACTACGAGCCGTTCTATTACTACATCGTCAAACTGCCCGAAGCCTTTTTGCCCTGGAATATCCTGGTGTACCTGGGGCTGTGGCACTTCCGCAAAAGCCTGGTGCGCAACCGCTACCGGCTGTTTTTCAGCGTATGGCTGGTAGCACAGTTCACCCTGCTGACGTTCGCCTCCAGCAAGCGCACGGTTTATCTGATGGCCTTGACGCCCGCCGCGGCAGTGTTGGCCGCCGAGTACGGCGGCGTCTTGCTGGGCTGGCTGAAAAGTCGCGGACAGGTTTCACACATTGCCGAACACGTTTATGAAAACCGACGGGGTCTGGTAGGTGGCTTCTTCACCGTGGTGGTGGCCTGCTACCTGATTGCGGCTTTCTGGTTCGCGCCCAAGGCCGATGTGCGCCAGTCGTTTGTGCCGGTAATCAGCCAGATCCAGGCAATGCAGGCGCAGGGCAAAGAGGTGGTGTTGTATCAGGCCAACGAGCGGATCGCCGGCGCCGGGGTGTTCTACATGCAGGGTTACTTGACGATCCTGCAGACGCCGGAGGAGCTCAAAAGTTACCTCGCGGCCAAGCCCGGCAACGTGGCCCTGGTGGACAATACTGACCGGCTGAACGTCCCGGTGAGGGTGGTCAAGGAGATGGCGATCAACCGTCAGCCGTACTATTTCGTCGAGCAGTAGGGCCTGTCACCACAGCGCCAGGTCGTACGTGAGGTAGACCCGGTAGTTGTCACGATCGCTCGCATAGGTCGAGCGATACGTGGCCTTGCGCAACTCGATGCCTACGCCTTTGAAGGTGCTGTCCTGGATCACGTAGCGCAGGTTGGTGTCCGACTCCCACTCACGGGCTTCGCGGCCCTTGAAGTCACCGTTCTGGCCCTTGTAGTAACGGGTCATGAAGGTCAGGCCCGGCAGCACAGCGACCAAGTCGTAGTCATAACGCAGCATCCAGGTTTGCTCACCAGCCTGGATGAATTTGCCGACACCTGCGTTGCTGAAGGAATACACCGTCGACACGCTGGCGTAGGGCAACGCGGTATCACCGGTGACTTTCTGATAACCCACGCCCAGCGCCTGCGGCCCTAGCCGGTAGGTGAACAACCCGCTGAACATGTCGCTGTCGACCTTGCCGTTGCGTGCCTCGCCCGCTTCGTTGCTGATGAAGTAACGCAAGTCACTGGTCAGGCTGCCGGCACCCACTGGCTGTTTATGCACCAGGCCAAAGAACTGCTGGCGATAGAATTCACGCATTTCGCCGTAGTACCAGGTACCGCTTAGCTTGGGCGTGAAGGCATAGGTGGCGCCGGCGAAATCAAAGTCGCTGCCCTTTTTGCCGCTGTAACCCTGGGGATAAATGTCCACGCTGTCGGTCGAGTTTCGCAGCTTGAACTTGTCCAGGTGCCCGGCGTGCACGTACAGGTTACGGACGCCGCTGTACTCGACCTGAGTGCCCTGGAATGTTTGCGGCAGCAGCCGGCCATCGTTGTACACCAGCACTGGAATCTTCGGCAGCAGCGTGCCGGTTTTCACCACGGCTTCACCGATGCGCATCTTCGCGGTCACGCCCAGGCTTGAGAATTCGCTGGCCGCGCGGCCATCGTCGTGCACCGGCAACAGCCCGGTGCCAGCATGGGCGCGGCTGGAGTCGAGCCGGATCCCCGACAACCCCAGCGCATCGAGGCCGAAACCCACCGTGCCTTCGGTATAACCCGATTGCAGGTTGAGCAAAAAGCCCTGGGCCCACTCCTTGCGGTCCTCGCCGCCGTCGCGGTAACCGTCGTTGAAATAGTAATTGCGCAAGGTCAATTTGCCGTGGGAATCCTCCCAGAAACCCTGGGCCATCAATGCCGGTGACAGGCTCGCCAGCAAGCCCGTGCACACCACTCCTCCCCTCGTGAAAAGCTCACGCATAACCGTCTCCCGAATGCCGTATTGTGATTTTTTATGGGCAGTTGCTGCCTGCGATACGCTGGACGGCGCCTCGCATTGCGGCGGACACTAACGGCTCCTCGAACGCCCGGCAACGTTATGCGAGAAGCGCATCAGGCTATGCGCAAAGCCCTCAAACCACAGGAAAATCACGGTGAATCTCAAGCAGCTCGAAGCCTTCAAGGCGATCATGTCCACCGGTTCGACCATCGGTGCGGCGACCCGCATGGGCCTGTCGCAATCCGCGGTCAGCCGGTTGTTGAGCCAGCTGGAAGAGGCATTGGGTTTCGCGTTGTTCCTGCGCAAAAAGGGCCGCTTGATGGCGACCCCGGAGGCTGAAGAACTGCTCGCCGAAGTGGCCGGCCTGGTCGACGGCATGCAGCGTATCCAGCGCCTGGCAGATGAGATGCGCGTGGGCCGTTCGCGCAAGAGCCTGATCAAGGTCGGGGTGCCCACCAGCATGACCCAGGAGCTGCTGCCGCGGATCGTCGCCGAGTTTCTCAAGGGCCGGGAAGACATCGTCGTCGAGCTGCTGACCGGTTCCTACGACATGATCGAACGGGCCGTGCTCGACCGTTCCGCCGACCTCGGTTTTGTGCGCTTGCCTACCGAGATTCCCGACTTCGAGATTGAACCGGTGCTGGAAACCGAAGGCGTGTGCGTGATGCCCGCTGACCATCCGCTGACCCGCCACGCCTGCATCGAAGTGCAACACCTGCGGGACGTGCCGCTGGTAATGCTGGGCCGGCAACGGGCCCTGCGGGCGGAGTTGAACCAGGTGTTTCGCGCAGCCAACCTGACGCCACAGGTGCGGGTGGAAGTGCACTCGGTGGGCGCCGCGTGCAGCTTTGTCGCCGAGGGGTTGGGGGTGTCGATCGTCAATGGTTTGCTGGCCAGCCACTTCATGCATTTGCCGATTGTGGTCCGCCCGTTTCGACCGGCATTGCCCTATGCATTCGGCCTGGCGTTTCGCGCGGATGAACCCAGGTCCAAGGTGGTGACGGCGTTTGCCGAGCACCTCAAGCACCGCCTGGCCGCACAAAACGCATAGCCCAACCCAGCCCGCGCATAACGTTGTCGCCGTTAAAACTTTGCCCTAGTGTCCGCTCCACAAGTGTCACCCGACACAACAATAACAGCGCACACCGGGGCAGCCAGCATGACCGAACCGCAGATCGTCCGTACCCACTCGCCCACTGAAACGCCGGTGGAAAAACCCGCGCAGCGCAAGCAGATCAACCCGGCCATCATTCTGTTGAGCATCGTGCTGCTGGCTGTCGCCTTCACCTACGCGGTGAACTCGGGCAAGTTCCAGCGCCAGAACGGCCTGGTGGTTCCGGGCTCCTATCAGGTGCTGGAAAAGCACGACTCCCTGGGCCAACTGTTCTCCCTCGAACCGCGCAAGGCCAGCGATACGGTCGCTCGGCCGGTATCGTTGGTCGAGGGCTTCATGGCCATTCCCCAAGGCATCGAAAAACGCGCTGCGCTGATTTTCATGGTGCTGTTCATCGGTGGGATGTTCGGCGTGTTGAACAAGGCCGGTGTGATTGATGCCGGTCTTGAACGCCTGCTGGGGCTGACCCGGGGCAATATCTACGTGCTGGTGCCCAGCCTGATGCTGGTGTTTTCCGCCGGCAGCACCTTCATGGGCCTGGCCAAGGAATTCATCCTGATCGTGCCGTTGATGGTGGCCATGGCCAACCGCCTGGGGCTGTCGAACCTGATCGGCCTGGCCATCGTGGCCATCTCGGTGAAGATCGGCTACCTGGCCTCCATCTCCAACCCGGTGGCGCTGTCCGTGGCGCAGCCGATGGTGGGGCTGCCGATTTTCAGCGGCCTGAGCATGCGCGTCCTGGCCTACTGCACGTTCCTGCTGGTGGGCATCGCGTTCGTACTGTGGAGTATCCGCAAGCACGGGTTTGATGCCAGCGCGCAGATCACCTTCGAACGCAAGCCGCTGCCCCTGCGCCACCTGCTGAACCTGATCGTGCTGGGGGCCGGCATTGGTTTCCTGGTGTACGCCTCGAACCGCTGGGAGTGGAAATACCACGAGCTGTCGGCGTTCTACCTGCTGCTAACCGTGGCCTTCACGGTGATCGCCGGGCTTGGCGCCAGCACCGCCGCCAGCGCCTTTGTCGACGGCATGAAAAAGGTGCTGATCGCCGGTGTGTTGATCGGCCTGGCGACCGCCGTGGAAATCATCCTCAGCACCGGCCAGGTGCTCGACACCATCGTCAACAGCCTCGCCAATCTGGTGGGCGATCATGGCCCGGTGGTCTCGGCCTACGGCATGTTCTTCGCACAACTGGGGCTGGATGTACTGATCCCGTCCACCTCGGGGCAGGCGGCGGTGACCATGCCGATCTTCGGGCCGCTGGGACAGCTCTCCGGCGTCAGCCCGCAAACCACGGTGTTCGCGTTTTTGATGGGCAACGGCCTGACCAACATGATCACCCCGACCTCCAGCGGCCTGTTGGTATTGCTGGCCACGGCCAACGTCGGCTGGGGCCAGTGGGCACGCTACATACTGCCGCTGTTTCTGATCTATGCGGTGCTGGCGATGGTGTTGTTGGCCATTGCCGTAGGCACCGGGTACTGACCCCATGAGTGTTTTTCCCATGCAGACGCTGCACAACCAGATGATCGCCATGCGCGACGGCATCCACCTGGCCACCGATATCTACTTGCCCCACGGTCCAGGCCCTTTTCCGGTGGTGATCGAACGCACCCCGTACGACAAGAGCAAACCATCGCGCTCGGAAATCCAGCTCGACGGCCAGCATATTTCCCGCGAGCAGATGGCCGCGCGGCTCACGGCCCAGGGCTTTGTCGCGATCTTCCAGGATTGCCGCGGGCGCTATGCCTCCGAAGGCGTGTTCACCAAATACACCGCCGAGGGCGAAGACGGTTGCGACACCCTGGCCTGGATCGTCGAGCAGCCGTGGTGCAACGGCAAGATTGGCAGCATGGGCCTGTCCTACGCCGCCCACACGCAACTGGCGATGGCCTGCCTGCATCCGCCGGGCCTCGCCAGCATGGTGCTGGACAGCGGCGGCTTCGCCAACGCCTACCAATGCGGGATTCGCCAGGGCGGCGCGCTGGAGCTCAAGCAGGCCACCTGGGCGTTTCGCCAGGCCAAGGAAAGCCCGGCGGCCCTGGCGGATCCGAAGATCCTCGAAGCCCTCGAACAGGAAGACATCCACCAGTGGTTCAAGCGCATGCCGTGGCACGCCGGGCAATCGCCCCTGCGGCATGTGCCGGAGTACGAAGCCTATCTGCTGGAGCAGTGGGCCCAGGGCGACTTCGGCCCGTACTGGCAAGCACCGGGCATCTACGCCGAAGGGCATTACCACGATCTGCCGGATATCCCGGTGCTGTTCATGTCCAGTTGGTACGACGCCTATGTCAGTTCGACCCTCGCCAACTACGCGGCGTTTTGCGCCGGCAGTACGGCGCAGCATCAGTTGATCATGGGCCCCTGGCTGCATGGTGATCGCAATATCACTCACAGTGGCGATGCGCAATTTGGTGCACCAGCGGCTTTCGACGGGCAGGTGGCGAAAGACTGGTTGAGCTGCCGCCTGGACTGGTTTGAACGCACCCTCAAGGGTTCGCCGCTGCCTGCACCCGCGGCGGTGAAGGTGTTCTTGATGGGCGGTGGCACCGGTGAGCGCGATCAACAGGGGCGCTTGCAACATGGCGGGCACTGGATCGACAGTCATCAATGGCCGCTACCGGATAGCCGGCAACTCACCCTGCACCTCACCGCACAACGCCAACTGCAACCTGAACCGCCGACCACCGAGGGCCAGCTCAGCTACTGCGCCGACCCGGCCGATCCGGTGCCGACCATCGGTGGCGCCCTGACCTCCGGCGCGCCGATTTTTGTCGGCGGCGCTTTCGACCAACGCGAGCGGGCGGACTTCTTCGGTACCCGTGGCGACCAGCGCCCCCTGGCCGAGCGCAGCGATGTCTTAAGCTTCCAGACCGAGCCACTCAGCCACGACCTGATCGTCGCAGGCCCGCTGCGCGTGGAACTGTGGATCGACAGCGATGCGCCCGACACCGACTTCACCGCCAAACTGGTCGACGTCTACCCGGACGGCTACGCCATGAACATCACCGACGGCATCCTGCGGGCCCGCTACCGAAACACCTGGGAGCACCCCACCCTGCTGACCCCGGGGGAGCGGGTCAAGGTGGTGATCGAACCCTTCGCCACCTGCAATCTGTTCCAGCGCGGCCACCGGTTGCGCCTCGACATCGCCAGCAGCAACTTCCCGCGCTTTGACGTCAACCCCAACAGCGGCGAAGCACCCGGCCAGGCAGAACATCCCAGGGTGGCGCGCAACACGCTACACCTGAGTACCGATTGCCCGTCACGCCTGATACTGACCGTGGTCGAGGCCTTGAGTAACTAACTACCGCCATCCACACGCCGAGACTGCGCACCCTCAGGGACCATTGACTCCCTGAGGACCGGCCATGCCCGCCCAGCCCCCGAACACATCACCACTTACCCCGGAACAACTGAACGGCTACCTGCTGCAAATCGGTCATCGTCTACAGATTTTCCCCAACGGCCACGCACCGGCAGCACAATCCTCTGCCGAGTTGCTGGAGATGCAGGCGCTGCACGCCGCCCTGGCAGAAGAAAGCCGCTGGTGCCTGCAGAACGCACAAGTGCATTACACCGTCCCCGGCGACTGGGTGATCCAGGGCGAACCCGGCCGGTTGAACCGCACGCGCATCAGCCAGGCATTGCACAAGAAGCTGGCGGCCCTGGAAATCGAACGGCGGCCCAACGGCCATCTACGCAAGAACTGGATACTCGACAGCCACCAGCCGATGCTGGAGGCCGAGGCCAGGCTGAAGGTCAAGGATCGCCTGCTCAGCCCCGCCGACCAACTGCTGGTGACGAATATCGTCAGCGGCCCCGAGCTGCGCCCGGGTATCCATCGCCTGACGTTTCGCTACCGCCAGCAGACCATCGAGTTCGCCGGGGTGTTCGTCCTCACGCGCAGCCAGACACCGGCCACCCACCTGGAGATCGAGGACGGTGATGTGTTGCTGTTCACCCCTTCCCGAGGCCTGGAGGCTTTCACCTCGCTCAAACACCTGGACCGCACGCTGCAAGAGCGCCTGAAGCAGTCGGCCTGGCGTCAGGAACTGCTGCAACACTTGCCGCGCCGTTACCAGCACTTGCGCGCGGCAAGTATCTGGCCGCTGGTGCCAGAGCCTATCGACAGCCTCCCGCTGAACGAACACACCTACAATGCCCTGCAGGACAAACAACATCAGGACATCGCGTTTGCCCTTGGCCTGGACGGCCACCCCGCGCCGACAGACGTCGCCAGAATGACCCTCGAACTGGACCAGGCGCTGCGCTGCTCGCCTTGGGACTTGTCCTCGCGCCTGGAACTGCGCGCGCAACAGTTACTGGAAAAGCTGCTCCACGAATCCGCTCCCGACTGGTACCGCAGCGCCAATGAGGCCCAGCGCAAAACCCTCGCCGAGCACCTGCGCACCTATGAACACCTCAGCCTGCAAGTGCTGGCGCTGCTCGGCCCCGCGGCCTCGCCGGAGGCCATGGCGCGCCTGCAATTGCTTGAGCACCTGGACGACGACCTGGATATCCAGGGCCTGATCCCCGAGCAACTGCAGATCAGCACCGAGCGCACCCTGAAGTCAGGCAACTCGTACAACCAGCACAACAACCTGGTGCAACTGGCGGTACGTGGCTTGCACCGTGGCGATGAACACGCCGGTTCCGAGTTTCTCGAGCACACCCAACTGACCTACGCCCAGCAGCCATTGCCGCCCGAGTTCCAGGACGTCACCCCGGCTTACCTCGCCGAGCTGCTGGCCAAGGTTCAACCAAGCCTGACCTTCGCCGAAGAACAAAAGCGCGCCCACAGTTTGCCCGCCGTACAGGAAGCCATGCAGCAGATGCTCGACAGCCGCCTGCTCGCGCTGGCCTACAGTGCATCGTTGCAAAACCATATCAGCGCGGACGACTACGCACTGCTGCAAACCCTGAGTGAAGGCCCCTCGCCCACACTCACTGCCTGCTGCCTGTTCCTGCACAAGGCTCCGCTCAAGGACCTGTGGGTGCTGCGCCAGACCGATGCAACGGGCGCGGTCAAACGCTTGCTGCTGTGCACGCCTCACGCGCCACGCGCCGAACAGTTCCAGGCCTTTGGCAGCGAGCGGGAATTGCAGGCGCATATCCTCGGCTGGAGCCAGGAGATAGCGTCCGCTCCAGGTTCGCGCAGCATGAAAGACTACCTGCTTGAACAGTTGGTCAGCCGGATCCGGCCCAAATACAGCGCGATGCTTTCCGCCCTGGGTTTTACCCCGGCCAGCCTTGAGTATTTGATGATCAGTTTCGGCGCGCCCTCCACCTACGAGGCCTGCCTGGTGGAAATGAGCACCACGACGCTGGCCATGCAGGCCGATGAATACCTGTATCAGATGCCCAAGTGGCTGAGCCAGGCATCGGCAGCCGACCGACAGAAACTCGCCGATCTCAAGGAACAGGCACTGGGCGCGGCACAGGCCTACGCCGCAAGCCCGGGTAGCCCACAACAGTTTCCCGACTTCGACAGTTACTTGCACAAGGCGGCAAAAGCCGCCCTCAACCAACTGCTCGGCAACCCGATCCCGGCGGTAGACCCAAACCTCGTGGGCGTGATCACCCCGCGCGAACGCGTCAGCTACACCACGCTGTACCGCAACGGCTACGACGCCAGCCTGGGCTTTATCAACCCCGACGCCAGTACCACCGCGCAGTTCAAGGGACCGCCCGGCGTCGACCTGAGTCGACTCACCGCGCAAACGGTGAGCAACTCGGTCAGAGGCACCTGGATCGGTGATCGCTATGTCGCCGAGGTAGAGAAAACCCTGCTGGACCCGCAAGGCCCCCACTATGCATGGCGCCGCAACATGGCCCTGGAGGTTGCCCAACTGCACATGCACGTCGCCGCGCTTGAGTGCTGCCTGCAAGGCTGCCTGGCAACAAGCGACCTGGCCTGGCTGGAAAAAAGCATCGACAGCCTGGCCGATAACAGCGATGCCGTGCGCAATCGGTATCGGCTCTATCCCCTGCACATCAGCGGGCAAGTGATCGATGGCTGCTACCTGTTCCACCACGCCAACGACCTGCCCCTGCTCTACACCCCGCACGCACCGGATGGCATCGCCTTCAGGCCGCAACGGGAATTCAACGAACGCCTGAAAAACCTTGAAGGCATGGACACCTACTACATCAGCCGGGTCGCCAGCGTTGAGCGCGCGGCGTTCGAGCCGAGGTTGCATGCGTTGGTGGCCGGCCTGCCGGCACAGCTCAAGGGGCTGTATTCCAAGCCGGTGTTCGACGAAGTGCCTCGCACCGCACTGCCGCTCAAGAACCTGCATTACCACACCTACGACAAAAAGCTGCGTCACCGTATCGACGAAGTCAAAAGCACCACCACCGGGCGCTTGCAGATGATCATGGAACTGGTCAGCGTCATCGGCGAAATCACCATTGCCGTGCTGACCGCGCCCTTCCCGGCACTGAGCATGGCCTTGGGCGGCTTGCTGGTGTTCAAGGATTCGATGCTCGCCCTGCATGCCTACAGCCGCAACGACACCGCCGCCGCGCTGGGACACTATCTGGGTGCGCTGCTCAATGCCGGCGGGACGTTGTTGACCGACCTGCGGCCCCTGCTGTTCGCCCCCGTCAAGCTCGCCCGTCCGCCGTTACGCCATATTGCCCGGGTGACCAAGGACCAACAGGCCATGACCTTGATCAAGCAACTGCAACCGCAGCCCCCATTGCCCCAGGGCATGCAGCCTGTGCTGTTTGCCGGCGACAGCCTGTGGGCCTCGCACACCCCGGACAGCCTGGGGCGATTCCTGTTGTTTCGCTACGACAACACCAGCGGGCAATTGCGCTCCACCGGCAAGCTGGTGAACCAGACGGTGGACGGCCAGTGGCAGCGCTCCGGTGTCATCGGTGGCATGCCTGGCCCTGAAAGACTCGGCCAGCCCTATGAGTTGTCGGAAAAGTTTCGTCGCGACGTATCGGCTGTCATCGCCCCCGAGGACCGGTCGGCGCTGTTCCTGCAAATCGCCTACCTGGATCGAGACCTCAATACCCACAGCATCTGGATCTCGCGTCGGCAACTCGCCCCGGCACTCAAACAGCACCTGGACAACGTCAGGGCCCTGACGGATGACGCCGACGCTTTTTTTGCACGGTTGCCCGCCGTGGTTCCCCGGGCCGAAACCCTGAACCCTGCGCCAGACATTGCCCTGCGTGACTTGCTCAAGCTGCTGATCGATGACGCGCACAACCTGGTGGTAGGCGAGGCACCGTTTTCCACCGCGGCTAAACAGGTGCTGATCGAAAACATGCAGTACCTGCGCGAACTGAACGTGACGGTTCTCTATATCGAGCCGCTGTGGCGCGACATTCATCACCTGAAAACCCACTCACGGTTTTCCAGTGGTTTCTCCAAACGGGCCGAGGGCCAGCTCAAATCCATCGACAAGGAAAATTACCGCGACCCCGACGGGTTGCACGGCCACTGGATGCTGGTAAACACCGCGCAACAGCACGGGATTGAGGTTCGGCCGTTGAACGCCTCAAGCTCCTACGACCTGGAAAACACCCTGTGCCTGTTTGATTCACGCCCGGCCCCGATTCGGTCCAACCGGCTGACCAACTTTTACTCCCACACCCTCATCAACGACGACCAGGCGAAAAAACCGGGCGAACGCTGGATAGCGTTGGTTGATCAAAAACGCATGAGCACCTATCGCGGCACGCCGGGCCTGGCCGACCTGCAAAAGAGCATTGCCCTGCGGGTCGACGACGCCTTCGACCAACCCACCCGAGTCATCGCGGATGTGGCCGGCGGCATTCCCGGCGATGCCCTGGCCAAGGGCGACCTGAAGCTGTCGCTGCACACGGCACGCCAACCGGCGCCGCACCCGGGGCCCTCGGTGGAGCGCTCACACGCGCTACGGCCAACGCGCCCTCTGCCTGTTGAGGCGCCGCGCCACTTCAGCACCTTTGACCTGCCCCATGAACACCTGGGCCTGATCAGCGAGGAAGTCACCTTGCCGATAGGCACGCGTGAAGCGCTCTTCGCCACCGCCTACAGGGAGACCGCCAGCAGCCGTCGCGCGGCGCAAACCACCTTCGACCAGACCCGCAAAAAACTTCAGGATCAGGCCCAGGCGTTTTTTACCGAACACACACCGCCTGCTCGGGGAGCACTGCCTGCGGTCGACCCGGCCCTGGATGAGGCGAAGTTTATCGACCAACTGCTGGACACCGCCGATGGCCTGGTAGTCGGCGAAGCCCACGCCGGTACGTCGAGCAAAGGCTTCCTCAGCCGGCACATGGAATACCTGAAGGGCCCGCGAGAAGTAAAAACCCTGTACATGGAGCAACTCACCACCGAGCTGCATCAGGCCGACCTGGATATCGTCCACAGCCTGGGCTTTATGCCAGATGAACTGTGGAGCTACCTCAACGCATTGGACAAAGGCCACGGCGTACCGGCCGACAGCCCCTACGGTTTTGTCAGCCTGGTGCAGGTGGCGATGAAGCATAACGTGCGGATCCGCGCGCTCGACTGTGTCGCCAGCTTGCGGGTGGACGGCATGCCCGCCTCCAGGACATCAATGTTCAACTACTTTGCGACCCAGGTGATCCGCGCCGATCAGCTTCAACAGGGGCCGCACAAGTGGGTCGCACTGGTGGGCGAAACGCACGCCAATACCCATCGCGGCGTGCCGGGCATTGCCGAGCTCAACAACGGCATCAGTTTGCTGTTGGACGATGTGCCTCCCGGCTCGGCCACCGGCTTTGTGCGTGAGCCCGCCAGCGTCCAGGCGCTGCCGCGCGAGCAGCAATGGCCATTGGTGCGCTACGACTTCAAGAAAAACGTCGAAGTCGCCGGTGCGCCATTGCCGCTACCTGCCACGCCCGCACCACCCCTCAGCCTCGAACAACGCCTGCGGCGCAAAGGCGACTACCTGCTTCAGCGCACCCTGGACGACGGGTTGGAGATGGTCCATAAAAACCGCGACGGCGTACTGGTCCACACCGCGTTGCAGCAGGATGCCAGGGGGCACTTCGTCAATCGCTGGAACCTGGATGACCGCCGTTTCAGCAGCAGGGAAGCGTTGATCGACATCATCACCACCAGCAAAAGAATGCGCCAAGTCCACTGATCCTCGCACCGCCCTCTGCATGAGGGCGGTGCGACCGCTCGTCGCTCACGTTCCATAAATCCTGCCCTCACGAAAAAACCGTTTCAGCTCTCGCCAGGGCTGCCGATACCTCCTGACTACCCATCGGCTGGTCGCTACTTCCAGCAACCGGATGTACCCGCAAATCTGTTCCTGGAGGAATGCGATGAATAGTTGGTTCGGCAACATCAGCGTCAACATGAAACTGGGCCTGGGCTTCGGCCTGGTACTGGTCCTCACCTCGATCCTCGCGCTCACCGGCTGGACCAGCCTGGGCGGCCTGATCGACCGCAGCAACTGGATGAGCGACATCACCCAGCTCAACGCTTCACTGACCAAACTGCGCATCGTGCGCCTGCAATACATGTTGGCCAACGGCGACGAAGCCGTGGCGCAAAACGTGCAGACCAACCTCGACAGTTTTGTGGCCCAGCAACAGAAGCTGCTGGACAGCTTCAAGAGCCCGGACAACCTCAAGCTGCTCAATGAGCAAAAAGCGATCATCACCGCTTACCAGCAGTCCTTGAACAAAATGCGCGAGGCCTACCGCAACGGTAACGCCGCGCGCCAGGTCATGGGCGACAAGGCTGACATCGCCAATGCGCAGATCAGTGCCCTGGACGCCAGCGTGCGGCAGATGCCCGATAGCGCCGAGCGCTTTGCCCAGTTCGAGGCCGTGACCAGCGCCAAGGAACAGTTCCAGTTGGCCCGCTACGAAGTGCGCGGCTACACCGGTAACGTCAACGCCGAGACTGAAGCCCGCGCCGCCGCGCAGATCGAGAAAGCCATCGACGGTCTGAAAGGCCTGCACGCAGCGTTTGGCGCCAGCCAACAGCCTGCACTGACCGCCCTGGAAACCGCCCTCGGCGCCTATCGCAGCGCGGTGCAGAACTACAAGGCGGCCAACGCCAACATCGTCTCGGCCCGGGCAGAAATGACCACCCAGGGCACCGACATTGTCACCATCAGCGACAAGCTGTACGACATCCAGCTGCAACGCCGCGACGCCGAAAGCGCCCAGGCCCGCAGCCTGCAACTGATCAGCACATTGCTGGCCTTGCTGGTGGGCATCGTGGCTGCGGTGATCATCACCCGCCAGATCACTCGCCCACTGCGCGAGACCCTTGCCGTGGTGGAGCGCATCGCTTCCGGTGACCTGAGCCACAACATCCAGGTGACCCGCCGCGACGAACTCGGCGTGTTGCAACAGGGCATCCAGCGCATGGGCACCACCCTGCGTGAACTGATCAGCGGCATCCGTGACGGCGTGACCCAGATCGCCAGCGCCGCCGAAGAGCTGTCGGCCGTGACCGAACAGACCAGTGCCGGGGTCAACAGCCAGAAGATCGAGACCGATCAAGTGGCCACCGCCATGCACGAAATGACTGCCACCGTGCAGGAAGTCGCACGCAACGCCGAACAAGCGTCCCAGGCTGCCTCGGCCGCCGACGGTGAAGCCCGTGCCGGTGACAAGGTGGTGGCCGAAGCCATCGCCCAGATCGAACGTCTGGCTGCCGAAGTGGCACGCTCCACCGACGCCATGACGCACCTGCAACAAGAGAGCAACAAGATCGGCAGCGTGATGGACGTGATCAAGGCCGTGGCCGAGCAGACCAACCTGCTGGCGCTCAACGCCGCCATCGAAGCAGCGCGTGCCGGTGAAGCGGGTCGGGGTTTTGCGGTGGTCGCCGATGAGGTGCGCGGCCTGGCCCAGCGCACCCAGAAATCCACCGAAGAAATCGAAGGCCTGGTGGCCGGTTTGCAGAACGGCACCCAGCAAGTGGCCGCCGTGATGAACAACAGCCGCAGCCTCACCGACAGCAGCGTCGAACTGACGCGCAAGGCCGGTGTGTCGCTGGAAAACATCACCCGTACGGTGTCGAATATCCAGTCGATGAACCAGCAGATCGCCGCAGCCGCCGAGCAGCAGAGTGCCGTGGCGGAAGAGATCAGCCGCAGTATCGTGAATGTGCGGGACGTGTCGGAGCAGACTGCAGCGGCCAGTGACGAGACGGCCAAGTCAAGTGTGGAACTGGCGCGTTTGGGCGGGCAGTTGCAGCAGATGGTCAGCCATTTCCGGGTGTAAATCCCAGGTACAAAAAAGCCGCCCCGGTCGAAACCGGGGCGGCCCACTTCTCAGACCTTAACGGTCATCAAAGCTGTCCCGCAGGAATTTCCACACGTGATAAACACGCAGGGAGTTCACTACGAGGTCCCACGTACGTCGTGCAAACTTGGACATACTCGGCCCTCCATCAGTTGGGCCTACCTCCAGCGCACTTACCGGAACACGTGAGCCTTCGGACGCAGGTCAATGCTTCCAGTGAGGCGGCCGGGCTTTGGGTCCTCCCGCATGAATCCGGCACGGATTACTAGCCCGTGGCGTTCGGTCCATAAATTCGCGCGCGTACCCAGCCCACCTACAAACGACATACACAGAACGGGGGCGATACTAACGAACATCCCGCTCAAAGGTGTGACCTGGGAGAACTAATCCACCGGTAACGCTCCAAGAATTTATTGCCAGTTTTTGCAGTCGTCCTTAAATAGCGTAGATCTCAAAGAACTGAAAACACCGAGTGTCACCAGGCCTTGCGTGATGCCTGAACCGACAGTAGTATCCGGTCAGCAGGTCAATGCTTCCGGTGAGGCGCAACCCCAGCCGCGAACTGGGATTGCAATAAAAAACCGCCCTACTAAGGCGGTTTTTTATTGCCTGCGATTTATGCGCGCAGCCTCAGCTGCTGACTTCTTCAACAAACACCAACCGGTTCCCAGACGGGTCGCTGATGCTCATCTCGCGGCTGCCCCACGGCGTGTCTTCAATACCTGGCTTGGCGTTGCGGTAATTCCTGGCCAGCAATTGTTGCTGGTACGCTTCCAACCCTTGAGCCTGAATCCGCACCGCCGCACCTGGCGTGCAATCGCCATGGTGCTCGGACAAGTGCAGCACGCAGTCCCCCAGCGACACCTGCAGGTACAGCGGAAAGTTGTCTTCAAACCGGTGCTGCCAATCGACCTTGAACCCCAGGAAATCGACGTAGAACTCCAGGGTCTTGGCCTCGTCGAAACTGCGCAAGATGGGGGTGACTTTTCCTAAGTGCATGGCGATTGCTCCGTATTTGAGAGCGGCCACTATACGGCCGCAAATCCCTTTCGCAAATCCCCACTGCGCGCCAGGAATCGTCCGGACCGCTGCCCATTGGCCTGCCCGTCGCTGTAGCTGAGCACGCCATTGACCCACACACCGTCAATCCCTTCCGCCGCGCGCTGCGGCTCTTTGAAGTCCGCCACATCCCGCACCCGCAACGGATCAAACAGCACCAGATCGGCCCAGTGTCCTTCACGGATTTCACCGCGCTCGGCCAAGCCAAAGCGCGCTGCCGACAAGCCAGTCATCTTGTGCACGGCGGTGTGCAGCGGGAACAAGCCAAGGTCCCGGCTGAAGTGCCCCAGTACCCGGGGAAACGCGCCCCACAGACGTGGATGAGGAAACGGATCTTCCGGCAAACCATCCGAGCCAATCATCGACAGCGGATGCGCGAGGATGCGCTGCACGTCGGTCTCGTCCATCCCGTAATACACCGCCCCGGCGGGTTGCAGGCGGCGTGCGGCGTCCATCAGCGGCACCGCCCACTCGGCGGCGATATCCTGCAGATCCCGCCCGCCCATTTCCGGATGCGGCGCAGACCAGGTGATGGTGATGCGAAACGCATCGGTGACTTGCTTGAGGTCCAGGGTCGAAGAGCTGGCCGCATACGGGTAGCAATCGCAGCCCACCGGATGGGTCTTCGCCGCGTGTTCCAGCGAGGCCAACAACTGCGGACTGCGCCCCCAGTTACCGGCGCCCGCGCACTTGAGGTGGGAAATGATCACCGGCGCCTTGGCATGCCGGCCGATCAGAAAAGCCTCGTCCATCGCCTCCAGCACCGGTTCGAATTCGCTGCGCAAATGGGTGGTGTACACCGCGCCATACGCCGTCAGTTCTTCACTCAACTGCAGCACTTCATCGGTCTCGGCGTTGAAGGCGCTCGCGTATGCAAGCCCGGTGGATAAACCCAGGGCACCGTCCGCCAGACTCTCCTGCAACTGCACGCGCATCGCGGTGATTTCACCCGGCGTGGCGGTACGGTGCAGGTCGTCCATATGGTTGCTGCGCAGCGCGGTGTGGCCGATCAGCGCCGCCACATTGACGGCCGGGTGGGCGTTTTCCACCGCCGCGCGGTAATCGCTGAACCGTGGGTAGGCAAAGGCCTCGGCGGTGCCCAGCAGGTTCATCGGGTCCGGCGGATCAGCCTGCAAGCTCACGGGCGAGGCGCTGATGCCGCAGTTGCCGACAATCACCGTGGTCACGCCCTGGCTCAGCTTGGGCAGCATCTGCGGGTGACGGATCACCACCGTGTCGTCGTGGGTGTGCACGTCGATAAACCCCGGCGCCAATACGCGCCCGGCAGCGTCGATTTCATGCTCGGCGCTGTCCCGGGACAGGTCGCCGATCTTCTCGATACGGCCCTCGTGCACTGCCACATCGGCGACATAGCCGGGGGTGTTGCTGCCATCAATGATCAGCGCCTGGCGGATCAGCGTGTGGTACTTCATCTCAATCTCCAAGCGGCAGGCTGTCAGGGCCGCCGCGATAATCGTCCAGGGCCAGCTTGATCCGTCGCAGGCGTTCCTGGTTGTCGTCCGGCATGGCCAAGGCCAGCTCGGTAGCGAGCACATCGATGGCCAACAGCATTCCGTAGCGCGCCGCCGTTGGCTTGTAGATAAAACTGGTTTCGGCCGGTTGCAGCGGCAGCAGCACGTCGGCCAACTGCGCCAGCGGTGAATCCGGCAGGGTGATGGCGATGATTTTTGCGCCGTAGTTGCGTGCCAGCGCCACCACGCCCAATACCTCCGGGGTGATGCCGGTCAGCGAGCAGACGATCAGCGCATGCTCCGGGCCCAGGGTGGCGGCGGTCACGCGCATCATCACCGGGTCGTGGCAGGCGTTGATCGCGTAGCCCAGGCGCACCAGGCGCACTTGCAACTCGTCGCTGCACAGGCTCGACGGCCCGCCCATGCCGAACGCGTGGATCATCCGCGCATTGCCCAGCAGGCTCACGGCGTCGACAAAACTGCGCTGGTTGAAACCGGACAGGTGCCGGCGCAACGTCGCCTCGATATCGCTGAGAATCTGCCGGTGAAACGCCGACTGCTCCGGCAGGCCCGCCGGGTCGAGGAAACGGCTGCCGACACCGCTGGCCTGGGCCAGTTGCAGGCGCAGGTCACGCAGGTCGCGGCAGCCGACGCTGCGGGCAAAACGCGACAAGGTGGCGGTGCTGACCTCGGCCCGTTGGGACAATTCTTCCAGGCTGGCGGACGCTGCAAAGCCGACATCATCGAGCATCAGCTTGGCGATACGCCCTTCGCCGGCGCTGAAGGAATCCTGGCGGGCGCGGATCTGGTAGAGGATGTCCATCGGTTCGGCTCCGGGTTACAAGATGCAGGACAAACCATAAGTCAGACCGAAGGCGACCACCGAAATCAGGGTCTCCAGCACGGTCCAGGTCTTGAAGGTCTGGATCACCGTCATATTGAAGTATTCCTTGATCAGCCAGAAGCCGCCGTCGTTTACGTGGGAAAAGATTACCGAACCCGCGCCGGTGGCAAGCACCAGCAATTCCGGGTGTGGATAACCCAGGCCCATCGCAACCGGTGCGACCACGCCTGAGGCCGTGGTCATGGCCACGGTGGCCGAGCCGGTGGCGATGCGCATCAGCGCGGCGAACAGCCAGCCCATCACCAAAGGCGACAGGTTGAAGGCGTGGGCCAGGCCGAGGATCTCATTGGTGACGCCGGCGTCCACCAGAATCCGGTTCAAACCACCGCCCGCGCCCACCAGCAAGGTGATGCTGGCGGTCGGTGCCAGGCATTCGTTGGTGAACTTGAGGATCGATTCGCGGTTGAAACCCTGGGCTAGGCCGAGGGTCCAGAAGCTCACCAGGGTCGCCACCAGCAGCGCAATCACCGAGTTACCGATAAACAACAGGAACTGGTTAAAGGCGGTGCCCGGTGTGGAAATCAGGTTGGCCCAGCCGCCGATCATCATCAGCACCACCGGTAACAGGATGGTGCCCATGGTCAGGGCGAAACTCGGCAGGCGGGTGCGCGGCGCGCGGTCGATGAACTGGCGTTCCAGCGGGTTTTCCGCTGGCAGGTGAATGTGCGGCACGATAAATTTGGCGTACAGCGGGCCGGCAATGATCGCGGTGGGTATGCCGATCAAAATCGCATACAGCACCGTCTGCCCGACCGAGGCGTTATAGGCCAGCACCGCCATCATCGCCGCCGGATGCGGCGGCACCAGCGCATGCACCACCGACAAGCCGGCCACCATCGGCAGGCCGACCATCAGGATCGACACGCCCACCCGCCGCGCCACGGTAAACGCGATCGGCACCAGCAACACAAAACCGACCTCGAAAAACAGCGGCAGCCCCACCAGGAACGCGATACACACCATTGCCCAGTGCGCGTTACGCTCGCCGAACCGGTTGATCAGCGTGCGCGCCACCTGCTCGGCGCCACCGGACTCGGCCATCATCTTGCCGAGCATGGTGCCCAGCGCGACCACCAGCGCAATATGCCCCAGCGTCTTGCCGACGCCGGCCTCGTAGGAGCCCATGATCGTATCCGCCGGCATTCCGGCCAACAGCGCCAGGCCGATAGACACCAGGGTGATGACGATAAACGGGTTGAGCCGGTAACGCGCGATCAATACGATCAATGCAATGATGGCGATGGCGGCGTAGATCAACAGCCAATACCCCGGTGATGCGGCCATGCGGTACTCCTCGGAAAGGGTCACGTCGAATAGGTTGTGAAAGTCATAAATCATTACCGAGGTGCATTTTCAATTTTTATGAAAGTAATTTTCGCCCACAGACAAGCCCTGTCGCGCAGGGATATGCCCAGGGTCAGTGGATGAAAATTCGGGGGGCGTTCTTACATGAAGATCGCCGGGGCTGGAAACTCAACTGCGCAGGCCGAGTCTTAGACTGCACACCGACTCATGACCAGGAAAACCCAGAATGAATCGTAACCCCCTGCTTGTTCCTTTCGCCGCCGGCGCACTGTTGCTGGCCTTGTGCGGCACGGCCTCGGCCGATGAGAACCCGGCACTGAAAAAATGCATGGACGGCGCCAACACCACCGCCGACATGGTCGATTGCAACGCCAAGGAAACCAAGGTGCAGGACGCGCGCCTGAACACCGCCTACAAAACCGCGATGACGGCGATGGAAGGCAACCGCAAGCAGCAGCTGCAGGACGTACAACGCCAGTGGCTCAAGTTTCGCGATGCCAATTGCGGCTTCATCGGCTCGGCCACCGGCGGCACTATTGATCAGGTCAACGGCTCCGGCTGCGTGCTGGACATGACCCAGACCCGCGCCCAGGAACTGGAAAACCTGGTCGGGCCATGATCGTTCCCACGCTCTGCGTGGGAATGCATCCTGTGACGCTCCGCGTCACGATTTTAAGAGCGGACGCGGAGCGTCCAAAGCGGCGTTCCCACGCAGAGCGTGGGAACGATCATCGCACTTCAACAACGGTCAGTCGTGCTGCACCCGGGCGCGCTTGAGCAGTTTGCGGCAGCGCTCGGACAGGTGCAGCACCCGCAGATGCTTGCCGGCCTTGGTGTAGCGCTCGCGCAGGGTCATCAATGCAGCAATCGCCGAATAGTCGACGAAGCTCAAGTGACGGCAATCCAGCGTCACCTGGGCCGGGTCGTTGGCCGGATCGAAGCGATTCAAAAACGGCGTGGTCGAGGCAAAAAACAGCGTGCCGTGCACCCGATAGAGTTTGCTGCCGTCCGCTTCCATATGTTCATCCGCGTACAGCTCGCGCGCTTGCTGCCAGGCGAAGTTCAGCGCCGCAATCACAATCCCGCACAGCACCGCCGTCGCCAGGTCGGTGAACACGGTAATCACCGTCACCGCCATGATCACCAGCACGTCGTTGAGCGGCACCTTGTTGATCACCCGCAGGGACGCCCAGGCAAAGGTCTGCTGGGACACCACAAACATCACCCCCACCAGCGCCGCCAGCGGAATGCGCTCGATCAGCGGTGACAGAAACAGAATGAACAGCAGGATCATCACCCCGGCAAATACCCCGGAGAAGCGCCCTCGCCCGCCGGAGCTGAGGTTGATCACGGTTTGTCCGATCATCGCGCAGCCGCCCATGCCGCCGAACAGGCCCGAGACCATGTTGGCGGCACCCAAGGCCACGCTTTCGCGGTCCGGGTAGCCGCGGGTTTCGGTGATTTCGTCGGTGAGGTTGAGGGTCAGCAGGGTTTCCAGCAGGCCGACCATGGCCATCAGGATCGCGTAGGGCGCGATGATGTGCAGGGTTTCGAGGGTCCAGGGAATCTGTGGCAGCGCGAAGGTCGGCAGGCCGCCGGCGATGTGGGCCATGTCGCCCAGGGTGCGGGTCGGCAGGCCGAGCAGGTACACCGCCAGACCTACGCCGAGGATCGCCACCAGGGCTGGCGGTACGGCGCGGGTCAGGCGCGGCAGCAGGTAGACGATGGCCATGGTTGCCGCGACCAGCCCGGTCATCACGTACAGCGGCGTGCCGCTGAGCCAGGTGTCACCGCTTTTGAAATGCTCCAGCTGCGCCAGGGCAATGATGATCGCCAGGCCGTTGACGAACCCGAGCATCACCGGGTGCGGCACCATGCGCACCAGCTTGCCCAGGCGCAACAGGCCGAAGGCGACCATGATCAACCCGCCCAGTAATACCGTGGCCAACAGATACTGCACGCCGTGCTGCACCACCAGCGCGACGATCACCACCGCCATCGAGCCGGCGGCCCCGGAGACCATGCCAGGCCGGCCGCCGAACAGCGCGGTGAGGGTGCAGATGATGAATGCGCCGTAAAGGCCCATCAGCGGGTTGAGATGAGCCACCAGGGCAAAGGCGATGCATTCGGGCAGCAAGGCAAAAGACGTGGTGAGTCCGGCCAGGGCGTCGGCGCGCAGACGGGTGAGGTTCATTGAAGTACCGGGGAGTTGCGGGGGATAAGGCTGGGGATGGTACGGAATTGGGCGGGGTGGGGCTAGTGTTGGGTAAGACCGTTGGACCGTGTCGCCCCTTTCGCGAGCAAGCCCGCTCCCACATTTGACCGCATTCCAAAGTTGGAACTCGGTCAAATGTGGGAGCGGGCTTGCTCGCGAAAGGGCTAGCCTCGGTCTCAAGCGAACATCAAACCATCTCGTTGCGAATCCACTCAACTACGGAGGTCCGCTTCGGCGCCCACCCCAGCAATTCCCGCGCATGCTTGCCGCGCACCCGGCTGTTGGAGCCCAGGCCATAGTTGGCCATTTCATAACCCCACTCGGCCTCGGCATCCGCCAATGGCCAATCCTGTGGTTTACCCAGCTTCAGCGCTTCGGCAATCGCGGTGGTCATGTCGACAAACGCCGCTTCGCCACTCTCCACAAAGTAGAAAGTGCCCGGCACATTCTTTTCCAGCGCCAGCAGGTACAACGCAACCACGTCTTCAATGTGCACGTTGGACCAGATGTTCTGCCCGGTGCTCACATGCCGCACTACACCGCTTTTGCGTGCCTGCTTGAGCAAGCGTGGCAACTGCACGCTGTCGCGCTTGACGCCCAGGCTGTGACCGTAGATCAGGGTGTTGCAGATCACTGCCGAGTTCACGCCATCTTTGGCGGCAGCCAGGATCAGGTTGTCGATGGCCACGCGAGCAGCCTTGTCGACAGTCGGAGCCGGCAGGTTGTCTTCAAAGTAGATGACATCGCTGGACTTACCGCCCGACGCATCGCCGACGATGCTCGAACCGCTGGTGTGCAGGAAGGTTTTGTTGGAGCCGCGCAACGCGGCCAGCAAGGTTTCCACGGCGCCGCGATGGTCACTGCTGGCGGCGTTGATCACCGCGTCAGCTTTCTTCGCCTGCTCGGTCAACAGCGCGCTGTCATCCAGCGTACCGATTACCGGCGTGATGCCCAGTGCAGTCATTTCCGCAGCCTGTTCGGTGCTGCGCACCAGGCCGGTGACGTTATGGCCGGCCTTGACCAGGCCAGTAGCGATGGAACCGCCGATAAAACCGGCAGCGCCGGTGATGAATACGTTCATGGAGGTGTCTCCCTGCGTGAGTAATTGATGGCGTCAGTATTGCGGACCTATCCATTCCGAATAAGTCCGCATTGCCCAATTCACTCTTGCGCAGGGGTCACGAATCAACGGGCGTAGCTGGACAGCTTGCCTTGGATAAAGTCCAGGAAGCACTGGATGCGCAAGGCCAATTGCGAGTTGCGGTAGTACACGGCATTGATCGGCTGGCGATAGCCGCTGTTGAACTCTGCCAGCACCGGTATCAGGCGCCCGCTTTTGATGTCCTGGGCGGTCATGAAGTCCGAGAGACAGGTGATGCCCTGCCCTTCCAGCGCCAGTTGGCGCAAGGTTTCACCGCTGGAGGCGGCGACGCCCGGCTGGATCTGCCAGCGATCGCCGTGCACATGGCGCAGCGGCCAGTGGTTCAGGGTTTCGGTCTGGGTGAAACCGAGCAAGGTGTGTTCGGCCAGTTCGGCAACGGTGCTGGGCGTACCGTGCTGTTCCAGATACGCCGGGCTGGCGAGGATATGCAGCGGGCTGCATCCCAGTGAGCGGGCGTGAAGGGTCGAGTCGGCCAGGGCACCGATGCGAATCGCGATGTCGGTGCTTTGCTCCAGCAGGTCGATGATCAGGTCGTTGCTGTTCAGCTCCAGCTGGATGTCCGGGTACAGGCCACGAAACTCGGCGATGTACGGCACGATCGCATGCAGCATGAACGGCGACGCCGCGTTGATCCGCAGGCGCCCCGACGGAGTTTGCTGGCGCGACGACAGGCGTTCTTCCAGGTCGTCCATCTGCTCGAGGATCACCTTGGCCCGCTCAAAGAAATACTTGCCCTCTTCGGTCAGGTCCATGCGCCGGGTGGTGCGGTTGATCAGGGTGGTGTCGAGCTTGGCTTCCAGGCGCGACAAGGTGCGGCTGACCGCCGACGGCGTCTGCCCGACCTGTTCGGCTGCGGCGGAAATCGACCCGCATTCAATCACGCAGACGAAGATCTGTAGCTCATCGGATCGGGCTTTCAACGTGAATCCTCTTTATAGCGGCTGCACGGATACTAGCCGCATTACAGACTCAGGTTAAACACCTGTGCCAGATGCTGTTCATAACGCGCCACGTCGGCTTCGATGGCCGGGCGTTTCATCACGTCCACACAGAGGAAGGTCGGCAGGCCGATCATGCCGAGGAACTCGTTGGCCTTGTGGAACGGGAAATACACCGCGTCCACGCCCTTGGCTTCGAAGAAGTCGGTGGGGTCGTCGAACGCTTGCTGAGGAGCGTTCCAGGTCAGGGACAGCATGTATTGCTTGCCCTGGATCAGGCCACCGCTGCCGTATTTCTGCGACGAGTCGGAGCGGGTGCGGCCGTCGCTGGCGTACAGGCTGCCATGGCCTTCGGTGAAGACTTCATCGATGTACTTCTTGACGATCCACGGAGCGCCCATCCACCAGCCGGGCATCTGGTAGATGATCACGTCGGCCCAGAGGAATTTGGCGACTTCTTCGGCCACGTCGTAGCCGGCGTCGATGTGGGTTTCCTTGACGTCGATGCCGCCACGGTCCAGTACCGCCAGGGCGGCTTCATGCAGGGTGCTGTTGTAGCGACCGTCGGAATGGGCGAATTTCTTACCGCCGTTGAGCAGGAGTACTTTTTTCATAGGGGGTGCCTAAAGATTAAAAATGTCTGAAGGCAGGGTAACGGGGTCGGTGCTTTGGAATAAGCGTCCCGGCGGCAAAATACATTTGACCAAGGCGCACGAATCAACGGCATATTGTTAACCACTGATCAGCAGATGACCTCCCAGCGCGGCCATGCCGATAAAGAACACCCGCTTGAACAGCACGGCACTGATGCGCTGGCGCAGGGCCTGGCCCAGCCACATCCCGAGCAGCGCGGGAACCAGCGCCAGCAACGAGGCGTTCAATTCGCCGCCGCCCAGGCTGCCACGCCAGAACAGCCCGGCTGCCAGCGCCAGGGTCGACACGGTGAACGATAGCCCCAACGCTTGCACCAGCTGATCGCGGTTCAAGCCCAACGCTTGCAGATACGGCACCGCCGGTATCACGAACACCCCAGTGGCCGAGGTGATGACCCCGGTCAGCACGCCGCACAGCGGGCCCAGCCAACGCTCGGTGGCCGGGCTTACCTTGAACGTCGGCAGCAACAGCCCGCTCAAGGCATACACCAGCAGCGCGCCGCCCAACGCCCGCACCACCCAATGCCCGCCATCCATGCCCAGCCACACCGAGCCCAGCCCGGTGCCGAGGAAAATCAGCAGGAGCATCGGCCACAGGCGTTTGATCAACGCGCTCAGGTGACCGCCGAAGGCCAGTTGCCAGAGGTTGGTGACGGTGGACGGGATGATCAGCAACGCCGCAGCCTGCGCCGGTAACATAGCCAGGCCGAGCATGCCCATGGCGACGGTGGGCAGGCCCAGGCCGATGACGCCCTTGACCGTACCGGCCAGCAGGAAGGTGCCGACCACCAGCAATGTCAGGGCCGGGCCGAGGTTTTGGTAGAACGCGAGTAAGGTATTCATGGGTCGATTTTGCAGGTTTGGGTGATGTCTGAAAATTCGCCATATACTGAGGCAGCCTCTTGTTTTGCATGAGGCAGATGGCCTCTTCGCGAGCAAGCCCGCTCCCACATTTTGAAAGGGTTCACAGATCTAAATGTGGGAGCGGGCTTGCTCGCGAAGAGGCCCGTACAGACACTGAGATCCCCAGCACATGCACTTTGACCTGATCGACCTGCGCCTGTACCTGCACATCCTCGACACCGGCAATATCACCGCCGGCGCCGGCCGCAGCCATTTGTCCCTGGCGGCGGCGAGTGCGCGGATCCGGGCGATGGAGGCCTCGCTGGGTATCGAGTTCCTGGAACGTGGCCGCCGTGGCGTCACCCCGACTGCTGCGGGCAAAGCCCTCGCCCGTCACGCCCGCCTGCTGTTGCAGCAAGCCGATCACCTGCAGCAAGACCTCGCGGGATACGCCAACGGCGTCAAAGGCCAGGTGCGCCTGCTGTGCAACACCACCGCCCTGAGCGAATACCTGCCGGAACTGTTGGCGGACTTTCTGCACGAGCACCCCAACCTCGACATCGACCTGCAGGAACTGCCAAGCCTGCGCATCACCCACGCCTTGCGCCAGGGCGCGGCAGACCTGGGGATTATTTCCGACGCAGTAGATACCCACGGCCTGCAAACCCTGCCCTTTCGCGACGACCCGCTGGTGCTGATCATGCCGCTGGATCACCCGCTGGCCGGGCGCACCGTGAGTTTTATCGACAGCTTGCAGTATGACTACGTGGGCCTGGCCGCCGACAGCGCGCTGGCGGTGTACCTGGAGGAACAGGCATTGCACGCAGGCTTTCGCTTGCAGACACGCATCCGTGCAGATGGGTTTGACGGGCTGATTCGCATGGTCGCCCGGGGCGCCGGGCTGGGGATCGTGCCCCTGGCGGCGCTGGAACGCTGGCCGTTGGAGCGGCGCTTCAAGGCCCAACCCCTGAGCGAGGATTGGGCCTGTCGCAAACTGCTGTTATGCGCCCGCGAGTTCGAGCAATTGCCCGGTTACGCCGCCCAACTGCTAAACGCCCTCTCCCCCTGTAGGAGCGAGCTTGCTCGCGAAGCACGTCAACGATAACGCGGGCTTTCTGATTTAACCCGGCGCCCTCGGGTTTTTCGCGAGCAAGCTCGCTCCTACAAGGTTTTGGCGACCCTTGCGGAAGAACACGTAGTACACCGCCGACAGAATCAGCAGGAACGGCACCCCGAACACCAGCGTCATCTTGAACGCATCGGTGAAAAACGTGGTGATCATCACCGCGCCCATCAGCACCAGGCCCAGCAGCGTGCTGTAGGGAAACAGCGCCAGCTGGAACGACAGCTTCGCCCCGCCGTGACGCTTGCGGTAGCGGCGGAAAAACAGGTGCGTGAGGAAGATCATGAACCAGGTGAAGATCGCGCCAAACATCGAGATCGCCATCATCAGGGTGAACGAGCTTTCCGGGTACACCACGTTCAGCAGGGTCGCCAGGGCAATGCCCGAGCTGGACAGCAACAAGGCGTTCAACGGGATCCCGCTCTTGCTCAAGGCGCCCATGGACTTGGGCGCAAAACCGGCGCGCGACAGGCTGAACATCATGCGGGTGGTGATGTAGAGCTGGCTGTTCATCGCCGACAGCGCAGCGATCAGGATCACGAAGTTCATCACCCCGGTGGCGCCGGGAATGCCGATGGTCTGCATCACCGTGACGAACGGGCTCTGGGCGTGGCCAGCCTGGTTCCACGGCACGATGGCCAACATCAGCGCCAGGGTCAGCAGGTAGAACACCACCAGCCGTACGATGGTCGCGCGGAAGGCTTTTTTCACCGCCTGCTCCGGGTCGGCCGCTTCACCGGCGGCCACCGCGATCATTTCCACGCTCAGGTAACTGAAGATCGAGACGATCACCGCAATCCACATGCCGCTCAACCCGTTCGGGAAAAAGCCGCCGTGGGCCGCGTAGTTCTGCACACCGTAATCCGGATTGCCGGAGCCGAACACCACGTACACCGCGAGGATGATGAAGCCAACGATGGCGCTGATCTTGATCGTGGAGAACCAGTACTCAAAGTTGCCGAAGGTCTTGACGCTGATGGCGTTGAGTACGATCAGCACGCTGGAAAACGAGACAATCCACACCCATTCCGGCACGTTGGCAAACCAGTACTTCATGTACATCGCCACCGCCGTGACCTCGGCGCCCACCGCCAGCACAATCGCCGCCCAGTACGCATAGCGCACCAGGAAACCGGCCAGCGGGCTGACGTAAAATTCGGCATACGCGCCGAAGGAGCCCGAGGTGGAATGCGCCACGGTCATCTCCGCCAGGCAGCCCATCAACAGCAAAGTGATCAGCGCACCGATGGCATAGCTCACCAGCACGCTGGGCCCGGCATAGCCGATGGCGTAGGCGCTGCCCATGAACAGCCCGGTGCCGATGGCGCCACCGATGGCGATCATGCTCATCTGGCCGGAAGTGAGCTGGCGCCTGAGGCCCAGTTCGCGATTGGTGATTTCGGCAAAGCCTTGGTCTGGCGTGGTCACGTGGCGTGCCCCTTTATTATTGTGATTGCACTGCTTTTCTGGATGAAACACTGTCCCCTGTGGGAGCGGGCTTGCTCGCGAATGCGGTGTGCCAGTCAATACATCAGGGACTGATGGACCGCATTCGCGAGCAAGCCCGCTCCCACATTTTTTGCTCTGCGTTTACTCAGGTGACGCTGTGGCGAACCTTGAACTGCGGCTGGTCCCAGGTTCTCTGATCGAGAATCTCACCCAGGATTTCCACCGCATCCCACACTTCAGCAAAGCTGGTGTACAGCGGGGTAAACCCGAACCGCATGATCCGCGGCTCACGATAATCACCAATCACGCCACGAGCGATCAAGGCCTGGATAACCGCATAGCCTTCCGGGTGTTCGAAGCTGACATGGCTACCCCGTCGGGCATGCTCACGCGGGGTGATCAGGGTCAGGTCGTGGGCGGCGCAACGGCTTTCCACCAACTCGATAAACAGGTCGGTCAACGCCAGGGATTTAGAGCGCAAGCTGGCCATATCGGTCTGGGCGAAAATATCCAGGCCACACTCCACCATCGCCAGCGAGGTAATCGGCTGGGTGCCGCACAGGTAGCGGGCGATGCCCTGGCTCGGGGCATAACGCGATTCCATGGCGAACTGTCGGGTATGCCCGAACCAGCCCGACAGCGGCTGCGTAACCACATCCACCAGCGCCGGGTTGACCCACACAAACGCCTGGGAGCCGGGCCCGCCGTTGAGGTATTTGTAAGTGCAACCAATCGCATAATCGGCACCGGCCTGATGCAGGTCGATCGGCACCGCGCCCGCCGAATGCGCCAGGTCCCAGATCGCCAGCGCGCCACATTCATGGCTCAAGGCAGTCTGGGCCTGCATGTCGTACATGTAGCCGGTCTTGTAGTTGACGTGGGTGAGCATCACCACGGCCGTGTCCTGGTCGATGGCTTTCGGCAGTTCGTCCGGGCTGTTGACCAGGCGCAGGGAGTAGCCCTGTTGCAGCAGTTCGGTGAGGCCTTCGGCGATGTACAGGTCGGTGGGGAAATTGCTCGCTTCGCTGACGATCACCTTGCGGCTTGGCGCGCGTTCGCGTTGCACGGTCAGCGCGGCGCTGAGCACTTTGAACAGGTTGATGGAGGTGGTATCGGTGATCACCACTTCACCGTCGCGGGCACCGATCAGCGGTGCCAGGCGATTGCCCAGGCGCTGGGACAGGTCGGCCCAGCCGGCACTGTTCCAACTGCGAATCAGCCCATTGCCCCACTCCTCGGCGATCACCGCTTGCGCCCGTTCCAGTGCCGCTACCGGGCGCGCACCGAGGGAGTTGCCGTCGAGGTAGATGACCCCGGCCGGCAAGGCGAATTGGTTGCGCAATGGCGCCAGCGGATCCTGGGCGTCGAGGGTCAGGCAATGGGTGCGGGTGGTCATGGTCAGTCCTGTTGTTGTAGTAACAATGAGCCAAATAATGAACGAAGCTTTAGAGAATTTTCGTGCAAAGTGGTGGGCAACAGGCTAATTAAGCTGTAGGAAATTCGAATTTAACCCCCAAACACGCGGATTTATTCTAACCATGATTCTCGACGCCACCGACCTGCGCCTTCTGCATTTCCTGCAACAGGATGGCCGTATCAGTAACCAGGAACTGGCGGAGAAAGTCGCCCTGTCGCCGTCGGCCTGCCTGCGGCGTTTGCGCCTGCTGGAAAGCGAGGGAATCATCAGTGGTTATCGGGCGGTGTTGAACGCCGAGCAGTTGGGGATTGAGCTGGAGGCCATCGTCCACCTGTCGTTACGCCAGGATGTGGAGGATTGGCACGAGACGTTTATCAAGAAGGTACAGGGGTGGCCGGAGGTGGCCAGTGCGTACGTGATTACCGGGGCGAGCAATTATGTGCTGCGGGTGCAGGCGCGCAACCTCAAGCACTTTTCGGATTTCATTGTGAACCACCTGAACCGCACGGCGGGGGTGATGGATATTCGCTCGGAGATCGTGTTGCAGAAGATCAAGGATCGGGATGATCTGCTCGACCTGGTTGTTCGCAAATAGGCCAAACGATACAGAGCCAATGTGGGAGCGGGCTTGCTCGCGAAGGCGGAGTGTCAGTCACCGGAAATATTGACTGATCCACCGCATTCGCGAGCAAGCCCGCTCCCACATTTTTTTACCGCGTTCAGTCTTCGAGGGCGCGCACTCGCTGCATGCGCTTCTGCTCTACCGGCGCCGCCGCAGGCTGCAACTCAAAGTCAAAATCAATCTGCGCAAACTGCCCTTCCACACCAAATTCCTTCGCCAGGTTTGCGTCCTCGCTGAAGCGAATTTCGGCGATCAACTCATCCCGCGTCGCATAGGCAAAATCATCATGCAGGTACGGGTCATCCGACAGGTTGATCTGGGTGGTCAGGTGCCGATGGCCCGGCGCCGAGATGAAGAAGTGGATATGCGCCGGCCGCTGGCCATGGCGCCCCAACTGGTCCAGCAACTGCTGGGTCGGGCCGGTCGGCGGGCAGCCATATCCCGACGGCACGATGCTGCGAAAACGGTAGTTGCCCTGGGCATCGGTCTCGATTCGCCGACGCAGGTTGAACTCCGACTGCGTGCTGTCAAACCACGAATACGTACCACCGGTATTGGCCTGCCATACATCGACAATCGCCCCCGCCAACGGTTTGCCATTGGTGTCGCGCACCTGGCCCTGCATGAACAGCGGCACGCCCGGGTCCTGCCCGTCGTCCAGCCGCGCCTCGAACTTGGACAGCGGCGCACCGGCCACATACAGCGGGCCTTCGATGGTGCGCGGGGTGCCGCCGGATTTGCCGGCTTCCTCGTCCGCCGCGTCCATCAGCATGTCCAGGTAATGCTCCAGGCCCAACCCTGCCGCGAGCAAGCCGGCTTCCTGGTTCTTGCCCAGTTCGTTGAGGTAGTTGACCGCCTTCCAGAACTCTTCCGGGGTCACTTCCAGGTCTTCGATGATGTTCACCGTGTCCCGCAGGATCCGGTAGATCAGCGCCTTGGCCCGTGGGTTGCCGCCGTCGTTAAGGTTGCCGCTGGCTTCTTCGAGAAACTGTTGGGCGTGAGCAGTCTGAGAAAGTCGGATGGACATGGTGCAATCCTCATCTTGTAATTATTAGGTGAAAAAACAGACTCAGCGATCATCCTCACGGATCGACGATGGATGCCGGCACAGGGCATTCACTTCGATGGCCATGTAAGGATAAAGCGGCAGTTGCATCAACAGGTCATGCAGTTCCTGCACGCTGTCGACATCGAACACGCTGTAGTTGGCGTACAGCCCGGCGATGCGCCACAGGTGGCGCCATTTGCCTTGCTCCTGCAGCCGCTGGGAGAAGGCTTTTTCTTCAGCCTTGAGGCCGGCAGCGCGCTCGGGGTTCATGTCGACGGGCAGGTTCACGGTCATTTTTACGTGGAACAACATCGCAGGTGTCCTCTTGTTAGTTATCGCGACGGAAGAACGCCAGGCGCTCTTCATCGATGGCCAGGCCCAGGCCCGGAGCGGTGGAGACATGCAGGTGGAAATCGCGGTACACCAGCGGCTCGGCGAGGATGTCTTCGGTGAGCAGCAGCGGGCCGAACAGCTCGGTGTCCCACGCCAGTTTGTTCAAGGTGAGAAAGGCATGGGCCGAGGCCAGGGTGCCGATACCGCCTTCAAGCATGGTGCCGCCGTACAGGCCGATACCCGCCGCTTCGGCAATCGCTGCGGTGCGCAATACCGCACGCGGCCCGCCGTTTTTGGCGATCTTCAGGGCGAACACCGAGGCCGCGCCTTCGCGGGCCAGGTTGAAGGCATCTTCCACGCATTCGATGGACTCGTCGGCCATGATCGGCGCCGGGCTCGACAGGTTGAGCCGCACCATGCCGCCGCGGTTGTTGCGCGAGATCGGTTGTTCGATCAGGTCGATACCGTTGTCCCCCAGCACCTTGCAGGCGCGCAGGGCCACGGCTTCGTCCCAGGCCTGGTTGACGTCGACCCGCACACTGGCGCGGTCGCCCAGGGCTTTTTTGATCGCGATGACGTGGGCCAGGTCCTGGCTGACTTCACCGGCGCCGATCTTCAATTTGAAAATGCGGTGGCGGCGCAGGTCGAGCATCTTCTCGGCCTCGGCGATGTCTTTTTCGGTGTTGCCGCTGGCCAGGGTCCAGGCCACCGGCAAGGCGTCCCGCACGCGGCCGCCGAGCAATTCGCTGACCGGCAGGTTCAGGCGTTTGCCGAGGGCATCGAGCAAGGCGCTTTCGATACCCGACTTGGCAAAGGTGTTGCCCCGGATGCTGCGCTCCAGGCGCAACATGGCGGCATTGATGTTGCTCGCGTCCTGGCCGAGCAGCAGCGGCGCGAAGTGCCGGTCGATGTTGATCTTGATGCTGTCGGGGCTTTCATTGCCGTAGCTCAGGCCACCGATGGTGGTGGATTCACCAATGCCTTCGATACCGTCGGCGCAGCGCACGCGGATGATCACCAGGGTCTGGTTCTGCATCGTGTGCATCGCCAGTTTGTGCGGGCGGATGGTAGGGAGATCGACGATGATGGTCTCGATCGACTCGATGGCGCAAATCGGCATGGCAATACCCGTTGGGTTCTTTATAGATTTGGCCTGATTCTGTTCCGGATCTCTGCTGGCTTCCAATATAGAATGAGTCTCGAACAATACCCTTAAGGTATGAATGGAGTCTTTATGGAACTGCGCCATCTGCGTTACTTCCAGGTGCTGGGGGAAACCCTCAACTTCACCCGCGCCGCCGAACGCCTGCACATTGCCCAGCCGCCGCTGAGCCGGCAGATCCAGCAATTGGAGGACGAACTGGGTGTGGTGCTGCTGGAGCGCGGGCGCCCGTTGCGCCTGACCGAAGCCGGGCGGTTTTTCTATGAGCACGCCAATGTGCTGCTGGAGCAACTGGGCAAGGTGTGTGACAACACCCGGCGCATCGGCCTTGGGCAGAAAACCTGGCTGGGCATCGGTTTTGCGCCGTCGACGCTGTACGGCGTGCTGCCGGAGTTGATTCGCCGGCTGCGCAGCCACGATGGCCTGGAGCTGGAGTTGGGCCTGTCGGAGATGACCACGCTGCAACAGGTTGAAGCTCTCAAGGCCGGGCGGATTGACGTGGGCTTCGGGCGGATTCGCATCGACGACCCGGCCATTGTGCAGCGGGTGTTGGTGGAGGACCGGTTGGTGGCGGTGTTGCCCGCCGGACATCCCCTGCTGGGTGCCCCGGCCACCCTGGCGCAATTGGCCGCTGAACCCTTCGTGCTGTATCCCGGCAACCCGCGGCCGAGCTACGCCGACCATGTGATCGCGCTGTTCGATGCCCATGGCTTGAGCCTGAAGGTTTCGCAGTGGACCAACGAATTGCAGACCGCCATTGGTCTGGTCGGCGCAGGCATGGGCGTGACCCTGGTACCCGCCTCGGTGCAGGTGCTGCACCGCGCAGACATTGGCTACACGCCGGTGGTGGAGGCCACCGCCACTTCGCCGATCATTCTCAGCCGGCGGATCAATGACCAGTCGCCGGGGCTCAGTCATTGCCTGCAACTGGTGGAAGAGTTGATTTAAAAGAACACCACACATCCAATGTGGGACCGGGCTTGCTCGCGAATGCGCAGTGTCAGTCACCGAATGAGTTGGCTGATGCACCGCATTCGCGAGCAAGCCCGCTCCCACAGTTGATCTCCGTTGTTTTTGCGTAAGGTGTTCATCCACGCATACGCCGGGCGTCGTTGCGTTGCAGGGTCTGGCTGGGGGATTCGTCGAACAGCTTGCGGTATTCGGCCGAGAATCGCCCCAGATGAGTAAAGCCCCAGCCCAGGGCGATTTCGGAGATGGTGCGCGTGGAGCCATGTTCGAGGATTTGCTGGCGCACGGCACCCAGGCGGTATTTCTTCAGATAGGCCATGGGTGACAGGGCGAAGTATTTGCGAAAGGCATCGAACAGCTTGAAGCGCGACACGCCCGCCGCCGCCTCCAGATCCTCCAGGTGCACCGCTTCCCGGGCGTTGTCGTGGATGTACTGTCGGGCACGAATCAAATAGTGCGGCAGCTTCACCCCCAGCACGTCCCGCAGCTCTTCGGAATAGTTGTTCGGCTGGGCCAGGATCAGGCCCTTGATCAGCGAGCTTTCCAGGTCCCGGGTAAACGCCACCTGGTCATACAGCTCGCTGCTGCGCTCCAGTTCGGCGATGAAATACCGCGCCATGCGCCACCACGACGCGGAAGCGCCGTCCACCGCGTCCATCGCCGACTCGAAGCGCAGCGGCGCTTCAATCGGCCGCTGCAGCAGGCCCTCCAGGGATTCGCTCATCGCCGCGCGGGTGATCACCACCTGCAACTTGCGGCAGTCGCCGGAGATCTCCAGCACCTGATGTTCGTTGGGCGAGATGATCACGCCCTGGTCACGGTTGGAGCTGAGCCGCACGCCGTTCTTGCTCAGTTCCTGCTCGCCCACCAGCGGCAGGGTCAGGCTGTAGCTGCTGAAGTGCTCGGCGTCTTCGATGTCGATGGTGACGTCGGTGCCGTATTCGATAATCCCCAGCGTCGTGGCGCGGGACTTGAACACATTGGCGCTGTGGTGAAAGCGGATGCGCTCCGGCGTCGCGGTTTGCAGGCGGTGCGGCCCGCAAATGCCGGACATCCAGCTGCAGGCGCCTTCAAGGTCGAAGCGCTCGATACGTATATCGCGTGTATTGCTACTCATCACGGGGCACCCACGGCAATTGTGGCCGGCGCGCTCTGACGGCGCGTCCTGGTAGATCGACAGCAAGTTTTGCGCCACGCCAGCGGGATCGCCACTGGGTGGATAGCAACCGTCGACTAAGTGGATAACAAGCAGACTTTTCCGACAATCGCCTTGCAAGACAGTAGCGCATTCCGCCACCGCCCTGCACCGCCGTGGGTATTTCGTGCCCAACTAAGTGGCCCACCTTCCCCCATTAACCGGATAGCCCGGTGCCCCGCCGCAGCCTCTTAATGGCTTACCCGTTTAGCCATTATCAAAAAAGGTGCCTCCCATGAGTGGTGCAAGAAGCGTCGAGCAGTGGAAAAGCTTTATCGAAGGCTGCCTGGACTTCCGTCCGGTGGATGAGGTGTTCCGCATCGCCCGGGACATGTTCACCGAGCCGGAGTTGTTCGAGCTGGAAATGGAGCTGATCTTCGAAAAAAACTGGATCTATGCCTGTCACGAGAGCGAACTGGCCAACAAGCACGACTTCGTGACGATGCGCGCCGGGCGCCAGCCGATGATCATCACCCGCGACGGCGAAGGCCAGCTCAACGCGCTGATCAACGCCTGCCAGCACCGGGGCACCACCCTGACCCGAGTCGGCAAGGGCAACCAGTCCACCTTCACCTGCCCGTTCCATGCCTGGTGCTACAAGAGCGATGGCCGGCTGGTGAAGGTCAAGGCGCCGGGGGAATACCCGGAAGGCTTCGACAAGGCCACTCGCGGCCTGAAAAAAGCGCGGATCGAGAGCTACAAGGGCTTCGTCTTCATCAGCCTCGACGTGAACGGCACCAACAGCCTGGAAGACTTCCTCGGCGACGCCAAAGTGTTCTTCGACATGATGGTCGCCCAATCGGCCACCGGTGAGCTGGAAGTGCTGCCGGGCAAGTCCGCCTACACCTACGACGGTAACTGGAAACTGCAAAACGAGAACGGCCTGGACGGTTATCACGTCAGCACCGTGCACTACAACTACGTGGCCACGGTGCAGCATCGCCAGCAGGTCAATACGGAAAACGGCACCGGCTCGGGCACGACACTGGACTACAGCAAACTCGGCGCCGGCGACGCGAACACCGATGACGGCTGGTTCGCCTTCAACAATGGCCACAGCCTGTTGTTCAGCGACATGCCCAACCCCACCGTGCGTTCGGGCTACGCCACCATCATGCCGCGCCTGATCGAAGAACACGGCCAGCAAAAAGCCGAATGGATGATGCACCGCCTGCGCAACCTGAACATCTACCCGAGCCTGTTCTTCCTCGACCAGATCAGCTCGCAGCTGCGGATCATCCGCCCTATCGCATGGAACAAGACCGAAATCATCAGCCAGTGCCTGGGGGTGAAGAACGAGTCTGACGCCGACCGTGAAAACCGTATTCGCCAGTTCGAGGATTTCTTCAACGTCTCGGGCATGGGCACGCCGGATGACCTGGTGGAGTTCCGCGAAGCCCAGCGCGGCTTCCAGGGCCGCCTGGAACGCTGGAGCGATATCTCCCGCGGCAGCCATCGCTGGGAAACCGGGCCGACCCCCAATAGCGAATCCATCGGTATCCAGCCGGCGATGACCGGCACCGAATTCACCCACGAAGGGCTGTACGTCAACCAGCACCGCAACTGGCAGAAATTCCTGCTGGACGGGCTCGACCAGCAAGCCCTGAAACTGCGGGAGGTGGAATGATGAATGCGCAATTGCAGTACCGGATCGAGCAGTTTTTTTACCGTAAATCCGAGCTGTGCGATGCCCAGGACTGGGACGCCTACGTGCAGTTGTTCGACCCGCAGAGCGAGTTTCACCTGCCACAGTGGGATTCGGAACATGTCTACACCCGCGACCCGAAGCGCGAAATGTCGTTGATCTACTACGCCAACCGCTCGGGGCTGGAGGATCGGGTGTTTCGCCTGCGTACGGGCAAGGCTGCGTCGGCCACGCCGATGCCAAGGACGCTGCATTTGATCAACAACGTGCGGATTGCCGAGCAACCGGACGGGCTGCTGGAGGTGAAGTTGAACTGGCATACGTTGTTCTATCGGCTGGCGACGTCGGAGCAGTTCTACGGCAGCGCCACTTACAGCCTCAAGCCCGATGGCGACAGTTGGTTGATCACCCGCAAGCATGCGCTGCTGCTCAACGACACCATCAACTCGGTGCTGGATTTCTATCACCTGTGACCTGATGCATTTCACCTGTGGCGAGGAAGCTTGCTCCCGCTGGACCGGGTTGGCGCTCCAGTGCGTAGCGCTCCCGGCTTTTTGGGGCTGCTGCGCAGCCCAGCGGGAGCAAGCTCCCTCGCCACAGGTAAATCGCAGGCATAGAAAATCAAACTCGCGGAGTTCTGCGAATGAATCACAAAGTGGCCTTCAGTTTTGCCGACGGCAAGACCCTGTTTTTCCCGGTGGGCGCCAATGAGATCCTGTTGGATGCAGCCCTGCGCAATGGCATCAAGATCCCGCTCGACTGCCGCGAAGGCGTATGCGGCACCTGCCAGGGCCGCTGCGAGTCCGGCGATTTCACCCAGGATTACGTGGACGAGGAAGCCCTCTCCAGCCTTGACCTGCAACAACGCAAAATGCTCAGCTGCCAGACCCGGGTCCAATCCGATGCGGCGTTCTACTTCGATTTTGATTCCAGCCTGTGCAACGCGCCGGGGCCGGTCCAGATCCGCAGCACGGTGAGCAATGTGCAGCAGGTGTCGCCCAGCACGGCGATCCTGCACCTGCAGCTTGAAGCACCATTGGACTTTTTGCCGGGCCAATATGCCCGCCTGTCGATTCCCGGCACCGACAGTTGGCGCTCCTACTCTTTCGCCAACCGCCCGGGCAATCAGTTGCAGTTCCTGATCCGCCTGCTGCCCGATGGCGTGATGAGCAACTACATTCGCGAACGCTGCCAGGTCGGTGATGAGTTGCTGCTGGAAGCGCCATTGGGTGCCTTCTACCTTCGGCATGTCACCCGACCGCTGGTGTTGGTGGCCGGTGGCACTGGTTTATCGGCGCTGCTGGGCATGCTTGACGACCTGGCCGCCAGCACCTGCCAACAGCCGGTGCACCTGTATTACGGCGTGCGGGGTGCGGCCGATTTATGCGAGGCAACACGCATAAAAGCCTACGCCGATACGATCCCGGGGTTTCGCTACACCGAGGTACTCAGCAACCCATCTTCGGACTGGGCCGGCAAACGCGGCTACCTCACCGAGCATTTCGACCTGGCCGAATTGCGGGATCAATCGGCAGATATATACGTCTGCGGCCCCCCTCCGATGGTCGAATCCATCAAACAATGGCTGCTGGATCAGGCACTTGATGGCGTTCAGCTGTATTACGAAAAGTTTACCGAGAGTAATATCTGACCCCTCAGCGGTTTGAGGGGCTGGTTCGGTGTGCGATCAACCCTGAAAAAAACAAGTAGAAGGGAATGTTAATGGCGGATGACATGGTTAACCCGGTGGGCCTCAAGCGTGGCCTGAAGAACCGGCATATTCAGCTGATTGCCTTGGGAGGGGCGATCGGGACCGGGCTGTTCCTCGGCTCGGCGGGCGTGCTCAAGTCGGCGGGGCCGTCGATGATCCTGGGCTATGCGGTAGCCGGGTTCATCGCGTTCCTGATCATGCGCCAGCTGGGCGAAATGATCGTCGAGGAACCGGTGGCCGGCTCCTTCAGCCACTTCGCCCACAAGTACTGGGGCGGTTACGCAGGCTTCCTCGCCGGCTGGAACTACTGGGTACTCTACGTGCTGGTGGGCATGGCCGAGCTGACAGCGGTGGGCAAGTACATCCAGTTCTGGTGGCCGGAAATTCCGACCTGGGTCAGTGCGGTGGTGTTCTTTGTGCTGGTCAACCTGATCAACACCCTCAACGTGAAGTTCTTCGGTGAGACCGAGTTCTGGTTCGCGATCATCAAGGTGGTGGCGATTGTCGGCATGATCGTGCTCGGCTGCTACCTGCTGTTCAGCGGCACCGGCGGCCCGCAGGCCTCGGTGAGCAACCTGTGGAGCCACGGCGGGTTCTTCCCGAATGGCGGCATGGGGCTGTTGATGTCCATGGCGTTCATCATGTTCTCGTTCGGCGGCCTGGAGCTGGTGGGTATTACCGCCGCCGAAGCCAGCGAACCCCGCAAGGTGATCCCGAAGGCGATCAACCAGGTGGTGTACCGGATCCTGATTTTCTACGTCGGCGCCCTTACCGTGCTGCTGTCGTTGTACCCATGGGACCAACTGCTGCAAACCCTCGGCGCGTCGGGCGATGCCTACAGCGGCAGTCCGTTCGTGCAGATCTTTTCCTTGATCGGTAACGACACCGCCGCCCACATCCTCAACTTCGTGGTCCTGACCGCGGCACTGTCGGTGTACAACAGCGGCGTGTACTGCAACAGCCGCATGCTGTTCGGCCTGGCCGAGCAAGGCGACGCGCCGAAAGCGCTGATGAAGTTGAACAAGCAAGGCGTGCCGCTGCGTGCCCTGGGCATCTCGGCCCTGGTGACGCTGCTGTGTGTGGTGATCAACTACGTCGCGCCGCATGACGCACTGGAGCTGTTGTTTGCGCTGGTGGTTGCCTCGTTGATGATCAACTGGGCGCTGATCAGCCTGACCCACATCAAGTTCCGCAAGGCCATGGGTGAGCAAGGCGTGGTGCCGTCGTTCAAGACCTTCTGGTTCCCGTTCAGCAACTACCTGTGCCTGGCGTTCATGCTGATGATCATCTGCGTGATGCTGGCGATTCCGGGTGTACGGGCGTCGGTGTATGCGATTCCGGTCTGGGTCGGGATCATCTATGTGGCGTACCGGTTGCGGTTGAATAACGCGAAGGCAGTAACAGCGCAATAACCCATGTGGGAGCGGGCTTGTGTGGGAGCGGGCTTGCTCGCGAAGGCGTCGTGTCAGTCACCTGATGTATTGACTGACACACCGCTTTCGCGAGCAAGCCCGCTCCCACATTTGGATCGTATTTCAAATGAAAAGCCCCGGTACTGATGAGTACCGGGGCTTTTTGTTGGGCCTTGATTACAGCGTGGAACGCACTCGCCACAGCTCGGGGAACAATACGGTGTCGAGCATCTTGCGCAGGTAACCCACGCCTTCGGTGCCGCCCGTACCAGGCTGGAAGCCGATGATCCGCTCCACCGTGGTGACATGGCGGAAGCGCCATTGGCGGAACGAATCCTCCAGGTCGATAAACTTTTCGGCCAATTGGTACAGGTCCCAATACCGGCTCGGATCGCGATAAACCTCGCGCCACGCCGCCTCCACGGAATCATCGTGAACCGTTGGCGCCGTCGGGTCGCGTTCGGCGCGCTTGGGGTCGATCGCCAGCCCGGCCTTGGTCATCAGGTTGATCGCTTCGTCATACAGCGACGGCGTGGCAATCGCCACCTGCAGCTCCTTCAACAACTCCGGCCGGTGGGCGTGAGGCCGCAACAGCGCCGCGCTTTTGTTGCCGAGGATGAATTCGATTTCCCGGTACTGGAACGACTGGAAACCTGACGACTGCCCCAGGTACGGGCGGATCGCCTTGTACTCCGACGGCGTCATGGTCGCCAGTACCGCCCAGGCGTGCACCAACTGGTCAAAGATCCGCGACACCCGCGCCAGCATCTTGAACGCCGGCGGCAGCTCACCCAGGCGCACGTGTTCGCGGGCGGCCTTGAGTTCGTGGAGCATCAACTTCATCCACAGTTCCGAGGTCTGGTGCTGGATGATGAACAGCATCTCGTTGTGGTCCGGCGACAGCGGGTGCTGGGCGCTGAGCACTTTGCCCAGGTCCAGGTAGTCGCCGTAGCTCATGGACTCGGAAAAATTCAGCTCGGCGTTATGCCATTCTTCCGGCGGCTGGTAGTCAGGGGAGAAAGGACACTGGCTCATCGCGTGGGCTCCTTGAGCGGGCGGAGAATGGCTCGTACCGGGCTGGCATCGAGGTTGGCAAAACGCAGCGGCAGCGCGATCAACTCGTAATCGCCCTCCGGCACGTCGTCGAGGACGATGCCTTCGAGAATCGCCATGCCATGCCGGGCGACGGCGTTGTGGGAGTCCATGGTCTTGGACTGCTGCGGGTCCAGGGACGGCGTGTCGATGCCGATCAGGCGCACACCGAGGCTGAACAGCAACTCGACCGTTTGCGGGGCGACGGCGGTGAAATTCGAATCCCAGGCATCCAGCGGCGCCTGTTGATAAGTGCGCAACAGTACACGCTCCGGCAGGTTTTCCAGGCGGCCTTCCAACTGATGCGGCTGCACCAGCGCGCCGCTGCCCAGGCAATGCAGCACCCGGCACGGGCCCATGTACACATCCAGAGACACTTCGCCAATCGGCGCGCCGTCCGCGCTGTAGTGCAACGGCGCGTCCACATGGGCGCCGGTGTGGGGCGACAGGGTGATGCGTCCGACATTCACCGGGCACTCGGGGCCGAACTGCCAGACCCGCTCTTCCTGAAACGGCGTATCACCCGGCCAGGTCGGGGTCGCGGTGCTCAAGGGCGGGCTGATGTCCCACCACGTTTTTATTGGATTCATTTCAAGGCTCTCGGTCGTTACTGGGGTGAATGATACGAGGGCCGGCTGTAAATATTCTTGCGAATTCCAGCGCAAAGCGGGAAATCTTTCGCACTTACTGCGAGGAAATGGCTGATTGGCGCACAGATATTTCGTACCGACTCAATCCTTCAAACAACAAATATCCCCTGTGGGAGCCGGGCTTGCCCGCGATGAGGTCGGCACAGCTTGCCCTTCCATCGCCTGACACTCCGCCATCGCGGGCAAGCCCGGCTCCCACAGGGGTTGGCAGTGACTCACGGCTGTGCAAATGACTGCGCTTCTGGGCATCCCGATGTCGAGTCCAGACCACTGGCGGGCCGCCCAAGGCGATAGGGTTCGGACTTCCCTTCCACTGCCTCGGAATCATCATGTCCAAGCCAATCACCGTACTGCGCGACACCCATCCACTGCCGGTGCTGGACGCCTGCAAATGGGAAAAACTCGAAGGCGACCCGCACACCGTCAACCTCAACGCCTACACCAGCGAAGACGGCAGCAAGATCATGGGCACCTGGATCTGCACCCCCGGCAAATGGCGAGTGGAGTATGTGAAGTGGGAATACTGTCACTTCCAGGAAGGCTACTGCGTGATCACCCCGGACGGCCTGGAGCCGATCCATTTGCGGGCTGGGGATATCTTTGTGGTGGAGCCGGGGATGAAGGGGACGTGGGAAGTGGTCGAGACGGTGCGTAAGTATTTTGTGTTTGCCTGATCCCACCTCCTGGAAAGGGGTCGCCCTGGCCCCTTTTACCTCAACGACGACCGTCGCGCCCTTCTGATAAAAGTAGCACCTCCCTGCCCCTCTTCAAATAACAATCGCTGTTATTCGTGACAGCAACCCTTGATATTCGAAAACAATCAATTAGTATTTTGTGACAGAATATTGTGAGCACCAAGTTCTTGAAAAAATCTCATGACGTAATGCGCAAAATACATAATCAAACTCACCAAACAGTACAACCACTACTTTAGTTATAGATAAGATTGACTTTTGACACCCCCTACACTTTGAGATAGCTTTCTTGCAACCGGTCTATACTCGAATCTCATAGCATTATAACCCGATGATAATAAGAGGTACGGAGAAGGTGCAGAACTTCACATAATCGCAACCTTCACTGCACATTGATGGAAAACGCGCAGCGATTTGAATTAGACTCCAATGAATCAGTTGATTACCCCATTGGTTTGTTCTAAGGACTCCACACGTCTTCCAGCACTTACTGCACGCGGCAGTCGAGACCGCGCTTTTGTAAAAGGATCAAGAAAATGCCTGAAAAAACAACACGTCTGACCATTCTCATCGACTTCCCGACCAAGCAGCGTCTGGAGTCGCTGTCCGAGGAAGTTGACCTTACTATTTCTCAGGTTATTCGCAAGCTGATTCGTGACCATCTCCAGCAATACGAGAGCCAAGTCCCGCCCTCCGTGCTGGAGCCGGAGAAAGAGGATTCATCGCTCTGCTCTTGATATATAAGCCTGGTTAATTTGCCTTTATAAAACTGTGCGGCATAACTTTCTGCTTATTTATCAGCTGGCGCGCAGTTTAATCATGAACACTGCGCGCCACCCCTCTCCAAGTTAAAAACTGGTGATGAACTATGCCTGTGAAACAGCAATGGCTTGCTTGTTATGCTCATCTAAGCAAAGAAATGAATGGGCCTGCTGTATCATCAGACACCGCGCAGCCCTGTACCTTGTTTTTCTCCATGAGCGACGGCACCCAGCGCGCGCATGTTTTTCATATCACGGCAGATAACTTCGAAGCCGCCTGGCAAACCGGTGTGCAGCGCTTGCAGGGAGCCTACGAACGAGACCGTGCGCAGTCAGGCAACATCGTCGAACGTTCATGGATACGCGTCGAATGCGCGATCAACGTAACCGCCATCACCTGGGCCGAACTCAATGCGCGCTTCAAGCGCCACAAGCGTAATTACTTCCGGCGCGGCATCGCCTTCGATGCGGCGCTGCACATCGCGATCACCGAACAGGAACTGAACGCCAACGCGATCCTGTATGGCGGCAACGCTATCAATCACGCGAGCTTCAATGCCGGCAATTTTTCGGTGTACGCCAGGCGCCGTTTTACCGGGCTCAATACAGCCGACCTGATCGCCACACTTGAACCCGAGACCCCCGTGTTCCTGTTCGACACCAAGGGCGTTTTTTGTGCCGAAGACGGCGTGCCCCACCCGCTGAACCCTGGCCCGACAGAAACCGGCTGGCGCACCCTCGCAGCGCTGGAGCCCGGCATGGTAAAGGCGAGCATCATCAGCGCCGCAAGCTACCTGAGCACTCAGGTGCAGGGCGGCGGCCAGTTCGTCTACGGCTACTTCCCGTGCTTTGACCGGGCGATAAAAAACTACAACACCCTGCGCCACGCCAGTACCACCTATTCGATGATCGAGGCCTGGGCACTGACCGGCGACGAGGCGCTTAAATCCGCCATCGACCGCTCGCTGGCCTACCTTACCCAGGAACTGATCAAGTCCTACGCGCTGCCCGACGGCAGTGTGGCGGCGTATCTGCTGGACACCGGTGACGAGATCAAACTGGGCGGCAATGCCGTGTGTTTGTTGGCGCTGGTCAAATACAGCGAAATCACCGGCACCCGCCACTATCTACCCGTGCTGGAAGCCCTGGCCAATGGCATGGCCTGGATGCAGGACGCGACCACCGGCGCCTTCGTGCACGTCTTGCATGGCCGTGACCTTACCGTCAAAGAGGCGTTCCGGATCATCTACTATGACGGCGAGGCCGCGTTCGGGTTGATCCGCCTCTACGGCCTCACCGGCGATGAGCGCTGGTTAACCGTGGTGGAAAAAGCCTTCGACTACTTCATCGAAAAACAGCACTGGCGCGAGCACGATCACTGGCTCAGCTATTGCGTGAACGAACTGACCCGCTACCGACCTGACGAAAAGTATTTCCGCTTCGGCCTGAATAACGTCGCCGGTTATCTGGGGTTCGTGCAACAGCGCATCACCACCTTTCCGACGCTACTGGAATTGATGATGGCTGCGCAGCAGATGCTCGAACGCATCGCCCAGCAAGCGCAATTGCGCCACCTGCTCACCGAGATCGACCTGCACGCGTTTTACCGCGCCCTGCATCATCGTGCGCGCTATCTGTTCAACGGGTATTTCTGGCCGGAAACGGCGATGTATTTCGCCAATCCTGCGCGCATTGCCGGTTCGTTTTTTATCCGTCACCACGCGTTCAGGGTGCGCATCGACGACGTGGAGCATTACCTCTCGGGGCTGATTGCCTACCACCGCTACCTGCTCGACGGCGCGCCGCAAGTGAGCCTGGCCCAGGACGCAGCGCCCCTCGGCTGGGTCTGGGACGCCAACACCCTGGCTCGGGTGACACACGGCACCTGGGCCAAACAGCCGCCGCCCGGTTGGTACACGTCGGGTTTGACGCCGTCCATGCAGTTTTTCAAACCCCAGCGCATGCTCAATCGGCACCCCAGCAAGGTGGGACCGAACGAAGTGCAGTCGGCGCTGCGCTGGGCCCAGGCCAGTCCTGAGCGGCGCCCCTCGGCGTTCTTGTGTGTAGACCCGACGCCCTACCTGGACAGCGGCCTGCCGGTGTTACAGGTCGCCGATACCAGCGAGGCCATGCTGCAAATGGGTCGATACGCCAGGCAGCAATTCACTGGCCAGGTGTTCGGCGTCACCGGCAGCTTCGGTAAAACCACCGTGGTCGCCATGCTCGGCCACGCCCTGAAACACTGGGGCGAAGTGGGCCACACCGAGGCCAACGCCAACCTGCCCCATGGGATCGCCTGGAACCTGGCGAGCATGCCCCGGCCGGCCAAATTCTGGGTACTGGAAATGGCCGTGGGCCGCATGCCGATTAACTCGGAGCTGGTGCGCCCACACATTGCTATCGTGACCGGGCTGGCTCCGGCGCACCTGGAATACCATGGCACCCTGGAAAACCTGGCGCGTAAAAAGAGCGCGATCTTCCGCTCGATGGCACCGGGTGGGCACGCGGTGCTGTGCCGCGATATGCCGCACTACGAGGTGTTCGCCCAGGCCGCCGAAGTCGCGCGCTTGCACGTGACCAGCTATGGCGAACACGCTGATGCCGATGTGCGCCTGCTCGACGTGTGCAGCGAGGCCGACCGGGTCTACGTCACCGCGCAACGTGACACGCAACGGCTGGATTTCAGCCTGAGTGCTCGCGGCCGACACATGGTGCTCAACGCACTGGGGGTGCTGGCGTCGCTGTTCGCCGCCGGGCTTGACGCCGACCAGGCACTGGAAGTGCTGACCGGCTTCCAACCGGTGGAAGGTCGCGGCAATATCCGCTCGATCAAATGCACCGACGGGCATTTCCAGCTGATCAACGATGCGTACAACGCCAACCCGGGCTCGATGGCTGCGGCCTTGCGCTCGATGGCCGACCTGCCCGTGGCCTCGCGGCACCGGGTAGTAGTGTTGGGCGACATGCTGGAGCTGGGCCCCGACGCCCAGCGCTACCACCTGGAACTGGCTGACTCGCTGCGCGCGGCGGCGCCCCGGCATTTGGTGCTGTGCGGGCCGCTGATGCGTGAGGTGTACCGGGTGCTGCGCAGTGAGCTGTCAGTGCAGTGGTTCGAGGATGCCACGGCATTAGGCCAGGCGTTGGCGCGCCACCCCGGCCAGTGGTTCCAGGCGGGGGATTGGGTACTGGTGAAAAGCTCCGGTGGTACCGGGTTGTCGCAGATCTGTGATTGGCTGAACACGACCGAACAGGCGGTGCCGGCGGGTTAGCCCGCGCAGCCCGCTGCTGTCTTCAGGCCAATGTCATTGCGCAGTTGGTGAAACATCGCAGGCACAGCCTGCGCCTTGACCAACTGCGCCTGATGCCCGGCGCGAATCAACGCCTGGTAAAAACGCTCCTGCAACACAAATGGGGTTACCTGGTCGTCCACGCTGCCAATCACGAACAACTGCCGCGCAGGCGCAACGGCAATGCCGGCCAGGTGCTCCAGGGGATCGTAGGGGTGCAATAAACCATTGGTGTCGCGTCCCGGACGCGAAGGCAGGCCTTTGCTTTGACGCAACATCTGCGCGCGCTGCACCAGGGCAAACGCGCCGGAAGTCATCACCGCACACTTCACATCGGTACGCCCCAAGGTCAACAACGCCGCGGCCACCGTGGCGCCGCCGCTGTGCCCCAGCAACACAAACTGCCCGATGCCGTAACGCTTGCGCAGCTCGTTGAGCGCAGCGTCCAGCACAATGAATTCCCGCGCCTGGCGCCGCTGCCCATGGTTGCCGCTGGAACCGTAGGTGCCAGGTCGCGCCACAATCACCACCGGTACGCCCGCACGCCGGCTCAGGGCCTTGGCCTGCCTGGCCTTGGCGGCCAGGGTATTGCCAAGGATCGACTCGGGCGAGCGGTGCATTTCCACGTTGCGGTCGCCATGAAACATCACAATCACCACGGGCGCACGGCTCAGCACCGCCCCGGAAAAATAGCGAATGCACTCATCGCCCCCGGCCAACTCGACCCAGAGTGCAGAGTCGACCTGGTTGCAGGTCGACTGGTCGGCCGGGGTGTTCCAAAGCAACGGTGTCGCCCCCTCACTCAGGGCCCACGCGCCCGGCACGCCGGCCCACAACAGCATCCACCACAACGCAAACCTGGCCACAGCCACCTCGCCTAACGCTCGCGCAAGGCCTCCCGCGCACGGTTCATGGGCTTGATCAAATAGTCGAGCACGGTTTTCTGGCCGGTCTTGATATCCACCGAGGCAATCATCCCAGGCACAATCGAAAACGACTTGCCGGCCTTGTTTTTCAAGGTGTCAGCGTCGGTGCGGATGAACACTCGGTAGTAAAAAACTTCTGGCTTGACCTCGTCCTGGATAGTGTCCGGAGAAATGGTCACGACCTTGCCGTCCATGCCGCCATAAATGGCGTAGTCGTAGGCGGTGATCTTGACCTTGGCCACCTGGTCGGGATGGATAAAGGCGATGTCTCGCGGGGAGATACGCGCCTCGATCAACAACTGCTCATCCAGGGGCACAATCTGCATCAAGCGCCCGTTGGGCGGGATAACCCCGCCGATGGTGGTGACCTCGATCCCCTTGACGATACCGCGCACCGGCGAGCGCAGGGTCAGGCGGGTCACCGAGTCGGAGCGCCCGCGCATGACTGACGACAGCGTCTCGACGTCGGCATTGACCTTCGCCAGGTCCTCACCGGCCCGCACCATATACTCGGAGCGGGCCTGGGTCAGTTTCAACTCCAGCTCGGCCTTTTGGCGCTTGAGGCGCAACACCTCAACGTTACTGGCGGCGCCGACCTTGGCCAGGTTTTCGGTGATTTCCAGCTCGCTACGCACCAGCCCGAGCGACGATCGCACGCCGGCCAACGATTCTTCGAGGCCCTTGCGCCGAGTGTTGAACAGGTCGGTTTCGGCGCGCACCAGTGCGGGGTAACGCTCAAGCTCCGGGGGGAACAGTAACGGTTTACCGTCTACCTCGGCCTGCAAACGCGCGACGCTGGCCAGCGACGCCCGGTACTTGGCGGCACTTTCATCAAAGTTGGATTCGGTCTTGGTCGGGTCAAGCCTGGCCAACGTCTGGCCATGTTTGACGATATCGCCCTCCCCCACATTCAATTCCGTGACGATGCCGCCTTCCAGCGACTGGATGATTTGCTCACGCGAGGTCGGGATGACTTTGCCGCTGCCCGTCGAGACTTCGTCCACTTCAAAAAAGTAGGCCCAGGCACCAAACGCAATCAGCATGACAAACACCCAGCCCACCACGCGCGTGGCGCGCACCACGGTGCGTTCATCCACGCCGTCGTGGGTATGCCGGGCGCCTTCGTCTTCGGTGGCGAGCAGGGGTATGGTTTTCGACGCAGGGCTTTTCACTGGGTTTTCCCCTTCGGTTTGGACAGGCGCGCAATCGCGTTGGCTTTGCTGTCATCGACGATGATCTGGCCGTTGTCGACCACGATCACCCGATTCACCAGGCTCAATACACTCATGCGGTGCGTGGCGATAATCAGCGTGCGATGGGCCGCCCAGCGGTCGAGGTTGTGGATCAACTGGCGCTCGGTCGCTTCATCCAGGGACGCGGTGGGCTCGTCGAGCAACACGATATGCGGCTGGCGAATCATCAGCCGCGACAGCAGCAGCGACTGACGCTGCCCGCCCGACAGGCCCAGGCCACCTTCCAGGATCATGTGGTCCAGGCCGTCGGCGAACTTGCCGATGAAGTCGCCCGCACCGGTCAGCGCCAGGGCCTGGAGGATTTCCTGATCGCTGGCATGCGGCGCCCCCATGATCAGGTTGTCGCGCAGCGTGCCGTGAAACAGCCGCGAGTTTTGTGTCATCAGCCCCACGTCGCGGCGCACGTCGGCGGGGTCGATGTGGCTGAGGGCAACGCTATCCAGGCTGATGGTGCCGGCCTTGAGGTCGAGCATCCCGGCCAATGCCTGCAACAGCGTGGATTTACCCGCGCCGTTACGCCCCAGAATCGCGATGCGCTCGCCCGGCTGGATCTTCAGGTCGGCCACACGCAGCGCCGGCACGGGGGCATCGTCGGAATACTGGAATGTGGCCTGGCTCAGCGCGTATTGGCCTTTGATCACCGGCAGGTGCACGCGCTTGCTGCCCTCGGGATGGTCCACCGGCAATTCCATGATCCGGTTCAGGCCTTGCAGCGCAACCTTGGCCTGCTGCCAGCGCGTCAGCACCTGGGTGATCTGGGACATCGGCGCCATCATCCGCGACGCCAGGATCGACGCCGCGACAAGGCTACCGGTGGTCATGTCGCTGGCCATGACCATGGGCGCACCGAACACCACCACCACGGCAAACACCGAGCCCTGCACATTGTTGCTCCAGGCCACCAGTTTGTTGGTGAGCATGCGCAGGCGCAGGCTGGCGTCGCCGCAGGTGGCGTTGTAGTGATTCCATTGTTGCTGGAAGCGCTGTTCGGCCTGCAACGCCTTGATGTCGTCCAGGCCTTGTATGGTCTCCACCAGCATGGCGCTGCGCAACGAGCTTTCACGCATCGACTCATTCGCCAGTGCCGCGAGTTTTTTCTGCGCCAACAGCCCGGGCACTATCAGGAACAGCACAGCCACCATTGGCACCGCCACCAGCGGGCCGGCGATCAACCAGTAGATCACCAGAAACAGCAGGAAGAACGGCAGATCGGCCAGCGCCGTGGCGGTGCTGGAGGTGATCAGCTCACGCAGTTGCTCCAGCTCCTTGAGCTGCGAAATGAACGAGCCGGTGGACTTCGGCCGGGCGCTGTTACGCAAGCGAATGGCATGCCCGAACACCAGGTCGGAAACGCGCAGATCCGCGCGTTTGCCGAGCATGTCGGTGATGCGCACACGGGTGATGCGCATGATGAAATCAAACACCAGCGCCAGCATCACCCCGCCAAACAGCACATACAGGGTGGGCATGGATTCGGCCGGGATCACCCGGTCGTACACCTGCATCGAAAACAGTACCCCGGCCAACCCCAGCACGCTGGTGACCAGCGAAGCGAGCATCACATAGCCATAGGGCCGCAGGTCGCGCAGCACGATGTTTTTGAACCACGCCTTCTCATAAGGCTTGATGTAGTCGTCGACACGCCGGTCACGCACTGCCGCCATGGGTCGCAGAATCACGCTCTTGCGCGCTTGCTCCAACAGGTCCTGGCGGGTGAGCCGGCTTTGCAGGCCGCCGTCGCCGCTGTAGGCGATGCCCAGGTTGTCGCCGTCGCCGAGGGTTTCGAGCACACCCACCTGGCCGTCGGCAAATTGCAGCACCACCGGTAATTGGCGCTGCATCAGCGTGGTTTCGCTGAAGTCGGCAATCACGCAGTTCAACCCCGCCTGGCGGGCCATCTGCCGTACCACCTCTTCCACCGAAGCGCCTTCGGTCCATTGTGCGGCGATGCGCACGCTTTGGGCCGAGCATTCCAGGCGGTAATGCCGGGCCACGCTCAGGACGGCCTCCAGCCACACGTCATAATCCACTGCGGGCGCCGGGTTCAGCGGTGTTTGTACTGCGTTGGTTTCGTCCGCAAGCATCACAGCATCATTCATGGCCGAATCTCCACACCTTGCAGGGTGCTGTTGTCCAGGTGGAACGCCGTGCGCAGTGCGCCCGTGTTGTAGAGGCAATCGATTTTCAGGCGGCGCAGGTCAGCGGCGGTGTTTTCCCGGTCCATGCGTGCCTGGTGAATTTCCTGCTCTGCATTCAGCAGGTCGAGCAACGGCCGTGTGCCCAGTTCGAGGTACTGCTGGCGATACAGGTCGCGGGTTTCGGAGATGCTGCGCTCACGAAAATCCAGGGTGGATAACCGCTGGCTGAGGCTTGAGATTTGATCCCGCGCTTCCAGCAACCCCTGGCGAACCGCAAGGCGCGCGGCGTCGTTGGCGGCATCGGCGGAACGCAGGGCCTGTTGCGCGGCGGATTTGCGGGCGGTGATTGCGCCACCCTGGTACAGCGGCATTTTCACGTTGAGAAATACGCCATAACGGGTACGGTCGCGGCCGCCGGGGACGTTGCTGTCGTCGTTGTTGTCCAGGTAGTGCGTGATGGACGGGTCCAGCGACACGGTCGGCAACGCCTCGGCACGGGCTTGTGCAATCAGCGCCAGCGCATCGACACGCTGCGCCTGGGCGATCAGCAGGGTCGGCGTGACTGCCGTATCGGGTACCACGCCCACGCAGGATTGCTCCAGGCTTGCCGGAAAACCATTCGCCACGCTCACTGGCGCCTGCGACCCAAGCAGGCTGCTCAACGTGCTGCGCCAGCGATTGAATTGCGCGGTGAATTGCAGTTGCGTCGCCACCGAGGCCTCGACCCGCGAGCGGGCCTGGATCAGGTCCGAACGGGTGCTGGCGCCCATGTCGCTGCGCTTTTTGGCCAGCTCTGCAATCGCCGAAATGCCGTCGATTTGCTCGCGAGCCAGTTGCACCAGCAACTGCGAGCGCTGCAGTTCGATCACGGCGAACGAGGTATCGCGCGCCACCTGATCGATCGACAGCAATACCGACGCCTGGCTGGCACTGACCCGTGCCAGCGCACTGTCGACAGAACTTGAGACCTTGCCGAAGTCATAGAGCATCTGCGACGCCGACAACGAAAACGCACGGCTCTGGCCGTTGCCCCTCAGGCCGCTGTCGTAGCCGGAGTTGAAGCCACCGCTGACTTGCGGGTAATAACCGGAACGGGCGATGTTCACGTTCTCGTTTTGTTGGTACAACTGGCCGATCGCCTCGGAAATTGCCGGGTGCCATTCCACCGCCAGTTGAATGGCGCGTGTCAGGTCAAGGTTGCTCGGTATGACGTGCTCGGGTGCCATCGGTGCGCTGACGCCCGTTGGCCCGCCGGGTAAATGTGTGCCCAGGTTGCTCGGGCTGATGATGTTGACGCGTTCTTCATCGTCGATATACGACGCTGCCATGACCGGCGCACGCTCGGGCGCGATCATTGCGACTGCCAGAATTACGGCAGACAGCTGCTTGGCCAAACTCTTTTGCCTCACTGCTAGTCACCTGACTGTTGTCAAACCTGATGAGTACAACAACGGACCGTGACTGACGTCACGGCCCATCGCTGCATTACCGTTGGTAGGGAAAACCGGGCCTTGCGGCCCGGCCGGCAGGGGTGGCGTTACACCACGCTGATGCCGCTCTGTACCCAGAGCTGATGGGTTTCATCTTCCGGACTGGTGTAGATCACGTACTCAAGACCGTTCTCTACCTGGGTCGCACCGGCGCTCCAGTCACCTGTCAGGTGCACGCTGTCCTGATCGTCGCCCTGGATCATCAAGCGATCCGACTCAGGCCCGGTGATGGACACCAGGTCTTCGAGGCTCAGGGTCAGGTCGACGGCGCTGACATCGTTCAGGTCGATGCTGTGCACCCCGCTGACTGTGCCAATCAGGTCGGTGAGGTTGATGGCTGCATCGCCGCCTTCCCACAACAACCCGTCTGCACCCGCGCCAGCATCGACATGGGTGAAGTCGGTGTCATCGGCCACCACGGCATCGTGGTGATCGCCGTCAACGTTGGCGCCGTCATCCGCCGCCTGGTCCACCGCACTGTGGGCAGCGGCAATGCCGGCACCTTCAGTGGCTGGCGCACCCGGGTTGGCGTCGTCCCAGACCAGGTCGCGATCCGGCGAGTCGATGCGCACGTAGAGGTCGGCGGTGTCTTCCTGGCCGGTTGGCGTGGTGAGCTTGTAGGTGAATTTATCCACCTGGCCAATCTCGTCCAGCGTCAGCCCGGCATGCGGGGTGTAGACGTACTTACCATCGGCAAACACGGTCAATGTGCCGTGGTCACCGTTGATTTTCGTCCCCGTTTGCCCAGGAATCACATAGACCCCGTTGACCAGCACACTGAGTACCGTCAGCGGCGAACCGAGGACATCCGGCCCGGACAAGCTGTCGGACAGCAGGTTGCCAGTCGCATTGCTCATTGCACCGGTCACGAACTCCGTGAGGGAGGTGGTAGTGAGCTTCTGCGCAATGTGCAGCGCACTCAGCGACAGCACGGCACCGGTCGTCCCGGTCACGCGATAGGTCCCGGCATCCAACCCTTGGAACGTGTGGTTCGCCTGGGTAGTGGTCTGCTGCGTGACCCATTCGTTACCGATGAACTTCTGCAGATTGACGGTCGTGCCTGGCAACAACGCAATGCCGGTGACGGTGACGTTGATCGCAAGCTCTGCGGTCGTGCCCGTGGCAACGTTGATCGCTGCACCCGTACCCGTACTGCTGCCGAGCAGTGCCAGGTTGTAGCTCAGGGTCGCCAGGTCGGCCTGGGTGACCAGGTTGACGATGTCGATCTGCGCCGAACCCAGGTCATCATTGGCAACCGTGTTGATCACGCCGGGCGCAGATGGATCGGTAGCGCTCCAGTCCACGTTGACACTCGGGCTGTCGATACGCACATACAAGGTTGCCGAGGCCGAAGCACCGGCACCATTGACCAGGTGATACTCGAAGGCATCCACCTTGCCGATGCTGGCGACATCGCCGTTCGGGGTGTACTTGTACTCGCCGTTGGCGAAGATGGTCAGCTGACCATATTGGCCCTGCAGCACCGTGCCGGTGGTGGCGTCGGCATCGACGAATTCGCCGTTGACCTCGACCTGCACCTTCACTGGCCCGCCGATTCCCGGTTCATCCGGTTTACCGCCAATGCCCGGGTCGGTGATGACGTTGCCGGTGACATCCGGCCCTGCTTCCCCGGTGAAGTCGGTGAGGCTGTCATTGGTGACGCTCAACTTGGCCGTGGCCCCTGCACCAACGCTGACCAGGTTGGGGTCGAGCTTGAGGGTAAAGCGATACTGCCCGGCTTCCAGGCCTTCGATTTTGGCGCTGGAGCTTTGTCCGAACAGCCCCAACAGGTCGAGCAAGCCCGAACCGTTGCTGCCTTGTTGCACCGGCAACCATCCACCGGCACCGTCGCTCACTTCCAGCGTGGCAGTGAAGCCACCGCCCAACAGCGAGACCAGGTCGGCCTGGGCAAACTGCAGGTTCAGCGTTCCGCTGGAACCCTCGGCAACCGAGAACTCCTGCTGCTTGGTGTGATCGCCCAGAATGATGCCGCCGACACCCAACAGGGTGAACACGCGCATATCGGCCAGGCCGGTGTTGGATGTTACGGGTTTGATGGTTACTTCGCCGGTGGCGAGGTCGTCGAAGGCTTCGAGGTCGGCGTCGGCGTCGGCGTCGGCATCGGCATCGGCATC
>NZ_JACAPT010000012.1:0-52247 GCF_013385565.1 Pseudomonas sp. E6002 | reverse complement strand
CATTGATGGGTGCGAAGAGGATGTTCATGGACTCTTACGCACACATCTTTACTTGTACATACAAGCATATGCAAGGTTGTTGCCAACTCGACGCGTCGTTGAACAGAGAGGCCTGTAAGGCGCTGAAACACCTGAGTTGCGCGGCCAGCCCTCCGCGAACCCATCGCGCGAATCAACCTTGGCGAGGAACTTGCGCACGGTATTGAGGCACAAAGTAACAATCTGCCAGAAGCTGGTGCGCGCACGAGTAACATCCCACGGCATTGACCAGCGCGCGTGCACCTGTGGTCACAACCCGTTACTGTCGACCCTGGAAAGATCAGGGCCGCGGCGAAAACACGCACTCAAGGCTTTTGAGATTTTCGTGCCAAACCACGGTTTTTCGTACCCAGCCCAGAAATTTGAGAGAAAATGCAAACCCAGCACACGGTCCGTTGTCATTTGCCCCATGCGTAAACTTCTTGGCTTCACCCTCATCATGGCCCTGGTCGCCGCCGTTTCCGCCTATCTGGTCTGGACCCAGGAGCGCCCCGTGGGCCATTACCTGTCCGACCTGCGGATCAACCTGGCCGTCGACCAGGGCGTGCCCGCCGACCGCGGCAACCTGCTGGGCATCCAGCCGGAACTGTTCCCCGCCGACTACCAGAGCCTGGAACGCCTGCACCTCAAGCTGGCGGCCTATCTGCAAAACGCCCGTGACCAAGGCCTGATCAACGACAAGACCATCGTGGTACTGCCGGAACATATCGGCACCTGGCTGATGGTCAGCGGCGAAAAGAACGAGCTGTACCAGGCCACCAACCTCAAGGAAGCGATGAACTGGTTGTCGGCGAGCAACCCGCTGCTGTTCCTGCGGGCCTTGATCAGCGCCAAGGGTGACGACCGCATCGACGACGCCTACCTGCGCATGAAGGCCCCGGCCATGGCCCGCGACTATCAAGTGCTGTTCGGTGGCCTGGCCAAGGAATTCGGCGTGACCCTGGTGGCCGGCTCCATTGCTCTGCCCAACCCGAGCGTCAGCCAGGGCCAGCTGCAGATCGGTCATGGCGCGCTGTACAACACCAGTGTGGTCTTCGACCGCGATGGCTTGCCGCTGGGCCAGCCGCAACGCCAGCTGTATCCGATTTTTGACGAGCGCGGCTTTATTGAGCCGGGCGATGAAAACAGCGTCAGCGTGGTCGATACCCCGGCCGGGCGCCTGGGCATCCTGATCGGCAGCGACAGCTGGTACCCGGACAACTACCGCAAGCTCAACGAGCAAGGCGCCCAGTTGGTGGCGGTGCCGGCCTTCGTGATTGGCCGCGAGACCTGGGACAAGCCGTGGCGCGGCTTCAAAAGCGTGTCGACGCCAGCCGAGATCAGCCTCAAGCCCGAAGAACTCAGCGAAGGCGAAGCCTGGCACCGCCTGACCCTGATCAGCCAACAACCCATCAGCCAGGCCACCGCCGGCATGAGCGTGTTCCTGCGCGGGCAGTTCTTTGACATGGGCAGCGCCGGGCAAAGCTTCCTCAGCAGCAACGGCCAGGTGTTCGCCGACGGCAATGCCCGTGGCGCGCGCCTGCTGAACGTGTGGCTGTAACTCAATGAAGCCGGTGCGGCTTGGGGATTTGTCGGTGGGCTTCGTCCACACCTTGGCCGACGCGATCCACAGCCATGGCCTGGACCCGCAACCGTTGCTGCTGCAATACGGCCTCGACCCGGCACGCCTGGCCGAGGCGGGTGCACGCTTGTCGATCCCGCGCTATATGCGCCTGGGCTTTGCGGCCATCCAGTTGACCGGCGACGCCAGCCTGGGCCTGCGCATGGGCCAGCTCAGCCGCCTGAGCCAGGCCGGGCTCGCCGGGGTCACCGCCGCCCAGGCGCCCACCGTGCGCGAAGCCGCCCGTACCCTGACGCGCTTCGAAGCCTTGTACGGCTCCAACTATCGCGGCCAGTCGAGCTTTCACGAGGACACGGATGGCGCCTGGTTGCGCTTCTACTCCATCAGCCCCTACAACGCCTACAACCGCTTTGTGGTGGATTCGATCATCGCCGGGTGGCTGCATCAGTTGTCGAGCCTGAGCCTGCAACCGGTGCAGGCGCAACGCATCGAAATCGAATTCGAAGCACCGGACTACAGCGAGCGCTACAGCGTGCTGGGGGACTGCCCGATCCAGTTTGGCGCCGAGCACAACCAACTGCGCCTGAGCCAGAAAACCCTGGCCATGCGCAACCCGGAACATTGCACGAGTACCTGGCAATTACTGGTGCAATTGTGTGAACGGGAACTGGAGCAGTTGACGCGCACCCGCAGCCTGCGCGAGCGCATTACCCGCTTGCTCGGGCCGATGCTCAATGGTGGCCGGGAACCCGACCTGGAAGAAGTGGCGTCACGCTTGAAACTGCCGACCTGGACCTTGCGGCGCAAGCTGGCGGAAGAAGGGACTCAGTTCCGGGCGATTCTCAACGACACTCGCCGCGACCTGGCCATGACCTACATTCGCGATACCGAACTGGCGTTCGGTGAAATTGCCTATTTGCTCGGTTTTGCTTCAGCGGAAGCCTTTCAACGGGCGTTCAAGCGCTGGAACAGCCAGACCCCAGGGGAATTTCGCCGCAGTCAGCGGCATTCCGCCTGACGTCTGTCTTACAGCTCGGTGGCATCATCGGCCGGATCCAGCGGATCCAGTTCAAAGGCGTGGTACTCGAGCAATTCTTCCTGGTAATCGTCCATGGTTGACTCCTTGTTTTATGAAAAGGGGTTGCTTAGTGACCTGCACAACCAGCCTAAAGTGCCGTCATGACGAAAAAATGTCCGTGGCATGACGTTCCTGCACTTCAGGATTAAACGTAGCAGGATTGCCTTGATTTAGCCGGATGAATTTTAGATGCAACTGCAATCATTGCAATTGCAATCGTAAGCCGAATTCCTTTAGGGTATGGGCACCCGTTGCCAAGCGACCCTGCTCATGACTGCCAGCACCGAACGCTCTGCCCTGATCTGCATCGACGCCCTGAATGCAACGCAGCAGCCCCGCTGCTCGCCCCTGTATAGCGTGATGACCATGGCCAACACCCTGGAGTCCAGCCGGCAGGCGTGGGTGATTCGCGGCCAGTCGCGCTCACGCCGAGTGGTGAGCTGGCCCACCTGGTTCGCGCGCAATACCGGGGAAAAACCCATGCTGTACCTGCACACGGCCGCGTCATCGGCGCAGTTGCGCGCGCTGTCCGGCGAGACCCGTCAGCGGGGCATCCTGTGCAACGACAATGCAACCCAGCCCTCCCCTTCACTGCCCTTATGGCTGGCCAGCAATCCTCACTGCACACCTTATGACCCGGCCTCCGGCGAGGAAGCCCGGGCGATTGTGCTGGCGGGTTTGCAGGCGCTGTATGTCGACGGCGAGCCGGGGTTCTACTACCTGGCACTGCACGATCAACACGAAGGGCCAGGGCTGAGCCCGCAGGATAGTGACCATGCGCTCAGGGGCATGTACCGGGTCCGGCGCTCATACACGAGTGAATTGAGGGTGCGGTTGCTGGGTGCGGGTCGAGCGTTTGAAGAAGTCGTGCACGCCGCGCAGTTGCTCGAGACGGATTGGAACGTCGAGGCGCAACTGTGGAGTTGCCCCAGCTATACACGGCTGGCCCGCGAAGCGAATGCAGCGCAACGCTGGAACCGCCTGCACCCGTTGGAACCGAAGCGCAGTTGTCATCTAAGGGATTGCCTGGCTGGGGATGGCGCGCCGGTGGTCGCGGTCACCGGGTATCCGCAGCCGATCGTCGATCAATTGGCGGGGCATGTGGATGCGCGGTTTGTGGCGTTGGGTGCGGGCTCCGTGGAAACGTCTGCACCCAGTCGATATTGGGTAGCGGTGCTGGCATTGAAGGCGTTGGCGGATGACGGCTGGATCGAAGCAGAACAGGTGGAGACCGCCCTGAATCGATATCACCTGAAATGACGATCTGCAATCCATCGCAGATCAAATGTGGGAGCGGGCTTGCTCGCGAAGACGGTGTACCTGTTGATATTACTGTTGCTGACACACCGCTTTCGCGAGCAAGCCCGCTCCCACACGGAATCCGCGTCGCCTGGAGTCTTTGCTTCAGGTCTTACGTCGCCCGCGGGTCTGCACGCCCGCCTCCATCGCCAGCCCCGCGGTACGTTCCAATGCCTCGGCAAAAACCCGGCGTTGCTCGCTGTCGAGCTGCGACAAAAACAATTCATCCACGCTGCTTTCGTAGATTTTCCACATCTTTTTACGCAATACCCGGCCCGCGTCGGTGATCGAGACAAAGGCAGCACGCCCGTCACCGTCGGAGCGCGAACGCACCACCAGGCCGTCCTTTTCCAGGCGGTCGACCAGGCGCGTCAGGTTGTAGCGTTCGATGGCCAGCACATCGGCCAATTCGTGCATGCGCCGGGTGCCATCGGGGCCACTTTCCAGGCCCCACAAAGCGTCGTACCAGGCATACGGCGGCAGACCGGCATCGGCCAGGCGCCGTTCGATTTCACGGATGACCGTCCTGTGGGCCCGAACAAAACGGAACCAGACATCAGGCTCTTTCGACGACATGCAACACCATCCGGGGAATTTCAAGAAGGTTGCAATAGTAGCTCATCCCGCGCTAGATTCAGCCATGTAGTTGCAATTGCAACTATATTCGCAAAGCTCCCACAAGGAGCCCACACGCTGAAACCCGTCCACCCTGGAGCCTGACATGACCCCGAACACTGCAGTACGCCTCGACGACGATCCACAGGAAACCCGCGAATGGCTGGAGTCCATCGAATCGGTGCTGTCCACCGAAGGCCGCCCGCGCGCGCATTACCTGATTGATCAGTTGCTGGATTTCGACGTGGCGCGGCATGGCGACTTCTACGGGCGGGTGACCACCCCGTACGTCAACACCATCCCGGTAGACCGCCAGTTGCCCTACCCCGGCAACCTGGCCACCGAGCGCCGGCTGAATGCGTTTATTCGCTGGAACGCCATGGCCATGGTGCTGCGCGCGGGCAAACATTCCGGCGTGGGCGGGCATATCGCAACCTATGCGTCGGCTGCGGTGCTGTATGACGTAGGCTTCGACCATTTCTTCCGTGGCCGAACTGAAAGCTTCGATGGCGACCTGGTGTACATCCAGGGCCACTCCGCGCCGGGCATTTACGGGCGGGCGTACCTCGAAGGCCGGATCAGCGAAGCCCAGCTGGACAACTTCCGCCGGGAAGCCGGTGGCGACGGTTTGTCATCCTATCCGCACCCTCGCCTCATGCCAGACTTCTGGCAATTTCCTACGGTTTCCATGGGGCTCGGACCGATTACCGCCGCGTATCAGGCGCGCTTCATGCGCTACCTGGAGTTCCGCGACCTCAAGCAGCACCAGGGCCGCAAGGTGTGGGCGTTCCTCGGTGATGGCGAGATGGATCAGCCGGAATCCCTGGCAGCCATTTCCCTGGCCGGGCGCGAGAAGCTCGACAACCTGATCTTCGTGGTCAACTGCAACCTGCAACGCCTGGATGGGCCGGTGCGCGGCAATGCCAAGGTGATCCAGGAATTCGAAAGCCTGTACCGCGCCGCCGGCTGGAACGTGATCAAGGTAATCTGGGGCGGCGGCTGGGATGCGCTGCTGGAAAAGGATAAAAGCGGCTTGCTGCGCCAGCGCATGATGGAATGCGTGGACGGCGACTATCAGAACTACAAATCGCAAAACGGCGCCTACGTGCGGGAACACTTCTTCGGCAAATACCCGGAGTTGCTGGCGCTGGTGGCAGACATGTCCGACGACGACATCTGGAAACTCTCACGGGGCGGCCATGACCCGGACAAGGTCTACAACGCCTATGCCGCCGCCGTGCGTCACAGCGGCCAGCCGACGGTGATCCTGGCGAAAACCGTCAAGGGCTTCGGCATGGGCGAGGCCGGCGAAGGCCAGAACATCAACCACCAGCTGAAAAAGATGGGCGCTGAAGCCGTCAAAGCCTTCCGCGATCGCTTCGGGCTGGAAGTGGCCGACGACCAACTGGCTGAAATCCCGTATCTCAAACCGGCCGCCGACAGCGAAGAGGCCCGCTATTTCGCCGCCCGCCGCCAGTCACTGGGTGGCTACGTGCCGGCTCGCCATAGCGCGGTCGAGTCGCTGAAGATCCCGGAACTGGATGCCTTCGCCACCCAGCTCAAGGACACCGGCGAACGCGCGATCTCCACCACCATGGCCTTTGTGCGCATCCTCGGCACCCTGCTCAAGGACCCGAACCTGGGCAAACTGATCGTGCCCATCGTGCCGGACGAGTCCCGCACCTTTGGCATGGAAAGCCTGTTCCGCCAGATAGGCATTCACTCCGCTGTCGGCCAGCTCTACACCCCACAGGATGCGGGCCAGCTTTCCTACTACAAGGAGAGCAAGGACGGACAGATCATGCAGGAAGGCCTGAATGAATCCGGCGCCATTTCCTCGTGGATCGCAGCAAGTACGTCCTACGCCAACCACGGCTTGATGACCGTACCGTTCTACATTTTCTATTCGATGTTCGGCTTCCAGCGGGTCGGCGACCTGGCCTGGGCCGCAGGTGATGCACGGGCGCGGGGCTTTCTGCTGGGGGCGACGGCCGGGCGCACCACGCTGATGGGCGAAGGCCTGCAGCATGACGATGGCCACAGCCATGTGCTGTCGTCGGTGATCCCGTGCTGCATTTCCTACGACCCGACGTTTGCCTTCGAGCTGGCGGTGATCATTCGCGAAGGCATGCGCCGGATGTACGTCGAGCAAGAGGACATCTACTACTACATCACCCTGCTCAACGAAAACTACCCGCACCCGGCGATGCCCGAAGGCGTCGAGGACGGGATTCTCAAGGGCATGTATCGGTTGAAGGCGGCTGAAGACACCACGCAACCACGGGTACAGCTGATGGGCAGCGGTTCGATCCTGCGGGAAGTCATCGCCGCCGCGGACCTGCTGCGCGATGATTTTGCCGTGGCCAGCGATGTGTGGAGTGTCACCAGCCTGACCGAGCTGCGCCGGGAAGGTCATGCCGTGGAGCGCTGGAACCTGCTGCATCCTGAAAGCGAACCGCGTACCAGCTATGTCGAGCAGTGCCTTGAGGGCCAGCCTGGGCCCGTGGTGGTCGCCACCGACTACATGAAAATCTTTGCCGATCAGATTCGCCCGTTTGTACCGGGCCGGCGCTTTGTGGCGCTGGGCACCGATGGCTTCGGGCAATCGGATACCCGCGAAACCTTGCGCGAGTTCTTCGAGGTGGACCGGTATTTCATTGCCCTGGCGGCCTTGAAGGCGCTGGCGGATGACGGCCTGATCAGCCGCGCCAGGGTGGCGGAGGCGATCAGCCGCTACGGGATCAACGTCGACAAGGCCAACCCCGTAGCGGTGTAGTTACTGTGCAGGCGTCGGCAGAGGCGGAATCGCTTCGGTCGGCGCCGGCAGCGCAGGAGTGGTGGCCTCTGGCGCAGGTCCCGGGGCTTCCTTTGGTGCAATCGGCGCAGGTTCCGCCGGTGGTACTACCGGCTCCGATGCCGCTGGCACCACCGCCGGTGTCACTGGGGCTGCCGGTGTGGCCGGCGCTTCTTTTGGCACTTCTTTCGGCGCTTCAACCTTATCGGCCTTATCGGCCGCCGGAGCTGCCTTAGGTTCCGGGATGCCCAGGTCAGCCTTGGGTTTCTCTGGAATATGCGCTGCCTTTTTCACTTCCTGGGGCAGGAAAACGTCCACCAGGGCGAAATAACGCTCATAAAACTTCGGCGCAGACACCGTCTCGCTGGCCACCTTGACCATGGAGTCGTCGGTGGAGCCAATCGGCATCGACACCGAACCCAACACACCCACACCGAGGCTGGCGGAGTTGTTGACCTTCTTCAAGGCGTAGCGATCCTGCAAGGCGTTGGCGAACATCGTCGAGTGATGATTGCCGCTGCCATCGTCGGCACACACCACGTTGAAGCTGATCTGCAGGTGAGTTTCGCCGGTCTGCTGGAAGCTCTTGTTACCCGCCACCAGCTTTGGATCGCTGCTGGTGATGATGTAACCCTGGCTCAACAGCGCACGCCGCGCCGCTTCGCAGGCCGCCGTGTCACTGACCGGGTAATCACGGGAAAACGTGCCGGAGTCGTCGAAGTTCTCATGTTCATAAATAGCGGTCTTGGGTGACGAGCAGCCCGCAGCGCCCGCCAGCACCAGCGCCAACCCGAGGCTACGCAAGTGAAATGATGTCGACATCGAAAATCCTGAGGAAAACAGTCAGGGCGGTATTGTGCAACAGAACGTGGCCTCGGCGCGCGAATTCCTGTCGGTAAAACGTCACAGCCTTACGGGACGGTGTCCGCAGGAAAAAGCCGCTCGCCCATATGGTCGATAAACACGCGCAATTTCGCCGAGGCATGGCGACTTGATGGCCAGAGCATCCAGAAGCTGCCGCTGTGCTCCAGGTAATAGTCCAGCACCCGTTGCAGCCGGCCCTGCGCCACCGATTCGCGGACCATGAAGTCTGGCAGGCAGGCAATCCCCAGGCCTTCATGGGCCACGTGCATCAGTGATTCGATGGTGGTGGAGACCAGCGGCGCACGCAGGGTCGGCTCCGGCAGGCCCGGCTCCGGGCGCAGTGGCCAGGTTTCCAGTTTGCCGGTGGCGCAGAATTTGTGGCGCAGGCAGGCGTGGTCGCTCAAATCCCGGGGCTGGCGCGGCGTACCGTGCAGGCGCAGGTACTCCGGGGACGCCACCAGCACCAGGCGGTAATACCCGAGGTGGCGCGCCATCAAGCGTGAGTCCTCGGGTTTGCCGGTGCGGATCACCGCGTCGAAACCCTCCTCGATCACATCCACCATGCGGTCGGAGAAGTCCACGTCCAGCTCGATCTCGGGATAGGCGCGCATGAAATCCGTCAGTACCGGCATCAACAAGCCGCGCACTTGCGGCAGGCTGACGCGCAACTTGCCTCTGGGGGTGGCGGATGCCTGGCTAAGTTCCTGTTCTGCGGCTTCGACTTCCGCCAGGATGCGCCGGGAGCGTTCGAGAAACAGCGCGCCCTCGCTGGTCAACGTGATACTGCGGGTGCTGCGATGGAACAGCCGCACCCCCAGGCGCTCTTCGATGCGCGCGATGCTTTTGCCAATCGCCGAGGACGACACCCCCAGCATGCGCCCGGCCTCGGTAAAGCTGCGGGTTTCGGCCACCTGCACAAACACTGAAATACTGCCCAGGCTGTCCATCGTCTCGCTCCCGAGGATTGCGGACATTGGCGTCCGATAAGTTCGGAACCTTAGCCTGTTTTTCTCCACCGTGCAGCACCCTACTCTGGCTCCCTGCCCTTTCGTCTGAAAACCGGAGCCAAAAAACATGAGCGACAGCGCCCTATCTTCCACGACCCCCACGGTGAGCCGTGAACGACTGCCTCTGGGCGGCCTGTTGGCATTGGCTACCGCCGGCTTCATCACCATCCTCACCGAAGCCATGCCGGCAGGCTTGCTCCCGCAAATGGGCGCCGGCCTCGGGGTGTCCGAAGCGTTGGTGGGCCAGTTGGTGACCCTGTACGCCCTGGGCTCGCTGTTGGCCGCGATTCCCCTGACCATCGCCACCCGGGGCTGGCGCCGGCGGCCATTGCTGATGATTGCCATCGGCGGGTTTGCCTTGGTCAACAGTGTGACGGCGTTTTCCAGCGATTACCTGCTGACCCTGGTGGCCAGGTTCTTCGCCGGGGTGTTCGCGGGATTGCTCTGGGCGCTGCTGGCCGGTTATGCCAGCCGCATGGTTGCGCCGCACCTGCAAGGCAGGGCCATTGCCGTGGCCATGCTCGGCGCGCCATTGGCGCTGTCACTGGGTGTACCGGCGGGGACTTTCCTGGGCACCACGGTGGGCTGGCGCCTGAGCTTCGCGATCATGTCCGGCCTGACGGTTGTGCTGCTGGCCTGGGTGCGCTGGCAGGTCCCGGACTTTGCCGGGCAACAGGCGGAAAAACGCCTGGGACTGCGCCAGGTGCTGGCACTGCCAGGGATTCGTCCGGTGCTGTTTGTGACTTTCACCTACGTGCTGGCTCATAACATTCTCTACACCTATATCGCGCCGTTCCTGGTACCTGCCGGGATTGCAGCGGACATCGACCAGGTGCTGCTGGTGTTTGGCCTGGCGGCGCTGCTGGGTATCTGGATCGTCGGCGCGCTGATTGATCAGCGGCTGCGCGCGTTATTGGTGATCAGCTGCGCAATGTTCGCGCTGTCGGCCCTGGCGCTGGCGTTCTGGATCACCTCGGCGACGGTGATCTACACCACGGTGGCCTTATGGGGGCTGGCGTTTGGCGGTTTGCCGGCATTGCTGCAAACGGCGCTGGCCAAGTCGGCCGGGGATTCAGCCGATGCCGCACAGTCGATGCTGGTGACGGTGTGGAACCTGGGCATCGCCGGTGGCGGACTACTCGGCGGCATGTTGTTGCAAGGGTGGGGAGTGACATCGTTTCCATGGGCGGTCGCCGCGTTGGTCGTACTGGCGCTGATCGCGACGCTGCGTTTAACCGATGTTTAAACGAAACGTGACGTGATGTTTCTTAACTCTTATGATCGCACCGGGTGCGCTGCTGCATACGGCACAGCGCAGGTTAAAGGATAAGCATTGGTCGGGCCGCCAATGGAGACTTGTCGTGCCTGATAAACACCCTGCTATTCCGCGCCCCCAGGTTCTGGTCGAAGGCGCCCTGTCCGCATTGGAGCGGTTTTCAAGGATCGAAGCAGTCAGCGGTATCGTGTTGCTGCTGGCAGCGATCGTCGCGCTGGTCTGGGCCAACAGCCCCGTCGCAGATTCCTACGAACACTTCTGGAACACCCCACTCACTATCGGACTGGGAGACTTCACGGTCTCGCGCTCGTTGCACTTCCTGGTGAACGATGGGCTGATGACCATCTTCTTCCTGGTGGTGGGCGCCGAGATTCGCCAGGAGATCAGGGACGGCGCACTCGCCAACCTGAAACTGGCCACCCTGCCCCTCGGCGCGGCACTGGGTGGCGTGCTGATGCCGGCGCTGATTTACACCCTGCTCAACCATGGCACCGTAGCGGCCAGTGGCTGGGCAGTGCCCACTGCCACCGACATTGCATTTGCCGTGGGTGTGCTGGCGCTGTTGGGTAAATCCATCCCCGCCGGCGTGCGCATCCTGCTGCTGGCGCTGGCGATCATTGATGACATCGTCGCCATCCTGATCATCGCGATTTTCTATACCGCCAGCCTGGACTACATGGGCCTGGTGATCGCGGCCTGCGGGCTGGCGCTGGTGCTGGTTTTTCAGCGGATGGGAATTGGCAAGGCGGTGGTGTACCTGTTGCCAGGGGCGATTGTCTGGTTTGGCCTGCTCAAGACCGGCGTCCATCCGACGCTCGCGGGCGTAATGCTTGGCCTGATAACGCCCGTGACTTCCAGACCGACTCGGGAACGCCCTCTGGACACCATCGGGCGCACGTTCAACGAGCTGATGGAGCGGCTTTCACAATCGGCTGAAAGTGCCCATCAAGTCGCCAAACCGTTGAAGCAATTGAGACAGGCCCAGCGGGAAATGCTGCCGCCGGTGCAACGTATTCAAGCGGGCTTGCACCCCTGGGTGGCCTTCGGCGTCATGCCACTGTTTGCCCTGGCCAACGCGGGGGTGAGCCTGCAAGGGTTCAACCTGAACGACCCGCTGCCCCACGGTGTGTTCATGGGGGTCATCCTGGCCCTGGTGCTCGGCAAGCCGCTCGGTGTGATGCTGGCGAGCGTGGTGCTGGTCAAACTGAACATCTGCCAACTGCCGGAGGGCGTGACCTGGAACGGCGTCGCCCTGGTGGGCCTGCTGGCGGGAATTGGTTTCACCATGTCGATTTTCATCTCGTCGCTGGCCTTCTCCGATCCGACGCTGCTGTCGGCTGCCAAGCTGAGTGTGCTGAGCGCTTCGACCCTGGCGGCTGTGATTGGCCTGAGTTGGGGCAAGCTCAAGTTTGCGCGTTGAATCAAGACTGGTTGAGTCAGCTGATTAGTGGATAAAAAAAGACCCCGGCCTCTTCAGGCCGGGGTCTTTTTATTCAGGCTGTTACGAGATCAGAACTTCTTGATCTCAGCCTTGGTTTCCAACTGCTTGCGATAGGCGGCGAAGTCTTGCTGGCCGACACGGGACGCGAGGAAGCGGCGGTACTGAGCCTTCTCGTCATCGGTCGGTGCAGCGGCTTCATTGACCGCGTTCAAGCGCACGATCACCAGGCTACCGTCTGGCAGGGTCACGCTGGTGAAGGTCGGCTTGTCCTTGGCCGCAGGCTTTGGCATGCGGAACAGGGCTTGCAGCACGGCTGGCTCGACGCCTTCCTGGCCACGGGTGGCCGCTTCGGTGACTTTCCAGGCCTGGCCATCCACCGGCTGGTTCAGCGGGGTCTTGCCATCACGCAGGTTGGCAATCAGCTCGTCCGCGTGAGTCTTCGCCGCAGCGCTCGCGCGCTCCTTGGTCAACTGGGCACGGATGGCAGTGGCAACGCTTTCCAGCGGCAGCTGGGTAGGCTTCAGGTGCTCTTTGGCACGCAGTACCACGATGGTTTCCGGGTCCAGCTCGATGGCGGTGCTGTTGGCACCCTCATCCAGTACTTCAGGGCTGAATGCAGCGGTCACCACGGCACGGTTGGCAGCGATGCCTTCGCCACCTTCACGGCCAAACGGCGCGGAGGTGTGCACGGTCAGCTTCAGGTCCGACGCCGGCTGGGCCAGGTCGGAAGCTTCGAATGCAGCGTCTTCCAGTTGCTTGGTCGCGTCGACGAAACGCTGTTCAACCTGCTGGGTCTTGAGCTCGCGGGTCAGCTTGTCTTTCAGGCTGGCGAACGATGGCACTTCTGGTGCTTCAACACCCAACAGCTTGATCAGGTGCCAGCCGAAGCTCGAACGCACCGGTGCCGAGACCTGGTCCTTGTTCAGTGCATACAGCGCTGTTTCGAAGGCAGGGTCGTAGACGCCAGGGCCAGCGAAACCGAGGTCACCGCCGTTGTTCGCAGAACCCGGATCCTGGGAGAACTCCTTGGCCAGGGCTTCGAATTTCTCGCCCTTGGCCAGGCGTGCCTGGATCTCTTCGATCTTGGCCTTGGCCTGCTCGTCGGTGGTCTTGTCGTTGACTTCAATCAGGATGTGCGCCGCGCGACGCTGTTCAGCGAGGTTGGCGGTTTCTTTCTGATAGAGGGCTTGCAGCTCATCGTCCTTGACCGCGACCTGGTCGAAGAAGGAAGCCTTCTTCAGCTCCAGATAGTCGATGACCACCTGGTCCGGGGTCATGAACTCCTTGGCGTGCTGGTCGTAGTAAGCCTTGACCTCGTCGTCAGTGATCTTCACTGCTGCAGGGTCGGCCTTGACGCTGACGGTGGCAAAATCGCGGGTCTGTTTTTCCAGACGGGCGAACGCGAGCACTTCGGCATCAGTCACAAAACCGCTGCCGGCAATGCCTGCACGAACCTGGCCGATCAGCATTTCCTGGCTCAGCATCTGACGGAATTGCATACGGCTGTAGCCCAGCTGACGGATCACCTGGTCGAAACGCTCAGCGTTGAACTGGCCATCCACCTGGAATTCCGGCGTCTGCAGGATCACTTGATCCAGCGCAGCTTCGGAGAAAGCGAATTTCGAATCGGCCGCGCCTTGCAGCAGCAGCTTGCGATCGATCAGGCCCTTGAGGGCGGCGTCGCGCAGCAGCTTTTCGTCCAGCAAGGAAGCATCGAAGTCCTTGCCCAGCTGTTGCATCAGCTGGCGACGTTGCATGTCGACGGCCTGGCCCAGTTCGCTTTGGGTGATTTCTTCACCGTTGACCTTGGCCACGTCCTGCTTGTTGTTGGTCGAAGCCTGAAAAATAGCCTCGATACCGGTGAACGCCATCAATGCGACGATGATCCCGATAATGGTCTTGGCAATCCAGCCTTGTGAATTGTCCCTGATATTCTGCAGCATGCGTCCCCCAGAAACGGTTGAACTTCAAAATTAGGCAACCGTGGAGCGTGGGTAGAGTCCGGATAGAAGAAAGGCGCATCCGAGGATGCGCCTTCTCGTAACTGGCGGAGCGGACGGGGGTTTGAACCCACACCCCCGGCGTGGCGACCCGATGGATACTCGGGTCAGCTGCCGCTCCGCTGCCAGGTCAGACCTGCGTCCGACCCGGATGGGTAAGGCTTGAGCGAAGCTTAGTTAACGGCTTCTTTCAGGGCTTTACCGGCTTTGAAACCTGGTTTTTTGGCAGCGGCGATTTGCAGAGCCTTGCCAGTCTGTGGGTTACGGCCAGTGCGAGCTGGACGATCGGTCACAGAGAAAGTACCGAAACCAACCAGTACCACAGAGTCGCCGGCCTTGAGAGCGCCAGTGACGGATTCGATTACTGCGTCCAGCGCACGGCCAGCAGCGGCTTTCGGGATATCAGCAGATGCAGCGATAGCATCAATCAGTTCCGACTTGTTCACTCTAAGTCCCCTTATATCTATTGAGTATGATTCTAAGTTTTTTGGTGAAAGCAAAAACCAGTGCTGAATGGCCTACAGACACTTAAGAGCCGCTTTATAACAAGGGCTCTAAAAAGCTGTCAAGGAAGCCCCCAGGCTTAAACGTATTAATGCGTGCTAATTCTTTCCTTAGAGTCAGTCTCGCGTTTTTCATCCTTTGCAACTATCTCAGGAGCCACATCCGGCAAGGGCTCCGGCGCGTATTGCAGCGCAATTTGCAGGACCTCGTCAATCCATTTAACCGGTTTAATCTGCAGATCCTGCTTGATGTTGTCAGGAATCTCCTTCAAGTCGCGGACATTCTCTTCAGGAATGATCACAGTCTTGATACCACCGCGGTGTGCAGCCAGCAATTTCTCTTTGAGGCCACCAATGGCCAGTACCTGGCCACGCAGGGTGATTTCCCCGGTCATGGCGACATCGGCGCGCACCGGAATGCCGGTCAGGGCTGATACCAGTGCCGTGCACATGCCTACGCCTGCGCTAGGACCGTCTTTCGGCGTTGCCCCTTCCGGCATGTGGATGTGGGTGTCGTGCTTCTCGTGGAAGTCCAGGGGGATCCCCAGGCTCTTGGCGCGGCTGCGCACCACGGTCTGCGCGGCGGTGATGGATTCAACCATCACGTCACCCAGGGAACCGGTCTTGATCAGTTGCCCTTTGCCCGGGATCACGGCGGCCTCGATGGTCAGCAATTCGCCGCCCACCTGGGTCCACGCCAGGCCAGTGACCTGGCCTACCTGGTCCTGCTGCTCAGCCAGGCCGTAGCGGAATTTGCGCACGCCCAGGAAGTGTTCCAGCAGGTCAGCGGTGACCTTCACCGAGAAGCGTTTTTCCAGCGCATGTTCCTTCACGGCCTTGCGGCAGATCTTCGCCAGTTGACGCTCAAGGCCCCGTACACCGGCCTCGCGGGTGTAGAAACGAATGATGTCGCGGATCGCGTCGGCATCAAATTCGATCTCGCCTTTTTTCAGGCCGTTGGCCGCAATCTGCTTGGGCGAGAGGTATTTGACGGCGATGTTGATCTTCTCGTCTTCGGTGTAACCCGGCAGACGAATCACCTCCATCCGGTCCAGCAAGGCTGGCGGAATATTCATCGAGTTGGAGGTGCACAGGAACATTACGTCGGACAGGTCGTAGTCGACTTCCAGGTAATGGTCGTTGAAATTGTGGTTCTGCTCGGGGTCGAGCACTTCCAGCAAAGCAGACGCCGGGTCGCCACGCATGTCGCTGCCCATCTTGTCGATTTCATCGAGCAGGAACAGCGGGTTGCGCACACCCACCTTTGTCATCTTTTGAATCAATCTTCCTGGCATCGAACCGATGTAAGTCCGGCGATGACCACGGATTTCCGCTTCATCACGCACACCGCCCAGGGCCATGCGCACGAATTTGCGGTTGGTGGCGTGGGCAATCGACTCCGCCAGCGAGGTTTTACCCACACCAGGAGGACCGACCAGGCACAACACCGGACCACGAATCTTCTTCACGCGCTTTTGCACGGCGAGGTATTCGAGGATGCGTTCCTTGACTTCCTCGAGGCCGTAGTGATCGGCATCGAGAATATCTTCGGCGCGGGCCAGGTCCAGGCGCACTTTGGTCTGGGCCTTCCACGGCACCTGCACCAGCCAGTCGATATACGAACGAACCACGGTGGCTTCGGCCGACATCGGCGACATTTGCTTGAGCTTGTTCAGCTCGGCAGTGGCCTTGGTCAACGCGTCTTTCGGCAGGCCGGCGGCATCGATGCGCTTTTTCAGCTCCTCGATTTCGTTGTGGCCTTCCTCGCTGTCGCCCAGCTCTTTCTGAATGGCCTTCATCTGCTCATTCAGGTAGTACTCGCGCTGGCTGCGCTCCATTTGCTTTTTGACACGGCCGCGAATGCGCTTCTCAACCTGCAGCAGGTCGATTTCGGCATCCAGCAGCGCCAGGACGTGTTCGACCCGGGCCGACAAATCGATGATCTCGAGAATGTCCTGCTTCTGCTCGATTTTCAGCGCCATGTGCGCGGCCATGGTGTCGACCAGGCGGCTTGGCTCATCAATGCTGTTGAGGGAAGAGAGGACTTCTGCGGGGACTTTCTTGCCCAGTTGCACGTATTGCTCGAACTGGGACAGCAGGCTGCGAACGAACACTTCGGATTCGCGCTCAGGGGCGTCGACTTCGTCGATCAGCGCCACTTCGGCACGCAGGTGGCCGTCCACTTCCATGAAGCGCTCGACCGCACCGCGCTGCTCGCCTTCCACCAGCACCTTGACGGTGCCATCAGGCAGCTTGAGCAGTTGCAGGACAGTTGCAACGGTACCAACGCGATACAGGGCATCTTCGCCCGGATCATCGTCAGCAGGATTTCTCTGGGCCAGCAGCAGGATCTGCTTGTCGCCCGTCATCGCGGCCTCGAGGGCTTCGATAGACTTCTCGCGCCCCACGAACAGCGGGATAACCATGTGCGGATAGACGACGACATCACGCAACGGCAGGAGAGGCAATTCGATGGTTGTCTTCATGATTTCGCCTCTATGACAGATGAAAGTAAGCTTGAAACCAAGATGGGGGCTGCCTGCAAAAAAAACAAGCGTAATGGCATCAGTTAAACGCAGTAAAAACAAAGGGGCCCCTTAAGGCCCCTTTATTTTGTACAGCTCGGCGGTGCAACGCTTACGCGTCTGGCGCAGCCTTGGCAGCCGGCTCACTGTTTTCGTAGATATACAGCGGCTTGGACTTGCCTTCTATAACGCTTTCGTCGATCACCACTTTACTCACCTCGGACTGCGAGGGGATTTCGTACATGGTGTCGAGCAGTACGCCTTCGAGGATCGAGCGCAAACCACGGGCGCCGGTCTTGCGCTCCAGTGCCCGCTTGGCCACCGATTTGAGCGCGTCAGCACGGAACTCGAGGTCCACACCTTCCATCTCGAACAGCTTGGCGTATTGCTTGGTCAGGGCGTTTTTCGGCTCGGTGAGGATCTGCATCAACGCAGCCTCATCCAGCTCGTCCAGCGTCGCCAGGACCGGCAGACGACCAACGAATTCAGGGATCAGACCGAACTTGACCAAATCGTCAGGCTCGACTTCACGCAGGGATTCACCGACTTTCTTGCCTTCTTCCTTGCTGCGTACTTCTGCACTGAAGCCAATGCCGCCACGGGTGGAACGGTTTTGAATAACCTTTTCCAGGCCGGAGAACGCACCGCCACAGATGAACAGGATGTTGCGCGTATCAACCTGAAGGAATTCCTGCTGCGGGTGCTTGCGGCCGCCTTGTGGCGGTACGGAAGCAACCGTGCCTTCGATCAGTTTCAACAGCGCTTGCTGCACGCCTTCACCGGAAACGTCCCGGGTGATCGACGGGTTGTCGGATTTGCGCGAAATCTTGTCGATTTCATCGATGTAGACAATGCCCATCTGGGCCTTCTCCACGTCGTAGTCGCATTTCTGCAGCAGCTTCTGAATGATGTTCTCGACGTCTTCACCTACGTAACCGGCCTCGGTAAGAGTGGTTGCGTCAGCGATGGTGAAGGGAACGTTCAGCAGGCGAGCCAGGGTCTCTGCAAGCAGGGTTTTACCCGAGCCTGTAGGGCCGATCAGCAAGATGTTGCTTTTGCCGAGCTCGACGTCGTCACTTTTCTTGTCACGCTGGTTCAGACGCTTGTAGTGGTTGTACACCGCTACGGCCAGAACCTTCTTTGCACGCTCTTGACCAATCACATACTGATCAAGGATGCCGCTGATTTCTTTAGGCGAAGGCAATTTATGCGCGCTGCTTTCGGCCTGGGCTTCCTGCACCTCCTCACGGATGATGTCATTGCACAGGTCGACGCACTCGTCGCAGATAAAGACCGAGGGGCCGGCAATCAACTTGCGTACTTCATGCTGGCTTTTGCCACAGAAGGAGCAATAGAGCAGCTTGCCGTTGTCCTCGCCGTTGCGGGTGTCAGTCATTCGTTCGATCCAAATCCGATAGGCTTGCAACACAAGATGAAGGCTATTGAGGGCTTTTTCAAGTCCACTGGTGGTCGGACCTGCCGACCAGCCCTATTTTGAGCTGCTTATATTAAGCGGGGCGCTTTTCGATCACTGCGTCGATCAACCCGTATTCACGAGCCGCTTCGGCGCTCATGAAATTGTCACGGTTGGTGTCGCGCTCGATCTCTTCCAGGGTATGCCCGCTATGTTTGGCCATCAGCGTGTTGAGACGCTCACGAATGAAGAGGATTTCCTTGGCATGGATTTCGATGTCCGATGCCTGGCCCTGGAAACCGCCCAGTGGCTGGTGAATCATCACGCGTGAGTTCGGCAGGCAGTAACGCTTGCCCTCAGCACCAGCGGTCAGCAGGAACGCACCCATGCTGCACGCCTGACCGATACAGGTGGTCGATACGTTCGGCTTGATGAACTGCATGGTGTCGTAGATCGACATGCCCGCTGTCACCGAACCGCCCGGGGAGTTGATGTAGAGATGGATGTCCTTGTCCGGATTTTCCGCTTCAAGGAACAGCAGCTGCGCACAAATCAGGTTGGCCATGTAGTCCTCTACCGGACCAACCAGAAAGATCACTCGCTCCTTGAGCAGGCGCGAGTAGATGTCATAGGCGCGTTCGCCACGAGCAGATTGCTCGACAACCATCGGGACCAGGCCGCCAGCGGCCTGGATATCAGAGTTCTGCTGAATATACGAATTACGGAACATGCTCTGCAGTTACTCCCAAATAGTCATGTCTTGAATACGCATAAGCCAGCGCGAGGCTGGCTTATGGGTGTATTTTCAAACGAGTTGAGCGATCAGTCGGCTTGTGCTGCTTCAGCCGGCTTGACTGCTTCTTCGTAAGAGACCGCTTTATCGGTCACCTTAGCCTTCTGCAGAACAGTATCCACAACTTGCTCTTCCAGCACAACCGAACGCACTTCGTTCAGCTGCTGGTCGTTCTTGTAGTACCAGGACACAACAGCCTCAGGCTCCTGGTAGGCCGAAGCCATTTCCTGGATCATTTCGCGAACGCGGGTTTCGTCAGGCTTGAGGTCGAATTGCTTGACCACTTCAGCCACGATCAGACCCAGCACAACGCGGCGCTTGGCCTGTTCTTCGAACAGTTCGGCCGGCAGTTGGTCAGGCTTGATGTTGCCGCCGAACTGCTGAACAGCCTGCACGCGCAGACGATCAACTTCGTTGGACAGCAGGGCCTTCGGCACTTCGATCGGGTTGGCAGCCAGCAGACCGTCCATCACCTGGTTCTTGACCTTGGATTTGATGGCCTGGCGCAGTTCACGCTCCATGTTCTTGCGAACTTCGGTGCGGAACCCTTCGATGCCGGTTTCCTTGATGCCGAACTGGTTGAAGAACTCTTCGTTCAGTTCCGGCAGCTTGGGCTCGGAAACGGTGTTGACGGTCACGGTGAACTCGGCGGTTTTGCCAGCCAGGTCCAGGTTCTGATAGTCAGCCGGGAAAGTCAGGTTCAGAACGCGCTCTTCGCCGGCTTTGGCGCCAACCAGGCCGTCTTCGAAACCAGGAATCATGCGGTTGGAACCCAGCACCAGCTGAGTACCCTTGGCGGAGCCGCCAGCGAATGCTTCGCCGTCAACCTTGCCTACGAAATCGATGTTCAGCTGGTCTTCGTTCTGGGCAGCACGATCGGCCACTTCAAAACGGGTGTTCTGCTTGCGCAGGATTTCCAGCATGTTGTCCAGGTCGGAGTCAGCAACATCAGCGCTCAGGCGCTCGATGGCGATCGAATCGAAACCGGCAACTTCGAATTCAGGGAACACTTCGAAGATTGCAACGTATTCCAGATCCTTGCCTGCTTCCAGGGACTTGGGCTCGATGGAAGGCGAGCCAGCCGGGTTCAGCTTTTGCTCGACAACGGCTTCGTAGAAGGAAGCCTGGATCACGTCACCTACAGCTTCCTGACGTGCATCAGCACCGAAGCGGCGCTTGATTTCGCTCATTGGCACTTTGCCTGGACGGAAACCAGCGATCTTGGCCTTTTGGGCAGTCTGCTGCAGACGCTTGTTGACCTGGGTCTCGATGCGCTCGGCCGGCACGGTGATGCTCATGCGGCGCTCAAGAGCAGAAGTATTTTCAACAGAAACTTGCATGGATATTCCTCGTTGCACAGACGTTAGCTGGCCGTTTCCGACCCCAGAATCAAGGGCATGCATTCTAGTGGGTCAAACTCAAGAAGTCACCCTACTGAAAACGGGTAAAAAAACAGCAGGCAATTTATAGGTGCGAATGCACGAGTGCAGCTCGCCCCGGTGGCAAATACATCCCATCATGCCAGGGCTCTGCGCCAACCCTTCTATATATAGAAGCGGTTGCCAATCATCTCCCTGACAACCGACCCTGCGGACAAGGCCGGCAAGCAGTGCGGCATCATCGCGAAACATAAATACGACGAAACGCCCTGCCCTGCAGCCCAACACCTGCGACTGCGTTGAAACTCAAACCGCTGAAACAAAAAAGGCGCCAGACTATTAATCTGGCGCCTTTCGAAATATGGGGTGGACGAAGGGGATCGAACCCTCGACAACGGGAGTCACAATCCCGTGCTCTACCAACTGAGCTACGCCCACCATATTGCGTGACCAAAAAGCCCGTCAAAAAGGCTATTTGTTGAGCTTCGCGCCGACCCGCAGGCCTTCACGAAACTTTATTTGGTGCGGATGAAGAGACTCGAACTCTTACACCTTGCGGCGCTGGAACCTAAATCCAGTGTGTCTACCAATTCCACCACATCCGCGCTTGAAGCCTTTAAAGCAAAGGCGCCAGACTATTAATCTGGCGCCTTTTTAAATATGGGGTGGACGAAGGGGATCGAACCCTCGACAACGGGAGTCACAATCCCGTGCTCTACCAACTGAGCTACGCCCACCATATTGCGCTACTTGTGCCAAAGCTGCCTAATGGCGCACCCGGCAGGACTCGAACCTGCGACCATCCGCTTAGAAGGCGGATGCTCTATCCAGCTGAGCTACGGGCGCCTTATTAATCTGTACTCTTGGAGGATTACAAACTAACCAGTGCTAGGCTGTGCCCGACAAGTGCGACGAATAGTATAGATGGACCCGAAACCCGTCAAATCCTTTTTATAAAAAATTCATTTTATTTAAGGGGTTAGGGGAATTTGCAGACCAAGCGCCTTTGCCCTCACGCCATGGCATGCGAGAATGCGCGCACTTTTCTTCCCCCTCTCGATGGTTAATCACGCGTAATGACTGCACAACTTATCGACGGCAAATCAATCGCCGCCAGCCTGCGCCAGCAGATCGCCAAACGAGTCGCCGAGCGCAGCCAACAAGGCCTGCGCACGCCGGGCCTCGCGGTGATCCTGGTCGGCAGCGATCCTGCCTCTCAGGTTTATGTCTCGCACAAGCGTAAAGACTGTGAAGAGGTCGGCTTTATTTCCAAAGCCTACGACTTGGCTGAAGACACCACCCAACAGGCCCTCACCGACCTGATCGACAGCCTCAACGACGATCCGGCCATCGACGGCATCCTGCTGCAACTGCCATTGCCCGAGCATCTGGACGCGTCGAAATTGCTCGAACGCATCCGCCCGGACAAGGACGTCGACGGTTTCCACCCTTATAACGTCGGCCGCCTGGCCCAGCGTATCCCGCTGCTGCGCCCGTGCACCCCGAAGGGCATCATGACCCTGCTGGAAAGCACCGGCGTCGATCTGTATGGTCTGGATGCCGTCGTCGTCGGCGCCTCGAACATCGTCGGTCGCCCGATGGCCATGGAACTGCTGCTGGCCGGCTGCACCGTGACCGTGACTCATCGCTTCACCAAGGACCTGGCCGGCCACGTTGGCCGCGCCGACCTGGTGGTCGTCGCCGCCGGCAAGCCGGGCCTGGTCAAGGGTGAGTGGATCAAGGAAGGCGCCATCGTCATCGACGTGGGCATCAACCGCCAGGACGATGGCAAGCTCGTGGGCGACGTGGTGTACGAAACCGCCCTGCCCCGTGCCGGCTGGATCACCCCGGTACCCGGTGGTGTCGGCCCGATGACCCGTGCCTGCCTGCTGGAAAACACCCTGTACGCCGCCGAAACCCTGCACGTCTAATAACCAGCCGTTCTGAAAGAGCCCTGCCTTATCGCAGGGCTTTTTATTGGCCGAAAAAAAGTAGTTTTTTCTTTGTTTTTAAGGGGTTTCATCTGTTTCTAGAAGAACATTCGACAGTTTCTGATCCATACTTCTAGAATGTAACGTTATTTGTCAGAACCTCCGTTGCAGAACGGTATATCCCTACTTTTTTTAGCGAGTTCATCCGCGTGAAAATTCATCTTTCCATTGTCAGCCTATTTTTTGCATTGACAGGCACCTTCGCGAGCGCAAGCGAAACCACCACCGCTCCCCGCGACATGTCCACCCTGCACATCGCCTCCGGCAGTGCGATGGTGGTAGACCTGCAGACCAACAAAGTCATCTATGCCAGCAACCCGGATGTCATCGTGCCGATCGCCTCGGTGAGCAAACTGATGACCGGCCTGATCGTGCTGGAAGCCAAGCAGAACATGGATGAATACATCGACATCAACATCAAGGACACGCCAGAGATGAAAGGCGTGTTCTCCCGGGTCAAGATCGGCAGCGAGATGCCGCGCAAGGAGATGTTGCTGATTGCCCTGATGTCCTCGGAAAACCGCGCCGCCGCCAGCCTGGCCCACCACTACCCGGGCGGCTACCCGGCCTTCATCGCAGCGATGAACGCCAAGGCCAAGGCACTGGGCATGACCAGTACCCATTATGTGGAACCTACCGGCCTGTCGATCCATAACGTGTCCACCGCCCGCGACCTGAGCAAGCTGCTGGCCGCCGCACGCAAGTACCCGATGCTCAGCCAGTTGAGCACCACCAAGGAAAAGACCGTCTCGTTCCGCAAACCCAACTACACCCTGGGTTTCTCCAACACTGACCACCTGATCAACCGCGCCAACTGGGACATCAAGCTGACCAAGACCGGCTTTACCAACCAGGCCGGCCATTGCCTGGTGCTGGTGACCAGCATGGGTAATCGCCCGGTGTCGCTGGTGATCCTCGATGCCTTCGGCAAATTCACCCACTTTGCCGATGCCGGGCGCATCCGCAGCTGGGTCGAAACCGGCAAGAGCGGCTCGGTGCCAGACGTCGCATTGCGCTACAAGGCTGACAAGAACCTGAAGAACCGCCCACGGGCGAATGTTCAGGTCACCGAGTCCCGCTGATCCGTAAATAGCGACATAAAAAACGGCGCCCTTGAGCGCCGTTTTTTTATTTGGCCTGGCTGGCCAGTGTCTTGACCGCCTGGGCCGCCGCCTGTTCCTGGCCCGCCTGGGCTGTGGCGCTGGCAGCCTGCTGCCAGCGCTGGGCGTCGACCTTGACCGGCAACTGGGTGGGCCGCTGAATCAGTACCGCCCACTTGCCGCCGTCTTTCCACGCCGACTCAAACGCACTGAAATCCATCGGCATGCGTCGCGCCAAGCCTGAACGCAGCAGCACCATGCTCTTCTGCTTGTTGTAACCCACCACCACGACATACCGCGGACCGGCCCAGAAGGTCGAGCCCTGGGTGATACGCGCCATCACCGGGTACCCGGCCGCGACCTGTGCCAGCAGCGCCGGCAGCTGATCTTCCAGCGGGTACACCAACATCCCGTATTCACGGGCCAGCACCTGCATGTTGCGCTCAAGGTCCGCTTCAGCGCCCGGCAAATGCAGTGGCTTATCCAATAGCCCCGGTGTAATCACAATGCCTTGTTGAGACAGCATGCTGGCAAGAGCGGCTGGGCCACCGAGGTAAGTCTCACCGCGATACGCCGGCACGCCCTTGAGCTCGACACTCTCCGGCAGGCCCGGGATGCTCGTGGGTTTTGGATGCGAGGAACAGGCCGCCAGCCCCATGAAACAGGCGGCGACCCACCAGGAGGTTTTAATGTTCGAGGGAAACCGCAACTTCTTCACTCACTTGATCAACGGTCGACGTGGGCCCTGATCATAGGACGCTCCGGGGCGCGGGTATAGCCTTGCAGCGCAGTAAAAGGCCGGCGATAGAGCAAACAAGTTGGACGCACACGACCATTGGTCAATAGCAGGCAACCTGCGGATAGCTAGACTGTCCATTGAGAAGACAGTGTGTGCCCGGCACCGGGCGAAAGGAGGCACATATGAGCCTGACAACAACGATTCTGCTTTTGATCTGTGGCTGGCTGGCCGTCGCCGCCGCCATGCTGTGGGGCGTGATGCGCGTGACCCGCCGGCACCATCACCCACACGTAAAACCCGCAGCACCCGGCAAGCTGCACAAACCCGCCGGGCACCACGCCTGACGCCTTAGCCAGGCATGCAACTGAAGTCTTCGGTCTGCGCCAATTCCTTGCCGTGGCTATCCTTCAACTCGGCACGCACCGTCGTACCCAGGCTGGATTCCACCAGGGTGTAATGCTCGCCGGCCTTGAAGTTGCCGTAGGTCACATGCCCGCGACAATCCTGCTGGTTATCATCCCCCGCCTCTTCTTCAAACAAGGTGACGTCCAGGCGATGCGCGCCGGGTTTCACTTCGAAGTAGCGGCCATCATTAATGTTTTTACCGTCTACCCGCTCGGCCATCAGGTCGTTGGGTGCCTCCTCTTGCAAGCCGATCCAGGCTTCGCTCGGGTCCGCCTTCGGCATCGGGCCGGCACACGCCGACAACAACAGGACCGCACTCAAGGCCGGGATCAACAACAAGGGTTTAAGAGACATGGCAGAACTCCAAATGGATAAAGAGTGAACAGGCGAAACAGCTCCCGTTCGATCGGTATCCAGCTTGTTACTGTCACCATTGTTGAACAAATGAATACATATGAAAGGATCTTCAGCCGTTAACTAAATCTTCCTTCACCTGGCTGAAAGGTGCGTGTTAGGTGGGTCCGTCAAGACTGCGAGCGTTTGCAATCCAACTCCTTTGGAGGTTACGGCATGCTCGGGCTGGTAAAGACCGCACTGCTCAAGCCCTACACGTTTATCGTGCTGGCAATTTTCATCTGCATCATCGGGCCCATGGCGGCCTTGCGTACCCCCACTGACGTATTTCCCGATATTGGCATCCCCGTCGTTGCGGTGGTTTGGCAGTACAACGGCCTGTCTCCGGACGCCATGGCCGGTCGCGTGATCTACACCTACGAACGCTCCCTGAGTACCACCGTCAACGACATCGAGCACATTGAATCGCAGTCGTTACCCGGCATGGGCATCGTGAAGATTTTCTTCCAGCCCGGCGTGGATATCCGCACCGCCAACGCCCAGGTAACAGCGGTGTCACAAACCGTGCTCAAGCAGATGCCACCGGGCATTACGCCGCCGCTGATCCTCAACTACAGCGCCTCTACGGTGCCGATTCTGCAGATGGCGTTCTCCAGCCCCAGCTTGTCGGAAGCGAAGATCCGCGACCTGGTGCAGAACAACATCCGCTTGCCCCTAAGCGCCCTGCCCGGCCTGGCCATGCCCACGCCAATGGGCGGCAAGCAACGCCAGATCACCCTCGACCTCGACCCACAGGCGCTGGCCGCCAAAGGCCTCTCGGCGCAGGACGTAGGCAACGCCCTGGCCCTGCAGAACCAGATTATCCCGGTGGGTACCGCCAAACTCGGCCCCAACGAATACACGATTTTGCTCAACAACAGCCCGAAGGCGATTGATGAGCTCAACGACTTGCCGATCAAGACAGTCGACGGTGCGATCATCACCATCGGCCAGGTGGCCCACGTGCGTGACGGCTCGCCGCCGCAGACCAACATCGTGCGCGTCGACGGCCACCGTGCGGTGCTGATGCCGGCCCTGAAAAACGGCAGCATCTCCACCCTGTCGATCATCGACGGCATCCGCCAGATGCTGCCGCGCATCAATGAAACCCTGCCGCCGTCGCTGAAGACCTCACTGCTCGGCGACGCCTCGGTGTTCGTCAAACAGTCGGTGGGCAGCGTGGCCCAGGAAGGCATCATCGCCGCCTTGCTGACCAGTGCGATGATCCTGCTGTTCCTCGGCAGCTGGCGCTCGACCATCATCATCGCCGCGTCGATTCCCCTCGCGGTGCTGTCGGCCATCGCCCTGCTGGCGGCCACCGGGCAAACCCTCAACGTCATGACCCTCGGCGGGCTGGCGTTGGCGGTGGGGATCCTGGTGGACGACGCCACAGTGACCATCGAGAACATCAACTGGCACCTGGAACAAGGCAAGGCGGTGAAGGACGCGATCCTCGACGGCGCCAAGCAAATCGTCGGCCCGGCGTTCGTGTCCCTGCTGTGTATCTGCATCGTATTTGTGCCGATGTTCATGCTGCAAGGCATCGCCGGCTACCTGTTCCGCCCGATGGCATTGGCGGTGATTTTCGCCATGGCCAGCTCGTTCATTCTGTCGCGGACCCTGGTGCCGACCCTGGCGATGTTCCTGCTCAAGCCGCACGTGCCGGAGCAAGGTGAAGGTCATCACCCGGAAGATGAATTCATCAACCATCACGAGGGCGACCAGCACAAACCGCAGCGCAACGCGGTGCTGCAATCGGTGCTGAATTTCCAGCAGGGTTTTGAGCGTCACTTCTCCAACGTGCGGGACGTTTATCACGGCCTGCTGACCCTGGCCCTCGGCGCCCGCAAGCGCTTCATCATCGGCTTCCTGGCGTGCATCCTCGCCTCGTTCCTGCTGCTGCCAAGCCTGGGCCAGGACTTCTTCCCGGCCACCGACGCCGGGGCCATGGCCCTGCACGTGCGCTTGCCGCTGGGCACACGCATCGAAGAGAGCGCGGCGGCCTTTGACCGGATCGAAGCGCGGATTCGCGAGATCGTTCCGGCCGACGAACTGGACACCATCGTCGACAACATCGGCATCCCGCTGAGCGGCATCGACATGGCCTACAGCAGCAGTGGCACCATCGGCCCACAGGACGGCGATATCCAGGTCACCCTGAAAAAGGACCATGCGCCCACCGCCGACTACGTGAAAAAACTGCGTGAAGCGTTGCCCGAAAGCTTCCCCGGCAGCCAGTTCGCATTCCTCCCGGCAGACATCAGCAGCCAGATCCTCAACTTCGGTTCGCCGGCCCCGCTGGACGTGAAAATCTCCGGGCGCAGCGATGAAGAAAACCGCGCCTACGCCATCGAACTGGAACGTCGCCTGAAACACATACCGGGCATTGCCGACCTGCGCATCCAGCAGTCCACCGGCTACCCGTCACTGCAAGTCAACGTGGACCGCATGCGTGCCAACGGCCTGGGCATCACCGAGCGTGACGTAACCAACAGCATGGTTGCGTCCCTGGCCGGCAGCTCGCAAACCGCACCAACGTTCTGGCTCAACCCGGCCAACGGCGTGTCGTATTCGATCGTGGCAGCCACCCCGCAATACCGCCTCGACAGCCTGCCGTCCCTGGAAGCGTTGCCGGTAACCGGTGCCGATGGTCAGTCGCAGATCCTCGGCGGCGTGGCGACCATCTCGCGGGTACAAAGCCCGGCGGTGGTGACCCACTACAACATCGAGCCGACCCTGGACCTGTACGCCAACGTGCAAGGCCGCGACCTCGGCGGCGTCGCCAGCGATGTGCAAAAAGTGCTGAACGACATGGCCCCGATGCGCCCCAAAGGCGCGACCATCAGCCTGCACGGGCAGATCGATGCGCTGCATGAAGCGTTCAACGGCTTGAGCTTCGGCCTGCTCGGTGCGGTGGTGCTGATCTACCTGCTGATCGTGGTCAACTTCCAGTCCTGGACCGACCCGTTCGTGATCATCACCGCACTGCCGGCAGCGCTCGCGGGAATCGTCTGGATGCTGTTCCTCAGCGGCACGTCATTGTCGGTGCCCGCACTCACGGGGGCCATCCTCTGTATGGGCGTGGCCACCGCCAACTCGATCCTGGTGGTGAGCTTCTGCCGAGAGCGCCTGGCCGAACATGGCGATGCACTCAAGGCCGCACTGGAAGCCGGCTACACCCGTTTCCGCCCGGTCTGCATGACCGCCCTGGCGATGATCATCGGCATGTTGCCGCTGGCCTTGTCCGAAGAACAAAACGCGCCGCTGGGACGTGCCGTGATCGGCGGCCTGATCCTCGCCACCACTGCCACTTTGCTGTTTGTACCCGTGGTCTTCAGCCTGGTCCACGGTCGTCACCCTACTCGCGCTGCTGCTGGAGAAACTTCACATGTCGTCTGATCACAAACCCTCGCGCAAGCGTCTGATGCTCATGGGTGTCGGCGGCCTGACACTGGCCGCCCTGTTGGTCGCCAACGGCCTGCACGCCCGTACGATGCATGAAAAATCCGTCACCGCCTGGACCGAAACCGCCGCCGTGCCGCAGGTGCTGGTGTTCCAGCCCAAACAGAACGCGGCCGGCGACACCCTGCGCCTGCCCGCGCATCTGGAAGCCTGGAGCAAGGCACCGATTCATGCGCGGGTCAGCGGTTACCTGAAAGACTGGAAAGTCGACATCGGCAGCCAGGTCAAGGCCGGGCAGATTCTCGCCGAGATCGACAGCCCCGACCTCGACCAGCAAGTGGCGCAAACCCACGCGCGCATGGTGCAGGAGCAGGCCAATGCACGCCTGGCGCAAACCACCGCCACCCGCTGGAAAAACCTGCTGGACAGCCATTCGGTATCGCGCCAGGAGGCCGATGAAAAAACCTCGAATGCCCTGGCCGCCAAGGCCAACGCCCAGGCCGCTGAGGCTGACTATGCGCGGCTCTCGGCGCTGGAAGACTACAAGACCATTCGCGCGCCATTCGCCGGTGTGATCACCGCGCGCAACACCGACATCGGCCAGTTGATCAAGGCTGACAGCGACAGCGATCCGGAACTGTTCGACATCGCCGACACCCACCAACTGCGCCTCTACGTGCCGGTGCCGCAGAACTACGCCGCGGTGATTCATCCCGGGCTGGCCGCCCAACTGACGGTACCCGAGCACCCCGGCGAACACTTCAGCGCGAAGCTGATGGGCGACTCCACCGCCATCGACCGCCGCTCCGGCACCCTGCTCGCACAGTTCGTGGCCGACAACCCGGACGGCAAGTTGCTGCCCGGCGACTACGCCGAAGCCACCCTGGCGATTCCGGCGGATACCCATGGCGTGAGCATCCCGGCCAGCGCCCTGATCTTCCGCGCCGAAGGCACCCAGGTCGCGGTACTGGACGCCAAGAACCACGTGCACCTGCAAGACATCCACATCGGCCTCGACCTCGGCGAGCGCCTGGTGATTGACCAGGGCCTGAAACCCGCCGATCGCGTAGTCGACAACCCACCCGACGCACTGCGCGAAGGCGACGCCGTGCAAATGGCCGATGCCGGAGGTGCCCATGCGTCCAAGGCTTAAACCCCTCGCGGCCCTGGTATTGGTGGCACTGCACGGTTGCTCGCTGGCGCCCACCTACAAGGCGCCGACCATCGACCTGCCGGCCAAGTACCGCGAACAGACCAGCGACGGCCCGTGGCACAGCGCGCAACCGTCCGACCAACTGGCGCCGAAGTGGTGGCAGCTGTATCAGGACCCGCACCTGAACGACCTGCAGGAACAACTGCTCAAGGCCAACCCGGACCTGGCGGCGGCGCTGGCGCATTTCGATGCGTCCCAGGCGTATGCCAGCCAGTTGCATGCCGGGCTGTTCCCGCAAATAACCGCCAGCGCGCAACCGTTGCGCCAGCGGCAATCGGACAATCGGCCACTGCGGGGTGATACCCAGCCTTCGGTGTACAACAGCAACACGGCGGGGTTCGCGCTGAGCTTCGATCTGGATCTGTGGGGCAAAATCCGCAACCAGGTGGCGGCTGGCGATGCACAGGCCCAAGCCTCCGGGGATGATTTGGCGGTGGCACGCCTGAGCCTGCAGCATCAGTTGGCGACGCTGTACGTGCAGCTCAACGGACTGGATGCCCAGAGCCGGATTCTCAGCAGTTCGCTGGATGATTTTGGCCAGGCGCTGAAACTGACCCGCAGCCGGTACGAGGGGCAGATCGCCTCGGAGCTCGACCTGACCCGGGCGCAGAATCAGCTGGCTGAAGCACAGGCGCAGCTTGACGATGTGCGCGGTCAACGCAATCTCACCGAGCATGCGATTGGTGAATTGGTGGGCGTATCCGCCAGTGAATTCCAGCTGCCGCCGAGCCAGCAATTGATCGCGCTGCCGGGGATTCCGCAACAACTGCCGAGCCACCTGCTGCAACGCCGGCCGGATATCGCGGCAGCCGAGCGACGGGTGTTTGCGGCCAACGCGAATATCGGCGTGGCCAAGGCGGCGTGGTACCCGGATTTCAGTTTGACCGGCTTGATTGGCGGGCAGACCCAAGGTGTGGGCAACTTGTTCTCCGCCGCCAATCGGTATTGGGCGCTGGGGCCGCTGGTGAATCTGCCGATCTTTGATGGCGGCCGGTTGAGCGCCAATGAGCGCCAGGCCAAGGCGGAGTTTGAAGAGGCTTCGGCGCACTATCGCAGCCAGGTGTTAAGAGCCGTGCGTGAGGTGGAAGACAACCTTGGGCAACTGCGCGACTTGCAGCAGGAGGCGATGGACGAACAAGCCGCCGCGAATGCCGCCGAACACACACAGGCACTGGCGATGAACAGTTACCAGGCGGGGGCTGTGAGCTATCTGGATGTGGTGACGGCGCAGACGGCGGCGTTGCAGGCGCAGCGCACGTTGCAGGCGGTGCAGACGCGGCAGTTGCAGGCGAGTGTGGGTTTGGTGACGGCGCTGGGCGGAGGCTGGAAGCCCGACGCCTGATACCTGTCTCAAGAACGACAGTGATCAACTGTGGGAGCGGGCTTGCTCGCGAAGGCGGTGGGTCAGCACCGGATATGCTGGCTGACACACCGCCTTCGCGAGCAAGCCCGCTCCCACATTTTATCGCAGTGACTGGACGTACTCAGGCAGCCAACTTACCGCTGGCGATTGCCACCGAAGCTGCCACCATCGCCCTCAGCAACACCGCACACCCCGCCGCCAAATCATCCGGCGCCGCGTTCTCGATTTCGTTATGGCTGATGCCACCTTCACACGGCACAAAGATCATCCCCGCGGGCCCCAGTTCCGCGACGAAAATCGCGTCATGCCCTGCCCCGCTCACGATATCCATGTTGGACAACCCCAACCCATTGGCCGCATCACGCACGGCATCCACGCAGCCTTTGTCGAAGTACAGCGGCGGGAAGTCAGCGGTGGGTGTCATCTCGAACGTGAGGCCGTGCTTGGCGCAGGTTTCGTCAATCACTTTGCGCACCTGGGCAATCATCGAATCCAGCCGCGCCGGTTCCAGATGGCGGAAGTCCAGGGTCATGCGCACTTCGCCAGGAATGACGTTGCGTGAGCCCGGATACGCTTGCAGGCAACCGACGGTGCCGCAGGCGTGAGGCTGATGACCCAACGCCGCCGCGTTAACTGCAGCCACCACGGCCGCGGCACCGACCAGGGCATCCTTGCGCAGGTGCATCGGGGTCGGCCCCGCATGCGCCTCGACACCCCGCAGTTTCAGGTCGAACCATTTCTGGCCAAGGGCGCCCAGCACCACACCGATGGTTTTCTTTTCATCCTCAAGAATCGGACCTTGCTCGATATGTGCTTCGAAATATGCGCCCACCTTGTGCCCGCTCACCGGGCGTGATCCGGCATACCCAATGGCATTCAGCGCATCGCCCACGGTCACGCCATCGGCATCCGTCTTGGCCAGCGTGTCGACCAGGGTGAATTTCTCGGCAAACACCCCGGAGCCCATCATGCAGGGAGGAAAGCGCGAGCCTTCTTCGTTGGTCCACACCACCACTTCCAGCGGCGCTTCGGTTTCCACCTTCAGGTCATTGAGGGTGCGCAATACCTCAACGCCCGCCAGCACGCCAAAACAGCCATCAAACTTGCCGCCGGTGGGCTGGGTGTCGATATGGCTGCCGGTCATCACCGGCGGCAACTGGGGATTGCGCCCCGGCCGGCGGGCGAAGATATTGCCGACGCCATCGATGGTCACGGTACAGCCCGCTTCCTCGCACCACTTCACAAACAGGTCGCGGGCCTGGCGATCGAGGTCGGTCAGGGCCAGGCGGCAGACGCCGCCCTTGGGGGTGGCGCCGAGCTTGGCGAGTTCCATCAGGGACAGCCACAGACGATCGCGGTTGATGTGCTGATGGGTGGATTGCAGAACGTCTATGGCAGCGTTCATGGGGGTCTCCTCAGGCAGTAGTTCTTATAAATTTGACCAGACTCTCACTGGAGGACTGCGATCAAAAATGTGGGAGCGGGCTTGCTCGCGAAGGCGGTGATTCAGCTAACACATCTGGCGACTGGCACACCGTATTCGCGAGCAAGCCCGCTCCCACATTTGATTGCATTCCACATCGATTAAAGCGGTGTTTTCACGGCGACCACACGAGCCCCGCGTTTCATGCAGAGGGCGTAATACAACAGGCCACCGAGCGCCGAGCCGGTGAACCAGCCATAGCTGTAGAACCAGCTGAACGCATCGCTGCCCAGGGACAGCAACGTCAGCACCACCGGCACGCCAAACGCCAGGAAGCCATGCCAGTTCCACGCCGGGTACACGTCATCACGATACAAACCGGCGAGGTCCAGTTGCTGTTTCTTGATGATGAAATAGTCCACCACCATGATCCCGGCGATCGGCCCCAAGAGGCTTGAGTAACCCAGCAACCAGTTGGAATAGACGGTTTCCAGGCTCACGTCGGAAATGATCAGCCCGAGCTTTTTCAGCAGTTCATGGGCCATCAACGCCAGGCCCACCAGGCCGGTGAGCACCACCGCCGTGGTGCGGTTGATCAGCTTGGGGGCGATGTTCTGGAAGTCGTTGGTGGGCGAGACGATGTTCGCCGCGGTGTTGGTGGACAAGGTGGCGATGATGATCAGCGCCATCGCCACGGCCACCCACACCGGGCTCTGGATATGGCCGATCAGGGTGACCGGGTCGGAGACGCTGACGCCCACCAGTTTCACCGAGGCGGCGGTCATGATTACGCCGAGGGCGGCGAACAGGAACATGGTCAGCGGCAGGCCGAAAATCTGCCCGAGGATCTGGTCTTTCTGGCTTTTGGCGTAGCGGCTGAAGTCGGGAATGTTCAACGACAAGGTGGCCCAGAAACCCACCATCGCCGTCAGGCCCGCCATGAAGTAGCCGGTGAGGCTGGCGCCTTCGGGACGTTTGGGCGGGATCGCCATCAGCTCGGTCAGCGACACATTCGGCAGCGCCCACACCAGCAGCCCGATACCCACCGCCACCAGCAGCGGTGCCGACAGGGTTTCCAGCCATTTGATCGACTCGGCGCCACGCAATACCACCCACAGGTTCAGGGTCCAGAAGATCATGAAGCCGATCACTTCACCGGTGCCGCCAAGGGATTTCCAACCCTCGAAAATCGACCCCAGGAACAGGTGGATCGCCAGGCCGCCAAACATCGTCTGGATACCGAACCAGCCACACGCCACCAGCGCGCGGATCAGGCACGGCACGTTGGAGCCGAGCACGCCGAAGGACGAGCGCAGCAACACCGGAAACGGGATGCCGTACTTGGTACCGGGGAAGGCGTTGAGGGTCAGCGGGATCAGCACCACGATATTGGCCAGCAGGATCGCCATCAGCGCCTCGCCCACCGACAACCCGAAGTACGCGGTGAGCACGCCGCCCAGGGTGTAGGTCGGCACACACACCGACATGCCGATCCACAGCGCGGTGATATGCCACTTGTTCCAGGTGCGTTCGCGCACCTTGGTCGGTGCCATGTCGTGGTTGTAGCGGGGGCTGTCGAGGACGTCGGGGCCGGCGTCGAGTTCGTACAGGCCGTTGCGCTCAATGACTTGCGATCTGTTCTGTTGCATGGCCGCTCCACGGTTTTTTCGAATTATTTTTGCTCATCCCGTGACGTGCACGGGATGGCCGGAGTACCTCGTTGACAACATGACATCCGGGACCCGGCCAACCGCCACCGCACTCAATAACCGTGCCGTAAACCGTCAACCTGCCCGCACCGCTTATATAACTTGCTGATGTTTATCAGCTTTGTTGTCTCGACCGAAGAGCCCCTCGTTACTTTCAGCGTTACTCAGGCCAACTAACGCAGAAGTTGTCCGAACCCTCAGGACTCAATCTGGTGCAACACAATTATTTTTATTTACCGGCCCCGTCAAGAGGCATGTCTCAAGCGTCTGATTTGCAATAGGAAATGTTGCTCATATTGGGAACCTGTCAAGTGCGTCAAAATGGTGAGAGGCCGCTACATTTTGGTGATTTTGATTTTTTATCGTTAAAATTCAATTACTTAATAAAGATATAAGCTTATAAAAAATATTCTTGCTCATTCGAAAAACTCGGGCTAGTTTCTATTCCTGTCACCGCTGACAGGAATTAACTTCCAGCGGCGCGATGCATGACAACACTTAGAACTGGCACAAGCCGGTCAAGCCTGTGAGGAACTCGACATGTCGCTGTTGATCCGTGGCGCTACCGTTATTACCCATGATGAAAGTTACCGAGCCGATGTTTTATGCGCAGACGGTCTAATCCGCGCCATTGGCACTGATCTGGATATTCCCGCCGGCACCGAGATACTCGACGGCAGCGGTCAATACCTGATGCCCGGCGGCATCGACCCCCATACCCATATGCAGTTGCCCTTCATGGGCACCGTGGCCAGTGAAGATTTTTTCAGTGGCACGGCCGCCGGGTTGGCGGGCGGCACCACGTCGATCATCGACTTCGTGATTCCCAACCCGCAGCAATCCCTGCTGGAAGCCTTCCATCAGTGGCGCGGCTGGGCCGAGAAGTCGGCGTCCGACTACGGCTTTCACGTCGCCATTACCTGGTGGAGCGAGCAGGTCCGCGAGGAAATGGCCGAGCTGGTGAGCCAACACGGCATCAACAGCTTCAAGCATTTCATGGCGTACAAGAACGCGATCATGGCCGCCGACGACACCTTGGTGGCGAGCTTCGAACGCTGCCTGGAACTGGGTGCGGTACCGACGGTGCATGCCGAAAACGGCGAGCTGGTGTATCACCTGCAACGCAAGCTGATGGCCCAGGGCATTACCGGGCCTGAAGCGCATCCGTTGTCGCGGCCTTCGCAGGTGGAAGGTGAAGCCGCCAGCCGGGCGATCCGGATTGCCGAAACCATCGGCACGCCGCTGTACCTGGTGCACGTGTCCACCAAGGAAGCGCTGGATGAAATCACCTATGCCCGCAGCAAGGGCCAGCCGGTGTACGGCGAAGTATTGGCCGGGCATCTGCTGCTGGACGACAGCGTGTATCAACACCCCGACTGGCAGACCGCCGCCGGCTATGTGATGAGCCCGCCCTTCCGCCCGCGCGGGCATCAGGAGGCACTGTGGCATGGCTTGCAATCCGGCAACCTGCACACCACCGCCACCGACCATTGCTGCTTCTGCGCCGAGCAAAAAGCCGCCGGGCGGGATGACTTCAGCAAAATTCCCAATGGCACTGCCGGTATCGAAGACCGCATGGCGCTGTTGTGGGATGAGGGCGTGAACACTGGGCGCTTGTCGATGCAGGAATTCGTTGCGCTGACGTCTACCAACACCGCGAAGATCTTCAACCTGTATCCACGCAAAGGAGCGATCCGCGTGGGGGCCGATGCTGACCTGGTGCTGTGGGACCCGCAAGGCACACGGACCATTTCCGCGAAGACTCACCACCAGAAAGTCGACTTCAACATCTTCGAAGGCAAGACCGTGCGCGGCGTGCCGAGCCATACCATCAGCCAGGGCAAGCTGGTCTGGGCGGATGGGGATTTGCGCGCCGAACGGGGTGCGGGTCGGTATATCGAACGGCCGACGTATCCGCCGGTGTTTGAGCAGTTGAGCAAGCGGGCGGAGCGTTCCAGGCCGGTTGCTGTGAAACGCTGAGGCCGCCATTCGCGAGCAAGCCCGCTCCCACATTCGACTGCATTTATCCTGTTGGAATGGGGGCGAATGTGGGAGCGGGCTTGCTCGCGAAGAGGCCGGTACAGGCAACAAAAAAACCACTGCCCACCAGAGGCAGCACCTCAAAAACCGTGAGGCCAATACCGTGATCCAGACCCTGAACCATCTTCCCCACCCCCATGAAGATGCGGCGGCCCTCGCCGCGCATTTCACCGACCTGGCGCCGCCGCTCAATGCCCGGCAAGCCCAACTGGAAGCGTCGCGCTGCCTCTACTGCTACGACGCGCCGTGCGTCAACGCGTGCCCCAGCGAGATCGATATCCCGTCGTTCATCCGCAATATCCACACGGAGAACGTCCAGGGCGCCGCGCAGAAGATTCTCTCGGCGAATATCCTCGGCGGCAGTTGCGCCCGGGTCTGCCCGACGGAAATCCTCTGCCAGCAAGCCTGCGTGCGCAACAATGCCGAGGAATGCGCCCCGGTGCTGATCGGCCTGTTGCAGCGTTACGCGGTGGACAACGCGCACTTCAGCGAACACCCGTTCCAGCGCGCCGCGCCCACCGGCAAGCGCATCGCGGTGGTCGGCGCCGGGCCTGCGGGTTTGTCCTGCGCCCATCGCAGCGCCCTGCACGGCCATGACGTGGTGATTTTCGAAGCCCGGGAAAAAGCCGGCGGCCTGAATGAATACGGGATCGCCAAGTACAAGCTGGTGGATGACTTCGCGCAAAAGGAACTGGATTTCCTCCTGCAGATCGGCGGCATCGAGATCCGTCACGGCCAGCGCCTGGGCGACAACCTGACCTTGAGCGAACTGCACCAGCAGTTCGATGCAGTGTTCCTCGGCCTTGGCCTGGCTGCCAGCAAACAGCTCGGCCTGCCACACGAAGACGCCCCCGGCCTGCTCGCCGCCACCGACTACATCCGTGAACTGCGCCAGGCCGACGACCTCAGTCAACTGCCCCTGGCCGACCGTTGCATCGTGCTCGGCGCCGGCAACACGGCCATCGACATGGCGGTGCAAATGGCCCGCCTCGGTGCCCGTGACGTCAACCTGGTGTATCGCCGTGGCCTGGCTGAAATGGGCGCCACCGGCCATGAGCAGGACATCGCCAAGGCCAACCAGGTACGCCTGCTGACCTGGGCCCAGCCCGAAGAAGTGTTGCTCGACGACCAGGGCCATGTGCGCGGCATGCGTTTCGCCCGCACCCGCATGGTCGATGGCCGCCTGCAAGCCACCGGCGAGACCTTCGAACTGGCCGCCGACGCGATCTTCAAGGCCATCGGCCAAGGCTTCGACGACGAGGCGCTGCACGACCCGCTGGCCCACCAACTGCAACGCCAGGGCGATCGGATCTTCGTCAACGAACAGCTGCGCACCAGCATCCCCGGTGTGTACGCCGGCGGCGATTGCGTCAGCCTCGGCCAGGACCTCACCGTCCAGGCCGTGCAACACGGCAAGCTGGCCGCTGAAGCCATGCACGCCCAACTCATGCTGAATGTGGAGGCTGCGTAATGGCCGATCTCTCGATTGTATTCGCCGGTATCAAAGCCCCCAATCCGTTCTGGCTGGCCTCCGCGCCGCCTACCGACAAGGCCTACAACGTGGTCCGCGCCTTTGAAGCAGGCTGGGGCGGCGTGGTCTGGAAAACCCTCGGCGAAGACCCGGCCGCGGTCAACGTCTCATCGCGCTACTCGGCGCACTTTGGCGCCAACCGTGAAGTGCTCGGCATCAACAATATCGAGCTGATTACCGATAGGTCCCTGGAGATCAACCTGCGGGAAATCACCCAGGTGAAAAAGGACTGGCCGGACCGCGCGCTGATCGTGTCATTGATGGTGCCGTGTGTTGAGGAGTCGTGGAAACACATCCTGCCACTGGTGGAAGCCACCGGCTGCGACGGCATCGAGCTGAACTTCGGCTGCCCCCACGGCATGCCGGAACGCGGCATGGGCGCGGCGGTGGGCCAGGTGCCGGAGTATGTGGAACAGGTGACGCGCTGGTGCAAGACCTATTGCTCGCTGCCGGTGATCGTCAAGCTCACGCCGAACATCACCGACATACGCGTGGCGGCGCGGGCAGCGTATCGCGGGGGCGCGGATGCGGTGTCGCTGATCAACACCATCAACTCCATCACCAGTGTCGACCTGGAGCGCATGGTCGCCCTGCCGATGGTCGGCACCCAAAGCACCCACGGGGGTTACTGCGGCTCGGCGGTGAAACCCATCGCGCTGAACATGGTGGCGGAGATTGCCCGGGACCCACAGACACAAGGCTTGCCGATCTGCGGGATTGGCGGGATTGGCAACTGGCGCGATGCAGCGGAATTCGTTGCGCTGGGCTGCGGCGCGGTGCAGGTGTGCACGGCGGCGATGCTGCATGGGTTTCGGATTGTCGAAGAAATGAAGGACGGGCTGTCGCGGTGGATGGACAGCCAGGGTTACAGCAGCCTGCAGGAATTTTCCGGGCGGGCGGTGGGCAATACGACGGATTGGAAGTACCTGGATATCAATTACCAGGTGATCGCCAAAATTGACCAGGCGGCATGTATTGGCTGTGGGCGTTGCCATATTGCCTGTGAAGATACGTCGCACCAGGCGATTGCCAGCTTGAAGCAGGCAGATGGGACACATAAATACGAGGTGATCGATGATGAGTGCGTGGGGTGCAACCTGTGCCAGATCACCTGCCCGGTGGCGGACTGTATCGAGATGGTGCCGGTGGATACCGGGAAGCCGTTTTTGAACTGGACGCAGGACCCGAGGAACCCCTACCGCGAGGCGGTGTAGCCTGAATGATCGTTCCCACGCTCCGCGTGGGAATGCATCCGTTGACGCTCCGCGTCACGACCTTAAGAACGGACGCAGAGCGTCCAGGCGGCATTCCCACGCGGAGCGTGGGAACGATCTAGGGCTCCAACCCGATCCCCCGCAGGATCACACTCGTCACCGTCTGCACCGCCCGCTCAAACTGCATGTCCGACAACGGCTGATGGTCATTCAGGATCTTCACCTGATGATCAAAGTCGGCATAGTGCTGGGTCGACGCCCAGATCATATACAGCAGGCTCGACGGCTCCACCGGCAAAATCCGCTTGTCCTCCACCCACTGGCGAATCTTCGCTTCCTTCATCTTGGCCCAGTCATACAGGCTCACATCCAGCGCCTCCCCCAGGGTTGGCGCGCCGTGGATGATTTCATTCGCCCAGACTTTCGAACCATAAGGCCGGCTGCGGGAATGTTGCATCTTGGCGCGGATGTAGCTACTGAGCACCACCCGCGGGTCGTCGAACATCTCGAAGCACAAGGCGTCCTGCTTCCACACCTCGAGCAGGTCGAACAACACCGCGCTGTACAGCTCGCTCTTGGTACTGAAGTAGTAATGCAGGTTGGAGCGCGGCAGTTGCACTTCTTCAGCGATGTCGGCCATGGCGGTGCTGCCATAGCCCTTCTCGGCGAAGACCTTTTCAGCCGCCAGCAGAATCTTTTCGACGTTGACCCGACGAATACCGATCTTGTGATTGCCCATAAGGGCTCCCTGACAACAACATGGCTTCAAGACTACCATCCGCTCTAGATCGCGGCGACACGCCACTGTGAAACTTCGTACAAGAACCTTCCCCGCCGATAGCGGATTGGTTAGCATCGCCATCCCCTCGAAGGATCATCCCCCATGACTATTCGACAGCGAAGCGCGTGCGACGACCCGGTGCTGGGTGCACTGTGGGAACGCTCGGTGCGCGCCACCCATGACTTTCTCAGCGAAGACGACATCCAGCGCCTGCTGCCCCTGGTACGCGACTGCTACCTGCCGATGCCCGCACTTGAAGTGTGGGTGTACGAAGATACCCAAGGCATTGGCGGCTTCGTCGGCACCGGCGGCAATAATGTCGAGATGCTGTTTATCGACCCGAACCGACGCGGCCAGGGCATCGGTCGCCAGTTGCTGGACTTCGTACGCGCCCGCCACGACACCCTGCGGGTCGACGTGAACGAGCAGAATCCACAGGCCGTGGGTTTCTACCTGCACTATGGTTTTATCCAGACCGGCCGCTCGCCCGTCGATGGCGAAGGCAAGCCCTTCCCCTTGTTGCACATGGCACTACCGAACGACTGACTCTCACCTGAAGGTATTGAACAATGTTGATCAAGAAGACCCTCACCACCGTTGCCCTGCTCGCTTCCCTGCTGGGCGCCTCGGCCGCGTTTGCCCACGCCCACCTGAAAAGCTCGGAGCCTGCCGCCGACAGCAGCGTCGCCGCGCCCAAGGACCTGCGCCTGACGTTCAGCGAAGGCGTTGAAGCGACCTTCACCAAGGTATCCCTGAGCAAGGACGGCACCGAAGTCGCGATCAAGGGCCTGGAAACCCCGGACGCCGACAAGAAAGTATTGGTGGTGACACCGGCCGCACCCTTGGCCGCCGGCACCTACAAAGTGGTGTGGAACGCGGTCTCGGTGGATACCCACAAGAGCAACGGTGAATACAGCTTCAAGGTCGGCCAGTAATCCATGGCCACCCTGCTGGTGCTGTGCCGTTTCCTGCATTTCATCGTCGTGCTGTTGATGTTCGGGGCCTGTGTGTTCAGGCCCTGGCTGCTGGGCGCGGGACCGCAACCGGTGCTGGACCGCCAACTGTCGCGCATCACCCAAGGGTTGGCGTGGCTGGCATTGGTGTCGGGGGTGGCGTGGCTGCTGTTGATCAGCGCGAGCATGGCCGGTGTCGGGCTGGGCGCGCTGGAATGGTCGACCGTGCAGTTGGTGCTGGGCAAAACCTTCTTCGGCCAGGTCTGGACCTGGCACTTGCTACTGAACGTGCTGCTGGTTCTGGGCCTGATGACGCCGTGGAAGGCGTTGCGCCTGCCGCTCTGTGCATTGCTGCTGGCGACACTGGCACCGGTGGGCCATGGCGCCATGCTCAATGGCATGGCCGGACAGTTGCTGATCCTCAATCAGGTGGTGCACCTGGTGTGTGTCGGTGCCTGGCTGGGCGGCCTGCTCCTGCTGGTGTTGATCCTCAGGCAATCGCCCCGCTATCCGTTGGAACCGATCCTCAAGCGCTTCAGTGGCATCGGTTATGGCCTGGTGACAGGGCTGCTGGTGACCGGACTGATCAACGTGCGGGTGCTCACCGGGCAGTTCTGGCCGACGCCATTGTTCACAGGGTTCGCCCTGATCCTGTTGATCAAGGTGCTGCTGGTGTTCGGCATGCTCGCCCTGGCGCTGCTGAACCGCCTGCGGATTCACAACTGTGAACAGCGGCTGCCTGCCTTGAAGGCCAGCGTGATGATTGAATGGTTACTAGGTGTTTCAGCGGTAGCCACCGTTTCGCTGCTTGGCACCTTGCCGCCCATGGTTGCAGCGGGATAACTCCTCCCCCACTGACTCCCTTCACGCAGGGAGTCATCGTATAACTTTCGATTGACAACCCCCTGAAACCTCGCAAATATCGCTCCCAATGTTGTACGACAACGTATAACAAAAAATAAAAACAACAAGAAGACAAGGGAGCGTCACTGTGAGCCAACACGTCCGCCATTTCTCCGGCACCACCCGTTTTGCCGCCATCGGTTTGAGCAGCCTGGCCTTTACCCTCCCCGCCACCGCCTCGGCAGAAGGCTTCATCGATGACGCCACCGCCACGCTCAACCTGCGCAACGCCTACTTCAACCGCAACTTCACCAACCCCGCCTACCCCCAGGGCAAGGCCGAGGAGTGGACGCAAAACTTCATTCTCGATGCCAGGTCCGGCTTCACCCAAGGCACCGTCGGTTTCGGCCTGGACGTGCTGGGCCTTTACTCGCAGAAACTCGACGGCGGCAAAGGTACCGCCGGCACCCAACTGCTGCCGACCCGCAGCGATGGCCGCCCTGCCGATAACTTCGGGCGCCTGGGCGTGGCGCTGAAAACCAAGCTGTCGAACACCGAATTGAAAGTCGGCGAATGGATGCCGGTACTGCCGATCCTGCGCTCGGATGACGGCCGCTCACTGCCGCAAACGTTCCGCGGCGGCCAGGTAACGTCCAGGGAAATCGCCGGCCTGACCTTGTATGGCGGCCAGTTTCGCGGCAACAGCCCGCGCAACGACGCGAGCATGGATGACATGTTTCTCAACGGCAAAGCCGCATTCACCTCGGACCGCTTCAACTTCGGCGGCGGCGAATACACCTTCAACGACAAGCGCACCCAGGTAGGCGTGTGGTACGCCGAACTCAGTGACATCTACCAGCAACAGTATTTCAACCTGACCCACAGCCAGCCCGTGGGCGACTGGACCCTGGGCGCCAACCTCGGGTTCTTCACCGGCAAGGAAGACGGCAAGGCCCTGGCCGGCGACCTCGACAACAAAACCGCGTTCGCCCTGCTCTCGGCCAAATACAAAGGCAACAGCTTCTATATCGGCCTGCAGAAACTCACCGGCGACAGCGCCTGGATGCGGGTCAACGGCACCAGCGGCGGCACCCTGGCCAACGACAGCTACAACGCCAGCTACGACAACGCCAAGGAAAAGTCCTGGCAGGTGCGGCACGACTTCAACTTCGTGGTACTGGGCATTCCCGGGTTGACCATGATGAACCGCTACATCAGTGGCGATAACGTGCACACCGGGGCGATCACCAATGGCAAGGAGTGGGGCCGTGAGTCGGAGCTGGCCTACACGGTACAAAGCGGTCCACTGCGGGACCTGAATGTGCGCTGGCGCAACGCAACGATGCGCCGGGATTTCAGTACCAACGAGTTTGATGAGAACCGGATATTCATCAGTTACCCGCTGTCGTTGTTATAGCGGTTTACAAACAACCGGAAAGGCTTTTGTGGCGGGGGAGCTTGCTGTGGGGAGAGATTGCTGTGGGGAGGTAGATTGCTGTGGCGAGGGAGCTTGCTCCCGCTGGGCTGCGCAGCGGCCCCAAAATCTTGGGAGCGCTTCGCACTCCAGCGGGAGCAAGCTCCCTCGCCACAGCAAGCCCTCTTGCCACAGCAAGCCCCCTCGCCACAGGACAGCGATGAGCCTCTATCAACTTCGACCAATAGTGCGTTGACAAGTGTAGGAAACCCTAAGGATACTTCGGATCAGTCATACGACAACCTACAACAATAACGGGATCACCATGACCACCACAACCGCCCCTACCCCGTTCAACCGCTTGCTGCTCACCGGTGCCGCCGGTGGCCTGGGCAAAGTCTTGCGCGAACGCCTGCGTCCTTACGCCAAGGTACTGCGCCTGTCGGATATCGCCGACATGGCCCCGGCCGCTGACGACAGCGAAGAAGTATTGCCTTGCGATCTTTCCGACAAACAAGCCGTGCACCAACTGGTGGAAGGCGTCGATGCGATCCTGCATTTCGGCGGCGTATCGGTGGAACGCTCGTTCGAGGAAGTGCTGGGCGCGAACATCTGCGGGATCTTCCACATCTATGAAGCGGCGCGCCGCCATGGGGTCAAGCGCGTCATCTTCGCCAGCTCTAACCACGTGATCGGCTTCTACAAGCAGGACGAAGCCCTCGACGCCCACTCCCCGCGCCGCCCCGACAGTTACTACGGGCTGTCCAAATCCTACGGCGAGGACATGGCCAGTTTCTACTTCGATCGCTATGGCATCGAGACCGTCAGCATCCGCATCGGCTCCTCGTTCCCGGAACCCCAGAACCGCCGGATGATGCACACCTGGCTGAGCTTCGACGACCTCACCCAACTGCTCGAACGCTCGCTGTACACACCGAATGTCGGGCATACCGTGGTCTACGGCATGTCGGATAACCTCGATGTGTGGTGGGACAACCGCTTCGCCGCGCACCTGGGCTTCACCCCGCGGGACTCTTCCGAAGTATTCCGCAAACAGGTGGAAGCCCAGCCGATGCCCGCTGCCGACGACCCGGCGCGGGTGTACCAGGGGGGCGCGTTTTGCGCCGCCGGCCCGTTCGGTGACTGACCACAGACCAACCCAAGGGAATGAGTGGCCATGCAAGCAGAACTGATTGTCGACGCCCGCAACGCCGTGGGTGAATGCCCGGTGTGGGTACCCGGGGAAAACGCCCTGTACTGGGTGGATATTCCCACAGGCGAACTGCAACGCTGGAACGCCACCAGCGGCCAGGCGCAGGCCTGGAAAGCTCCGCAGATGCTTGCCTGCATCGCCCGCACCTCAGCGGGCGATTGGGTCGCGGGCATGCAAACCGGGCTCTTCCGGCTGACGCCCCACAACGATGGCAGGCTCGACACTGCGCCCCTGGCCAGCGTCGAGCACGCCCGCCCGGACATGCGCCTGAACGATGGCCGCTGTGATCGCCAGGGCCGGTTCTGGGCCGGCAGCATGGTGCTGAACATGGCCGAGAATGCGGCCGAAGGTGCACTGTACCGCTACGAAACAGGCCGGGCGGTTCACACCGCACTCAACGGTTTCATCACCCCCAACGGCCTGGCCTTCAGCCCGGACGGGCGCACGATGTACCTCTCGGATTCGCACCCGTTGGTCCAGCAGGTCTGGGCCTTCGACTACGACATCGACAGCGGCACGCCGTCCAATCGGCGGCTGTTTGTGGATATGCACCAGTTCCTCGGCCGCCCCGACGGAGCCGCCGTGGATGCCGAAGGTTGCTACTGGATCTGCGCCAACGATGCCGGGCTGGTCCACCGCTTTACCCCCGACGGCCGTCTCGACCGCTCACTGGCCGTGCCGGTGAAAAAACCCACCATGTGCGCCTTCGGTGGCAACCGCCTGGACACCCTGTTCGTCACCTCGATCCGCGACGACCACAGTGCCCAGTCGCTGGCCGGCGGCGTGTTTGCCCTCAACCCCGGGGTCACCGGATTGCCGGAGCCCACCTTCATCCTCTAGCTGCATCGCTGTGCCTTGAATAAAACAATAACAAGACTGGAGAGACACCCCATGGACTTCAAACGCACTTTGCTCCTCGCCGCACTCCCCTTCACCTTCGTCTTCGCCGGTGCCGCCCACGCGCTGGAAATCAAATTCGCCGACATCCACCCCGCCGGCTACCCCACCGTCGTCGCCGAAGAACAGCTGGGTAAAACCCTGGTGGCCGAAAGCAACGGCGGCCTGACCTTCAAGATGTTCCCCGGCGGCGTGCTGGGCTCGGAAAAGGAAGTGGTGGAACAGGCCCAGGTCGGCGCGATCCAGATGGCCCGGGTCAGCCTCGGCATCGTCGGCCCGGTGGTGCCGGACGTGAACGTGTTCAACATGCCGTTCGTGTTCCGCGACCAGGTGCATATGCGCAAGGTCATCGACGGCGAGATCGGCGATGAAATCCTCGCCAAGATCACCGACTCCGAATTCAACCTGGTGGCGCTCGCCTGGATGGACGGCGGCACGCGCAACCTCTACACCAAGAAACCGGTGCGCAAGATCGAAGACCTCAAGGGCATGAAGATCCGCGTGCAGGGCAACCCGATCTTCATCGAAACCATCAACGCCATGGGCGGCAACGGCATTGCCATGGACACCGGCGAGATCTTCAGCGCCCTGCAGACCGGCGTGATTGACGGCGCGGAAAACAACCCGCCCACCCTGCTGGAACACAACCACTACCAGAACGCCAAGTTCTACAGCCTGACCGGCCACCTGATTCTGCCCGAGCCCATCGTGATGTCGAAAATCACCTGGAACAAGCTCACCCCCGAGCAACAGGCGCTGGTGAAGAACACCGCCAAAGCCGCGCAGATCCAGGAGCGCGAGCTGTGGGACGCCAAGTCTGCCAGCAGTGAAGCCAAGCTCAAGGCCGCCGGTGTGGAGTTCATCGACATCGACAAGAAACCGTTCTATGAGGCCACCGCTTCGATCCGCGACAAGTACGGCGCGCCCTACGCCGAACTGATCAAGCGCATCGAAGCCGTCGAGTAACCCTCCTTCCCCTCATAGATAAGGCCCGGCGCGGTCGGCATCGACGCGCCCGGTTACGGTGAACGCCATGAAGAATTTACTGCTGCGCATCAACGACCGCATTTACATGAGCTGCATCTGGATCGCCGGCCTCGCCGTTCTCGGCGTCGCGCTGATCATTCCCTGGGGCATCTTCGCCCGCTACGTACTCGGCACCGGCTCCAGTTGGCCGGAACCCACCGCCATCCTGCTGATGCTGGTGTTCACCTTTGTCGGCGCCGCCGCCAGCTACCGCGCCGGGGCGCACATGTCGGTGGCCATGGTCACCGACCGCCTGCCGCCCGGCCAACGCCGAATCGTCGGCATCGTCTCACAATTGCTGATGGCAACCATCTGCCTGTTCATGACGATCTGGGGCAGCAAATTGTGCCTGTCGACCTGGAACCAGTTCATGAGCGCCATGCCGACCTTGCGGGTGGGCATCACCTATATGCCGATCCCGATCGGTGGCTTGCTGACCCTGGTTTTTGTGCTGGAAAAACTCCTGCTGGGTGACCAGAGCCACCGTCGGGTCGTGCGCTTCGACCTGGTTGAAGAAAGTGAGGGGGCTGCCTGAATGGACGCATTGATTCTGTTGGGCAGCTTTATCGCCCTGATCCTGATTGGCATGCCGGTGGCCTACGCCCTGGGGCTTTCTGCGCTGATCGGCGCGTGGTGGATCGACATTCCGTTCCAGGCCCTGATGATTCAGGTGGCCGGCGGGGTGAACAAGTTTTCGCTGATGGCGATTCCGTTCTTCGTGCTGGCCGGGGCGATCATGGCCGAGGGCGGCATGTCGCGCCGGCTGGTGGCGTTTGCCGGGGTGCTGGTGGGGTTTGTGCGCGGCGGCCTGTCCCTGGTGAACATCATGGCCTCGACGTTTTTTGGCGCGATCTCCGGCTCGTCGGTAGCCGATACGGCGTCTGTCGGTTCGGTGCTGATTCCGGAAATGGAACGCCAGGGCTATCCCCGTGAATTCGCCACCGCCGTCACGGTAAGCGGCTCGGTGCAAGCCTTGCTGACGCCTCCCAGCCACAACTCGGTGCTCTACTCCCTGGCGGCGGGCGGCACCGTGTCCATCGCCTCGCTGTTCATGGCCGGCGTGGTCCCGGGCCTGCTGATGAGCGCCTGCCTGATGGTGCTGTGCCTGATCTTCGCGAAAAAGCGCAACTACCCCAAAGGCGAAGTGATCCCCCTGAAACAGGCACTGAAAATCTGCGCCGACGCATTGTGGGGCCTGATGGCCATGGTGATCATTCTTGGCGGGATTCTGTCGGGCATCTTCACCGCCACCGAGTCGGCGGCGATTGCGGTGTTGTGGGCGTTCTTCGTGACCATGTTCATCTACCGCGACTACAAATGGAGCGAGCTGCCCAAGCTGATGCACCGCACGGTGCGCACGATCTCCATCGTGATGATCCTGATCGCGTTCGCCGCCAGCTTCGGCTACATCATGACCCTGATGCAGATCCCGGCGAAGATCACCACGATGTTCCTGACCCTGTCGGACAACCGCTACGTGATCCTGATGTGCATCAACGCCATGCTGCTGTTGCTGGGTACGGTGATGGACATGGCGCCGCTGATTTTGATCCTCACGCCGATTTTGCTGCCGGTGATCCTGGGGATTGGCGTCGACCCGGTGCACTTCGGCATGATCATGCTGGTGAACCTGGGGATCGGCCTGATCACCCCGCCGGTGGGTGCGGTGTTGTTTGTGGGGGCGGCGGTGGGCAAAGTCAGCATCGAGAAGACCGTGAAGGCGTTGCTGCCGTTTTATGGCGTGCTGTTTTTGGTGCTGATGGCCGTGACCTACATTCCGGCGTTGTCGTTGTGGTTGCCGGGGTTGGTGTTATAAGCCCCACACTGCGTGTAGCGAGGGAGCTATTGTGGAGAGGGAGCTGCTGTGGCAAGGGAGCTTGGTGTGGAGAGGGAGCTTTCTGTGGCGAGGGAGCTTGCTCCCGCTGGAGTGCGAAGCGCTCCCGCTTTTTTGGGGCCGCTCCGCAGCCCATCGGGAGCAAGCTCCCTCGCCACACAAGCATTCATCATTCAATAGGTCTGCTGACACTCATGATGCTTGAACTCGAAGACAACCTGACCCACCTGACGCTGGCGCCAGCGTTGGGCGGGAGTATCGTCAACTGGACAGTACGCAGCAGCGGCCAGCCGTTGCTACGCCACACCGATCGACAGGCGCTGGCCAGCGGCCTGCCGGGGAAGCTTGCGTGCTTCCCGCTGGCGCCCTGGTCGAACCGGGTTGCCGAAGGTGGCTTTGATAACCCATCAGGGTGGTTGGGACTTGAGCCCAACAGCCCGCTGGACCCGCTGCCAATTCATGGCAGTGCCTGGCAACAGGTGTGGCAGGTGGTCAGCCAGACGTCAGACGAAGTGGTGTTGCAACTGGACAGCAGCACACCCTTTGCGTATCGCGCCGAGCAGCGGGTTCAGTTGAAGGGCGGCAAGTTGAGCATCACCTTGCGCGTCACGCACCTGGCGGAAACGGCGACGTGGCATGGGCTGGGATTGCATCCGTATCTACCCCGCAGGCCGGGCACGCAATTGCAGGCAAAGGCTTCGCAGGTATGGATGAGTGATGCGGCGAAATTGCCGACAGGCCTGGCTGCCGTGCCCGCCGAGTGGGATTTTCAACACCCAGAATCGTTGCCCGAGACACTGGTGGACAACGGTTTTTGCCAGTGGGACGGGCGCTGCGTCATCCAGCAGCCAGACCTGGGTTACACCCTGGAATGCCAGGCCACCGGCAGCGACTATTACCTGCTGTATTGCCCGCCGGGGCTGGATTTTTTCTGCTTCGAGCCGGTGAGTCATCCGGTGAATGCCCATCACCTGCCGGGTAGGCCGGGATTGAAGCTGTTGGAACAAGGCCAGTCGGCAGAACTCAGTTTCAGCCTGCAATACAAAACCCTCTAACAACACAAAACCCATGTGGGAGCGGGCTTGCTCGCGAATGCGGTGGATCAGTCAACACATCTGCGACTGACACTCCGCATTCGCGAGCAAGCCCGCTCCCACATTTTTGATCTCCATTGTGTCTTAGGGAGGGGTGTTTTTCAGGCGCCCCGCCGTGTCGATACTCACCACCACCGATAACCCCGGTCGCAGCCGTTCACTCTGCTCCTGCCCCGGATCCACGGTAATCCGCACCGGCACCCGCTGGGCGATCTTGACGAAGTTGCCGGTAGCATTGTCCGCCTGCAACAGGCTGAACTCCGACCCGGTCGCCGGGGAAATGCGCTGCACCGTGCCGTGAAACTTGCGGTGGTCCAGGGCATCCACGGTAAAGGTCACCGGCTGGCCAACCTGCACGTTGTCCATCTGGGTTTCTTTCATGTTGGCGATCACCCACAGCTGGTTCGGCACCAGCGCCATCAACTGCGCGCCGCTGTTGACGTAGGCCCCGAGGCGCACGCCAATCTGGCCCAGTTGCCCGTCACGCGGGGCGATGATCCGGGTGTTCGACAGGTCGATACGCGCCAGCTCCACTGCCGCATCGGCACTGGCCACCGCCGCCTCCAGCGAACCGCGATTGACGATCACTGTCTGCAAATCCTGCCGGGCGATTTCCAGGTTGGCCTGGGCCTGGGCCACGGCCGCGATGGTTTGCGCATTGGCGGCGCGGGTCACGTCCAGCTCGCGTTTGGACACCGACCCATCGCTGATCAACTCCTCATTGCGGCGCAAATCCGCGGTGCTTTTGCGGGCCTGGGCCTGGCTGTCCATCAAGGCCGCCTGACGCAGCTTGATGGTCGCCTCGGCGCTGTTGCGTTGCTGCACCACATTGGCCAGGGACGCCTGCTGCACCGCCAGTTGCGCCTGGGCCTGATCAAGGCGCTGCTTGTAGATACGGTCATCGAGGCGCACCAGCAAATCCCCGGCCTTGACGTACTGGAAGTCCGTCACCGGCACTTCATACACGTAACCGCTGAGCTGCGGCCCGATGATCGTCACCTGGCCGCGCACCAGGGCGTTTTCGGTGGTTTCCACGGCGCTGCTGAAGGGCGGCAACTGCCAGGCGTAGAGCACGATCAGCACGCCGATAATCGCAATCGCGGCAAAGCCCATGGAAGAGATGATTCGCACCCGCAAGGAGCGCGGTTCGGTGGCCGGCATGCTCGGCGGCGCGGTGCCTTCCGGCGTGGAAGCGATGGCGTTGGTGGTGGTCGTCGTCGGTTCGGTCATGAAGAAAGTGCGCCGCTGGGTTGAACGGGAGGCGCTGCACTGGCGGCAGCTTTAGTGGTACTCATCAGCCAGAGGCTGCGGATAAAGATCCAGATCATGGTGAGTATGGCAATGATCGCGATCAGCATGAACACATCGTTGTAGGCCATCACATTCGCCTCGCGGGTGGCGGCCGTGGCCAGGCTGCGAATGCCCATGAGGTTGCGCAACTCGGGGTCGGCGATCACCCCGCCATAGGCCGAGCCGCCGCTGGCAACACGCGCCGCCACACGCGGGTCGAGCAAAGTCAGGTGTTCGACGATCATGCTGGAATGGAATTTCTCCCGCACGATCTGGAACGTACCGAGCAATGCCGCACCGATGAGGCCGCCGAGGTTCTGGCAAATCCCGAACAGCACCGAGAAACTCACCAGGTTCCTGGGGTTGGTCAGTACGTTCTTCGTGCCCAGGACCATGGTCGGCCCGAGGAAGAACGTGCCGCCAAAGCCTAGCAGGAACTGGCTGATGTACATGTTTTGCGGACGCGTGAGGTTGCTGGAGAAACTGTCCATCACCGAGCCCACGGCCATGAAGGCCAGGGAGATGATCAGCGGCATCAGCAAATGCGCGGGGTTGATGGTCAGCGCGCTCACGGCCAGGCCGGCAATCGCCCCCGCCAGCATCACCCAATACAGCGTGCGCATCTGCTCGTTGCTCATGTTCAGCATCTGCATGAAGCCCACGGCGCCGGTGGACTGCTCCGAGAGCACCATGCGAATCAGCACCACCGCCAACGCCAGGCGAATCATCGCCCCGCTGCCCAGCCAACGGGTCATCAGCAACGGGTTGGAGCGGTTATGTTCGATGGCCAGGCCGGCCATGATCAGCACCAGCGAGCAGGCCGAGGCGATACCGATCCACGGCGCTTCCAGCCACCAGTCGATACGGCCCAGGGACAGCACCGCGCAGAGCAAGGCAACGCCGGTGGCGAGGATGGCGAAGGTCAGGAAGTCGAGTTTTTCGAAGGTCTTGAAGCGGTCGCCCGGTGGCAGCTTGAGCAGGAACACACAGCCCAGGCAGGTCAGGGCCATGCCCAGTTCGAACAGGTACAGGCCGCGCCATTCGGCGATTTGCAGCAGGTCTTCGGAAAACAGTCGGGCCAGGGGCAACGCCAATTGCGCGGTGCCCAGGCCGAGCACCAGGGCTTTCATCCGCCACTTTGCGGGAAAGGCCTGGATCATGTAGTACAGGCCCAGGGAACTGAGGGCGGCGCCGACCATGCCGTGGGCCGCGCGTACGGCGATGGCCGAGCTGAGGTCGTTGACGAACAGGTGGCCGAAGGTGACCAGGGCGTAGAGCACCAGGAACACTTCGGTGAACGCACGCAGGCCGAATTGCTGGCGGAATTTCACCAGCAGCAGGTTCATGGAGACGTTGGTCATGACGTAGGCGGCGGGGAGCCAGGCCATCTCGGCCGTCGTGGCCCCCAGGGCGCCCTGGAGGTACACAAGGTTGGCGATCACCAGCGAGTTGCCGAGGCCACCGGTGATTGCCACGAGTACGCCGACGAGGGCGTAGGCCCAGCGCTTGCGGGTGGAATGCAGCGGCGTCGACGGCGAGCCCGGCAGGCTCGGGCGCTCGTGGGGCTGCCAGGTGTGGGGGGTGTATTTGTCCATTCGGTGGCCTTGATGACCGGCGTTTGGGGCCGGTGGAACGGTTACTCAGGGAGTAGTAAACCTGAGTGGAGTTCAACTTGCCATCTTGGGAGGGATTTGGGCGGTTGGGGTGCATATCCGTTGCTGCGGTAACGGCTGCTTATGGTTCCGCTCTCACAGCGGCTCACTTCTTAACAGCGCAAAAGTAAGCAAAACG
>NZ_JACAPT010000011.1:151853-164616 GCF_013385565.1 Pseudomonas sp. E6002 | reverse complement strand
CCGCGAACACCAACGCCAGCAAGGCCAACTCCTCAGTCACTACCACTATGACGACCAGGGCCGCCTGCACGCCCACGCAATCACCCAACAGGAACAACGCTACCAGCGCCGCCAATACAACTACGACAAACGCGGCAACCTCACCCGCATCCTCGACACTCGAAAAGGTCAGCACGACTACCACTACGACCCACTCGACCGCCTGACTCGCGCCAACCACTCGCACGACCTGCAGGAACGCTTCGTCCACGACCCGGCGGGCAACCTGCTGATGCAAGACCGCGTAGGGCCCAGCGTCGTCAAAGGCAACCGGCTCTTGATGCAAGGCGACCGTCATTACGACTACGACGCCTTCGGCAACCTCCTGCGCGAACGCCGGGGCCGCGCTCAACAACTGGTCACCGAATACCGCTATGACTGCCAGCACCGCCTGATCGGCGTCACCCAACCAGACGGCACACGGGCCAGCTACCGCTATGACCCGTTTGGTCGGCGCATCGCCAAAACGATAAAAGGCCAAACCACCGAGTTTTTCTGGCAAGGCGACACGCTGATCGCCGAACACAGCGCCGATCACCACCAGAGCTACCTCTACGAACCCAACAGCTTCCGCCCGTTAGCACTGCTGAAAGGCTGCGGCCCTGAAGACGTAAAACCCTTCCACTACCAACTCGACCACCTGGGCACGCCACAAGAACTCACCGCGCCCGATGGCGAAATCGTCTGGTCCGCGCACTACCGCGCCTACGGCCAAATCGCGAAGCTGGACGTCAACACCGTTACCAACCCGCTGCGCTTCCAGGGCCAGTACTTCGACCCGGAAAGCGGGCTGCACTACAACCGACATCGCTACTACAATCCGGATATTGGCCGCTACCTGACGCCCGATCCCGTGAAGCTGGCGGGCGGGCTGAACGGATACCAGTACGTGCCCAACCCGACCGGATGGGTGGATCCGTTGGGGTTGAATACCTGTCCGGGAGGGGATGGGTGTAAACCAAGTGCAGGCGTAGAAAAACCGACTGCGAAAGTTGATGACAGCGAGCCGCCTCTACCCAAACAAACGCAAGCCGAGCGCCGGACAAAAATTGACGAGCTAACGGAGGCAAATGCAAAAAGGCGGGTATTAGAATTTGAAAAGAAATACGACATGCATACTGTAGTCAAGCATGGACCAGAAATACCGGGCAGGGCTATGAAGCAACGTGCGATAGATGGAACTAACCCAACCAATGGCAAAAAAGGAAAAATAAGTTCAAGCTCTCAATTTAAAAGTTGGAAAGTGCAGCTTCATGCAATCAATAAAGCTTTGTATAAGATGCAGGGTAAAAATCCTTCATCTACAGGTTTTGACAATGAAGGCAACCCAGTAGTCGTTATGGAGTTACCAGGAGCAGGACATGGATACAGGCCGAATAGTAAAGACAAACAAAATCCAAAATATTCGGAAAACATGAACAAAGCCGAAGTCCGGTTTGACAAAAACAACGTCAGCCGCCCCTTTACCGCATTCCCTGTGAGATAACAATGTTAAAGGTCCCATTTATAGATGCACCCTATGAGCCAAAGCTCTCTCACATACTGGGAGCGCTTTCGATATATGATCAAGAAGAAACTAAAGGCGAAGTACTTTGGCAATACAACCCTAACGACCCTGAGGATCGAGAAAAAATCATCAAGTCATTTATTTTAAAAGATCTTGAATATTTAACTTACAGACACCGACTTGTTTTAATTTCCGTTCTGAAAAAGGCACTTGAAAACCCCAGTACTGATTTTTCAAAAGAATTTGAAAGCGATCACGACAAACATATAACAATGGCTTGGGATGAAACAGAGATAGATGAACCGCGAGTTTTTTTTGAAGAAATTTATAGATTAGCGAGCAATGATTGGGAGGAGGAACTTCAAAAAGCGAGCGTTGAGGATCGGTCTACTTGGTAGTTCTAATATTTTTAGCGCCTACCAAATCGACATCGCAGGCAAGCCAGCTCCCACAGTTGAGCTGTGTACGTCAATGAAATGCCTGCCCCCCCTATCCCACCTGATGCAACCGCCCAGCCCGAAAATCCTTCGGCGACACTTCAAACTGCTTCTTGAACGAGCGACTAAAGTGCGCCGAATCCGTAAACCCCCATTTATACGCAATCGACGTAATCGACTCACTGATGCAGAGACCGGCCAAATTAAGCAGTTCAGACATATCAGAATGAAAGACTTGCAGAACAACGAGGTCCTTGACGAAAAAGGAAAAGTTATCCTTACTAGAGAGTATGAGTACACTCGCAACGACGGTTCAAAAGTTGTAATTCAAGAGCATAGTGCCGGACACACGTTTGGGGCACCTGGCGGTATAGGTGATCAAGGCGCACATTTCAATCTGCGCCCAATCAGCAATACTCGAACTGGAAAACTGCCTGGCGCAGACGATCACTACTACTTCGAGGTGAAAAAGTGAAATTCTGGAACGATTTTGACGGAAGCATTTTATTCAACAAAGTGTTCACTACCCCCATACCCATTGGAGAAATCACTTTATTCTCAGTAGACATCAATAACGATCACTCACACATCCACATAGCATTTGACATTTCTGAAGTCCCTGACAATCCACCTTTGAAATGGGTTACAGCAGGATTCAACACTTGCAGATTAGGGTTGAGTTGCGGCGGCCTTAGCGACGTACTAATAAAAAATATACCCAGCACTCAAAAAATGAAACTCACCATCGAAAAGCATGAAAGCTATTTTTTGGTTCGTGCTCAATCATCTAAGTCTTTGATCGAACTCAAAACTAAACATCCTTCGCTTTGCGGCCCATCGGTCTATACAAATGACCCTGAATCAGCATGCTATTAGTAAGGATCTAGCTAGCAACAGAAACGACTACGATGCTAAATACAAAACCAAAAACAGCGCCTTATCACAAATTTGACAACATAAAAAAACAAAATCTAGAAACCCTAATTCATGAGTACCTCACTCAAGTCGAAAAGGCGACCATTTTACTTGAACAAACGTTCGGAACAAAAAACATACTCCAGCTATGGCGCAGCAAAGAAATCCCGCAAAGCGGGAGGATCACTGACAACATCTCCTACGAACTACACGGAATTGGCTGCAGAGTCGATTTTTCCGGAGTATGTATTGATTTCGACTACGGCCCAAATGAAAGAGTGGACGGCTTCGACCCGTGGCGGCTTTACATTTACGCATGCGAAGTACCACACCGTTACAAAAAGTACACCAACCAGAACACTCTCAAACTAGAATTCAATAATTATGTAGCGCAAGGAAAAGCACAAAAAATCACTGACTCCATGTCCAACCTATACTTCCTGAATCCTTGACCCTGCTCACCCCCTGACCAGCTGTCGCCAGGCGAACATTCGAGTTTACCCAGCGTAAAACTCACTCTTTCGCGGTAAACACTCCCCCTCAACTCCACGCCACCACCAACAACCCCGCCCCCAACACCAAACACAGCGGCGAGTAAAAAAATGTATCCAGCCGCGCAAACCGCGACCCGCCGACCTTCTTGAAAAAACCCACCAGCTCTGAATCCCCAATCGCCCGGGCAAACATCACCAGTGCTACTGCACTAATCCCCCACTGCAACGCATGGTTGGACACCGGCTCGAAATACAGCCCGGCCCGCAAACACACCAACACCGCAATCGCCACCAACCCCACACCCACCAGCAACGTTCCCAGTGCCGACGGCTTGAACGCCGGTCGCGGCCCGCTGGCGAATTCACCCGGCAGCTGCGGAATAGCCGCCGTCACACCCAATTTGCCGCCGGCCGCCCAGTACAAATGCACCAGGCTGATAAAGCCAAAAACCCCGACGATCCATCGCGCGACTAAAAAGCTCATGGCTGGATATCCTTGGAAAAGTCCGAGAGAGGATAGCCTTCTTGAGATTTTTTGCAGGCAATTCGTCGGCGGCTGATGGTAAAGTGCCGCCCCATGAAACTCGCCCGTACCGACCGCTCGCTCATTGCCTGGATGCTCTACTGCTGCGTCCTGTTCAATGTGTTCGCCTGCAGCATCGGCCACGGGCAAATGGTCGGGATGCAGCTCAACGGCATCGGCGGCCAGTTCTGTACGGTGGACCCGCGCACCCAGGCGCCGGCGCCTTACAAATCCACCGATGAATCCCTGCCCACGCTCTCGAAAGCCTTCGGTTGCCCGCTGTGCTCCACCGGCGGCATGGGCCCGGCGCTCAACTCCAGCCTCAATGTGGCGGTGCTTCCGCAACCCCATGCGCCGCCGCCCGCCATCGTTGCCAGTGCCGACATCCCTGCCCGCTTCACCTGGCCTGCGGCTAATCCGCGCGCCCCGCCCGCCTTCGCCTGATACCTGCGCTTTTCTGATTGGCCCACGCGGCTGCCTCCCCCGGGAGTGCGGACGGCACTGGGTTGTTTTCAAGCCAAGTTTTTCAGGATTCAACCATGAAACATTTACCCCTTTTGGCGGGCCTGTTCGGCTGCCTGCCTGTCAGCACCTGGGCGATTGAGCTGGCACCGACCACCATTGATGGCGAGCAAACCGGTGATGCCGGCCTGGCCCTGGATCAGTCCAGTGGCATGGCCTCGCGCCTGGGGCTGAGCGTGCGGGAAACCCCGGCGTCCATCAGCATTGCCAACCGCAATGACATCGAGCGCCGAGGCGCCAAGACCTTCCAGGACGCGGCCAATACCCTGCCCGGGGTCAACGCCAGCGCGCCGCCGGGGTTTGGCGGTTTCATTTCCTATCGAGGGTTTACCAGCAGCCAGATTACCCAGATGTTCAATGGCGTCGCGGTGTCCGGCGGCCTGGCTCGCCCCGTGGATGCGTGGATTTATGACCGGGTCGAACTGGTGGGCGGGCCCTCCTCGCTGATCAACGGCGCCGGCTCCGTCGGTGGTTCGCTGAACTACGTGACCAAGCTGGCCACCCGTGAGGAACAGGCCGCCGAAGGTCAGCTCACCTATGGCAGCTACGACACTGCCGGAATGGCCTTCGGCCTGAACCACGCCCTGACCGAGCCGGGCGCCGAGGTCCAGCATTACGCGCGCCTGGACGTAAGCCGCAACACCAACCACACCTATATCGATCGCCAGCAGCGCGATGCCTGGAGCGTGGCGTTTTCCCTGCTGAGTGATTTCACCCCGAACCTGTCCCACACCCTGGCCCTGGAATATCAGGACGAACACGAGGACAGCCCCTACTGGGGCACACCGGTGCTCAACCCGAAGTCGGGCGAGCTGAAGATCGACAAACACAACCGCTTCAACAACTACAACGTGGCCGACGGTCGTTATGAGCAACGCACGATCTGGGTGCGCTCGATCATCGACTACCGGATCAATGACAGCACCACGCTGAAAAATACCCTCTATCACCTCGACAGCCAGCGCGACTATCGCAACCTGGAAACCTACCAGTACAACGCTGATAACAGCGCAGTGAATCGCTCGACGGCCTATCAGGTACGGCACCAGGGTGAGCAGAACGGCAACCAGTTCGAGCTGCGCCATGACGACACGTTCTTCGGCTTGAGCACCACGTGGTCGGGCGGCTTCGAGTACAGGGTCAACAGCACCACCAACAATCCGTTGAATGTGGCAGGCAACAGTACGGTGGACCCGAACAACTATGATCCCGGGCATTTCTATGACATCCCGGGCACCAAGCCCGGTTTCGATCCGGACAAGACCAACGCCGTCACCACCAAGGCATTGTTCCTCGAGAACCGCCTGGGCCTGACCGACAAGCTGTCGTTGCTCACCGGCCTGCGCTACGACGCGATTGACCTTGAAGTCACCAACCACCGGGATATCACCGCCAGCAATCCGCGGCATGTCAAACGCAGTTGGGAGCCGGTGACCGGGCGGATTGGCCTGACGTATCAGTTCATCCCGCAAGCCAATGTCTACGTGCAATACAGCACCGCCGCCGAACAGCCGAGCAGCACCACCCAGGTGTTCGATGTGTCCACCGGCAAGCAATGGGAAGTGGGCAGCAAGTTCGATTACATGGACGGTCGCGGCTCCGCCACGGTGGCCGCCTACCGGATCGAGCGCAAGGACTTCGCCGTCACCGACCCGCTGGACCCGACCAATAGCATTCCGGTGGGCGCGCAGACGTCCAAGGGTATCGAGCTGGCCAGTTCGTTGCGGGTCACGCCCAAGCTATTGCTGGAGGGCAACTACGCCTGGGTCGATGCCGAATACGAGGACTTCAACGAGAAAACCGCCAGCGGTGCCGTGGTGTCGCGCAAGGGCAATACGCCGACCAATGTGCCCAGGCAGGTGGGTAATCTGTGGCTGACCTATGACTTTGCGGAGGATTGGCAGGGAGGTGTGGATGCGCGGTATGTGGCGTCGGTGTACGCCGATAACGCCAACACCCTGACGGTGCCGGCCTATACCTTGTTCGGGACGTTTTTGACTTACAAGGTGGATCAACACACCTCCGTGACGGGCCGGGTGCGCAACCTGACCAATGAGGTGTATGCCGAGTTTGCCCATGTGTCGCCGGCGTATTACCTGGGGTCGCCGAGGACGTTTGAGCTGGCGGTGCAGACGAAGTTCTAAAGCGCAGCAAGTTTCAAGGCAAGAATGAGGTCAGTGTGGGAGCGGGCTTGCTCGCGAAAGCGGTGAGTCAGTCAATACAAATGTTGGCTGAAAAACCGCTTTCGCGAGCAAGCCCGCTCCCACATTTTTGATCGCAATCGGGCTGTTATATCGGTGTTACTTCAGGCTGGCTTCGACCTTCTGCGCCACATCCTCAGTCAGCCACGCCTTCCAGACTTCCGGATGATCCTTGAGAAATGCCTGGGCGACTTCTCGCGGCTGGCTGTGCTTCTCGCTCATTTCGGCCAGCGCCTTGTTCAGCGGCTCGATCGGAAAGTCGACCTTGGCAAAGAACTCGGCGATCTGCGGATGCTCCTTCTGGAACGGCGTGGACACTCCGATGCTCAGCTTGGAGGCCAGGGAACGTGTAGGTTTCGGGTCAGGATTGTCTGCATCGGTCAGCGTCTTCCACGCCTCGGCATCAAATGGCGGCTCTTCCAGCTGGATCAGCTTGTAGCGCCCCATCAACGGTGTAGGCGACCAGTAATAGAACAGCACCGGCTTGCCCCGACGGATCGAGGAAGCAATCTCGGCATCCAGCGCAGCACCCGAGCCACTGCGGAAATTCACATAGCTGTCGTCAAGCCCATAGGCCTTGAGCTTTTGCTTGTTGACCACTTCCGAGGTCCAGCCAATCGGGCTGTTGAGGAAACGGCCCTTGCTCGGTGCTTCCGGGTCCTTGAACACGTCCTTGTAGCGCGCCAGATCCTTCACGCTGCGCAGGTCCGGCGCGAGGGGCTTGATGCCTTTGGCCGGGTCGCCCTTGACCACGTACTCCGGCACCCACCAGCCTTCAGTGGCGCCCTTGACGATATCCCCAAGACCCACCACTTTGCCTTCGGCCTCGGCCTTGACCCACACCGGGCTGCGGCCGGCCCATTCTTCGCCGATTACCTGGATGTCGTTTTTCGCCAGGGCGGTTTCCAGGGTGATGGTGGTGCCGGGCAAGGTGTCGGTGGGCAAGTCATAGCCCTTTTCGACAATCACCCGCAGCACCTCGGTGATCAGGCTGCCGCTTTCCCAGTTCAGGTCGGCAAAATGAATCGGCGCCTGGGCCGCTGATACCGGCAGCGACGCCACCGACAGACTCAGGGTCGTCAGTGAGGCTGCCAACAGTGCTCGAATTCCTTTCATGCTTTGCACCTCATGCCTTACAGCAATCGCGAATGGCTTTGCTGTAACACCGCGAAGCCTCTGAATACTTAAGTCAACTCAACTGTAGTAGAGGTTCCGGGGAACATGGCAGGTTGCCGGTTTTTACGCAGGATTGTTCAGCCGCTGCAACTCGCGGCGCACCATGCTGGCGAATTCGGCGGGCTTGAGTTCATACAGTTGGCCGGCGACCCAGCTTAACCAGGCGCCCTGTAACTCGGCCTTGCGGGCAAACAATTGAGCCGCCGTGGCTTGGGCATCGAGCAGGTGCTGCTGGTGGAACTGCGCCCTACCCTGGCTCATTACTCGCTGGCCTTGAAGGTCACGAGTTCACCCTTGCGCCATTTGGCGGCCTTGCCGGTGACGGCCTTCAGGGTCTTGGTCAGGCCTTCTACCAATTGCTCATTGGCGGCAAACACCAGCATCACGCTGTGGCCTTCCTTGAACACGATGCCCTGGCCTTCGGCCGAGGACACAAACGCGTAATCGCCCAGGCCATACACCGTCAACTTGATATCGCGAAACTTCAGTTCGAACTTGCCGCCTTCGCGGCTGGGCAATACAGCGGCCCGGAAATGATCACCGACCTTGAGTTCCAGGCGCGGCTTGTCGTCCACCACCAGTGCCGATTCGGTATCGATCTCGGCGATGTAGATACCTTCAGGTGTCTGCTCAGTGACGTAGACGAAACGGGATTGAAACTGCTTGACCAACTTTGCGCGCAAATCACCCAGCACGAATAACGCGTGCATATCCAGATTACTGACTGCCAAGGAAACGCCCCCACATCAAAAGGGTGCTGTCCGCCCAAGCGGGCAGCACAAAAAAACGGCCGGAAACGGCACGATCACACAACAAATCCACTGATAAAAACTGAAGAAGATCACGCTGCCAGGCCATGAGACTAGTACAGGCGTGCCCGACGCACCTTACGCAGGTCGCCAGGCGTTGCAGGAAATCACAGGTTTAACGACCAGAGAATACTGGCCGACCCACTTCAGACAATAACCCTTTAAAAAATGCAGTTTCCGACATCCAACACAGAAAATAATGCTTTGGATGGAACCGGACGCCGGACACTGACGACAATACTAAAACAGCAACACGGGTCAAAACCACTCGAAATACTGCAAGCGGGTACGCAATGTCGATCGACAGGAGCTGATTATGCAACGACCTCAACCGATTGCCACACCTTCGAACACAGGTTCATCTTTTATCGATGACGGGCAATTCTACTCCCTATACACCCACGACAGTTGTCTGCATTCGGCGCTCTATCGGGTAGTCCCCGCCGGGAGAAACTTTTTCCATATCCTTGAAGTGCCCAGTGGGCGGATCAAAGGTTTTCGCAGCGGCCATAGCCAGGCCTGCGAACTGGCCCGACAGCTGGAAGCCATCCTGCAAGCGCCACACGGCTGAGGCGCGGCTGGCGTTTCGTCATCTGGTTGACTTTACTGCGCCGCCAGCGCGTAACAACTGCCATACTGGTCCGTCCATTGAGATTTGTGCCCTTGCGGTTCAGGTTTCATCAGCGCAATTACCTCCAAGGGAAGGCTATACGTGACGGAATTTGATATTGGCGAATTTTTCATCCATGGCGAAGCCAGGGAAGTAGACGGTGAGTTCCAGGCCGTGATTGTGATGCGGGCCAAGGCTCCCCTGACCACCGTGACGACTCACCAGGTAGAAAAGGACCGCTGGTTCAAAACCGTGGACGCTGCCAACACGGCTGCCAAGGAAGCCGCAAAAGCCCTTAAGGCCGCCGTTGATTCCGGCGCGCTGACCTCCTGATTACCCGGCGCGACAATCCGATCGAACTCTGTCCCGCAACAACCCTCCCATGCATACGATGATCAGCCCGCATGGAGAACGATATGGAAGCGCAGACCTACACCCTCGAAGACCTGTTTGAACAACTTGGACTGGAATCGTCCCCCGAGGCGATTGACGCCTTTATCGGCAAACACACCCTGCCCAATGACGTAAAGCTGATTGACGCGGATTTCTGGTCACCGCAACAAGCCCAATTCCTTAAGGATGAACTGCGTGAAGACGCAGTCTGGGCGATCGCGGTCGACGAACTGAACCAGCGCCTGCACCAGCAACCCTGAGCCTTCAATGCAGGCTGTCTGACTGCTCCAGGTGCAACAGCGCCTCCCAGGCAGCCCTGCACTCTTCAGCCTCATCGCGACTGGCGAACGCCGTGCCGCGCTGCTCGCCATTGAGCAACACTACCCAACAGGCCTTTTGCCCCAGCGCACGCAGGGTGGGCGGTACGCCACTGCCAATCATCACAGCCACATCGACTTTGGTTTGCATGGAGCGCCTCCGGAAAATTAGTTAGCTGGCTAACAATGTTCGCCATGCTACGGTTTTCTTCCAGTTGGAAAAAGCTATCCCCGGAATAGCTCCCTTGCATTACCTGCAACAATCGCCCTCGTGGGTCAGCGGCCCTCAGGTCTGTAGCCCAGGCGCAAGCCGCCCCAATGCCGGCCATTGACCGTGATCGGCACGGACAAGTCGTGCATCAACTCCCCGGTATCGCGGGTGTAGGTCTGCAACAACACCGCCTGCTGGTGGCTGCCGCAGCGGATTCCCGTGCGGTCTTCAAACTTGCGCTTGGTACGATTTTGTACCGCGTCCACTTGGGCATCCCCGGTCAACATTTGGGAAAACACCTTGTTGTGGGTCGGCACATAACCCTGTGGCGTGCAGGCGATGGCGAATACCAGGCCCTCATGCCGGGGCAACAGGGCTTCCTGGATGGCGGGCAGCACCTGGTCGGTGTAGCCGTCAAAACGCGTGTGGTACTTGCTTGGCCGCGTGTTGGGAATGGCGGTATAGCTGCGGTCGAACAGGTCATCGAGGCTGATGCGGTTTTGCAGGACGTCGGCTTCAAACTGCGCGGCAATGCGGCTCGCGCCTTCGCGTGCCAGGTCATAGATGCGCTGGTGGTAGTCATCCAGGCCGACCTCGGCGAGGCGTTCACTGATGGTTTCGGCCTGGCCTTCCATTTGTACGGCGGCGGCAGCCAACTGTTGGGTCTGCTGGTCGCTGACGGTCAAATCGCTGCGCATCTGCTCCACTGCATGGAACAGGCTGTCGAGTTGGGCGCGGTTGGTGTCGGTGCCCTGGGCGATTTCATTGACCTGGCCTTCCACATCCGCCGCCAGGCTGGCGATGCTGTCCAGTTGCTCGCCGGCGTGCTCCACCTGCTCTACACCGGATTGCAGATCCGCCGACAATTGCCGGATCTGCTCCACCACCTGGGCGGTACGCTGCTGGATATCCGCCACCATCACCCCGACTTCATCGGTCGCCGTGGCGGTTCGCCCGGCCAGGCCACGCACCTCGTCGGCGACCACCGCAAACCCGCGACCATGCTCACCGGCCCGCGCGGCTTCAATCGCCGCGTTCAAGGCCAGCAGGTTGGTCTGGCTGGCGATCGACTGGATCACCAGGGTGACGCGCTGGATTTCTTCGCTGCGCTGGCTCAAGGCCTCGATCAATTGGCGGCTGTCGTTGGCGCGCTGGCTGAGCTGGTGCATGCGGGTGATGGACTGCGCCAGCACTTCACGCCCTTCGGTACTGCGCTGATGGGCCTGGCTGGCCGCGCCGAGGGCCTGGCGGCTCAGTTGCGAGGTGACCTGCTCGGTGCCGATCATCACTTCGGCACTGCTGACGATCTGCTTCGCCGCGCCCAATTGAGATTGCAGCCTGGCCGCCAGTTGCTTGACCGAATAGGCCACGCCGGCAGCAGACAGTGCGTTATGGCTGGTGGTGTAGGACAGGTCGCGGGTCAGCTCGCCGATTGCATCGGTGGCTTCGGCCGGTGCGGCATTGTGGGTGCGATGTTTCAGGCGGGGCAGCCAGATCAGCAGCAGGGCCACCGGCAGGCACAGGTAAATCGAGAGTTGGGCGAACGCCAGGCCCAACAGCAACAGCACCAGGGCGGTACTTTGCAGGAGCGGCGTCAACCAGCCGGGCAACTGTCGCGCCACCACGGGTGGTGACACTGCTGCGCCCATGAGAGATCCGTCTCCAGCCATGTTCGTTACCCCGCTGCTTGTCGTTATTGTGACTGCATTAGACGCCACTATGTGGCCATTATCCATGGGCCTTTAGTGGGGGGCTTGCAGCAGATCAATAGACAGCGGTAATACGGGCGAAATCTATGTAGGAGCGAGCTTGCTCGCGAAGAACCTGAGAGCACCGTTGGGTATCAGGTTTCCCGCGTTATCGTGAACGACCTTCGCGAGCAAGCTCGCTCCTACACGGGGGGCATCAGGCTTGACGCTGGTGCTTGTCGATTTGCTCGTGGCGCTCTTGCGCTTCGATGCAGTACTTGGTGGTGGGGCTGATCAGCAGGCGCTTGAGGCCGATAGGCTCGCCGCTGTCGTCGCACCAGCCGAAGGAGTCTTCCTTGATACGGCCCAGGGCCTGCTCAAGTTGCGGCAGCATGCGCTGGTCGCGGTCGATGGCGTTCACCAGCCAGGTGCGCTCTTCTTCGACAGAAGCAGCGTCGGCCGGGTCTGCCGGGGTGTCCAGGCTTTCAATGGCGATGCGGTTCTGCTCGATGCGCTCGTGGTGTTCCACTTTCATGTCCTGCAACAACTTCTCGAAAAAAGCGTGCTGCTCGGCATTCATGTAGTCATCCGCCGGCATGGCCAGCAACTTTTCCTTTGTCATTGATTTCTCTATAAAAAATACGTGCATTAAGGCGAATAAGGGAGCGTTCCGGCCGACCTCTGCAGGTCTCGGAAAGGCGCCGTCCATTTCAAGCGCCACCCGGCACTCAATTTACGAGGGGCGGCAGTCTAAGGCCGACTTGAGGGCTCAGCAACTGAAATGACAGGCATTTTTTCCAAGATAACCCGCAAAGGCACCAGGACGGGCTCGGCGAATGGTCATCGGAGTGCGTTTATAGCAAGAAATTCAGTGTTGTGGAGCTATATAGAAGACAAACGGTTAAATGTGGGAGCGGGCTT
>NZ_JACAPT010000011.1:110766-151794 GCF_013385565.1 Pseudomonas sp. E6002 | reverse complement strand
CTTGAGGACCGTGTCAGCGCTTGAGTTTGCGCTTGTTGCGATACTGGTCGATCACCACCGCCACCACGATGATCAGGCCCTTGATGATGTCCTGGATGTAGGCATCCACGCCGACGAAGGTAAACCCGCTGGCCATCACGCCGAGAATCAACGCGCCGATGACGGTGCCGGTGATGCGCCCTACCCCGCCCGCCAGGCTGGTACCGCCGATCACCGCAGCGGCAATCGCGTCCAGCTCATAGGACATGCCCATGCCCGCCTGCCCGGTGGCCGCCCGTGCCGACGCCACTACACCGGCCAGGCCTGCCAGCAGGCCGGCGATGCTGTAGACGATGATCAGGTGGCGCTTGACGTTGATGCCCGAGGTGCGCGCCGCCTGCATGTTGCCGCCGATGGCGTAGGTGTACTTGCCGTACTTGGTGTAGCGCAGGGCGATATGGAAGATCACCGCCACCACCAGGAAGATCACCACCGGCATCGCGCCGTGGCCGATGGCCGTGTAGGAGTCCGAGAGCATGCTCACCGGCTGGCCTTCGGTGTAGTAACGCGCCAGGCCACGGGCCGAGACCATCATGCCGAGGGTCGCAATAAACGGTGGAATCCCGGTGACCGCAATGATACTGCCGTTGATCGCCCCCGCCAGCAGCCCCACGCCCAGGCCCATCGCCACCGGTATCCACACCGGCAGGTCAGTCAATGACGGAAACACCGCACGGGAAAAGTCGGAAGTCTGCGCCAGGCTGGCGGCGATCATCGCCGACAACGCCAGCACCGAGCCCGAGGACAAATCGATACCGGTAGTGATGATCACCTGGGTCACGCCAATCGCCAGCAGGCCGATGATCGACACTTGCAGGATCATCAATACAAGGCGCTGGGAGTTCATCAGGAAGCTCTGGTCGCGCACGATCCAGCCGAACAACTCAAACACCAGGCCGATGCCAATCAGCACCAGCAGGATGCTCAGCTCGGTGGGCATGCGTCGACGGTGCTTGACCGGCGCCGCAGCGGGCTTCTTTTCCTCGGGTTTGCTTTCCAGTATCGCGTTCATAACCACTCACCTTTTTTATCGCGTTGCGCCGGCCACAACGGGCCGGCGCCGTCTGTTCGTTAGTGGACCGCCGTCATACCGGAAGCCAGTTGCATGACTTTTTCCTGGGTCGCATCCGCGCGGTCCAGGGTGCCCATCAGGTCGCCTTCGTGCATCACCATCACCCGGTCGCTCATGCCCAGCACCTCGGGCAGCTCCGAGGAAATCATGATCACCGCCATGCCTTCGCTGGCCAGGTAGGAAATCAGCCGGTAGATCTCGGCCTTGGCGCCCACGTCGATACCGCGAGTGGGTTCGTCGAGGATCAGCAGCCGTGGGTTGGTCATCAGCCAGCGGGCCAACAGGGCTTTTTGCTGGTTGCCACCGGACAAGGTGTCGATGCACTGCTCCAGCGACGGGGTTTTCACCCGCAGCTTGGTGCACATGTCTTCGCACAGGGCACGCAGGGCTTTTTGCTGGATAAAGCCATTGCCGGAGTAATGCGGCAGCACAGCCATCTCCATGTTTTCCAGCACCGACAGGCAGGGGAACAGGCCGCTGAGCTTGCGGTCTTCGGTCAGCAGCGCGAAGCCCTTCTCGATGGCCATGTGCGGGTCGGTGATGCGCACGGTCTTGCCGTCCAACTGGATCTCGCCGCCGGAGCTTGGGGTGATGCCGAAAATGGTTTCGGCCACATTGGTCCGCCCGGAGCCCATCAGCCCGGCGATGCCGAGAATCTCCCCGGCGTGCAGGTCAAACGACACGCCCTGGAATACCCCGTCCAGGCGCAGGTCGCGCACCGACAGCAACAGATCGCCAATGGGCTTGTCGCGCACCGGGAACAGCTGGCTCAGCTCACGCCCCACCATCATCGAGATCAGGCTGTCGCTGTCCATGCTGTCGGCCCGTTGCAAGCCGATATAGGCGCCATCGCGGAACACCGCGACTTCATCGGCAATGGCGAACACTTCGTTCATTTTATGGGTGATGTAGATGATGCCTTTGCCCTGGGACTTGAGGTCGGCAATGATCGAAAACAGGTGGGCCACTTCCTTGTCGGTAATGGCGGAGGTCGGTTCATCCATGATCAGGATGTCGGAGTCATAGGACACCGCCTTGGCAATCTCGACCATCTGCCGCTCGGCAATGCTCAGGTTACCGACGTGTTCCTCCGGGTCGAGATTGATCCGCAGCCGCTCCAGCAATTGCGCGGTGCAGCGGTGCATTTCCCGGTGGTTGACCATGTGCAGGCCGTTGAGCTGTTCGCGACCGATCCAGATGTTCTCGGCGATGCTCATGTGCGGCATCAGGTTGAGTTCCTGGTGGATCATCGCGATCCCGGCCTTCTGCGCCGCCAGCGGTGTTTCGAATTTGATCGGCTTGCCACGCAAGCGGATTTCACCGGCGTCGGGCTGATAGATGCCGGCGATGATCTTCATCAGTGTCGACTTGCCCGCGCCGTTCTCGCCCATCAGCGCCAGCACCGAGCCGGGGCGCACCCGCAGCTGCACATCGGCCAGGGCCACGACGCCGGGAAAGCCTTTGCTGATGTTGGAGATCTCCAGCAGATAGGGTTCTTCCAGTACCAAGGGCTGGATACCGGGAGGCTGGGAAGCAGTCGCTTGAGCAAACATATCGGGTACTCCGTCAGCAGGGCCGCCGTGGCTGCCCTGCCGGTTTATTGTTGTTATTAAGGGCTACTTGAAGTCTTTGACGTTGTCCGGGGTGATCAGCTTGAACGGGATCACCACGTTCTGCTCGACCGGCTCGTGCCTGGCCATCTTGCGCGCCGCTTCCACCGAACCCACGGCCTGCCCATTGGCGTCCTGGAACGCCGACGCGGCCATGTCGCCCTTGGTAATCGCGTTCAAACCGTCCGGTGTGCCATCCACCCCGGCGATCAACACGGTGCCCGGCTTGGTGCCCGCCGACTTCAACGCCATGGACGCACCGATGGCCATCTCGTCGTTGTTGGCCAGCACCGCGTTAAATTCACGGCCTTGGGTCAGCCAGTCGTTGACCAGGGTCATGCCCTTGTCACGCAGCCAGATGCCGGTCTGTTCTTGCTCGATGGTGATGCCTGGGTATTTGGCCAGGACTTCCTTCACCCCCTTGGTGCGGTTGGTGGTGGAGTTGTTCGCCAGGTCACCCAGCAGGATCACGATCTTGCCCTTGCCGCCGAGCTTTTCGGCGATGTACTGCATTTGCAGGCGACCCGCCTCGACGTCATTGGAGGTCACGGCCACGATGCCTTTGGGCAGATCCGTCTGGTCGGGACGACGGTTGACGTACACCAGCGGAATGCCCGCTGCGAGGGCCGCTTTACTGATATTGGCGGTAGACGCCGTGTCGACCGGGTTGACGATGATGGCGTCGACTTTCTGGCTGATAAAGTTCTCGACCTGGCTCAGTTGCTTGACCACATCGGCGCGGGCGTCTTCGAACTGCAGCTGCACGCCGTCACCCTTGGGGTAGGACTTGGCTTGCTTGTCCATGTCCTCGCGCAGGTAAGTCAGGAAGGTGTCATCGAACGCCGACATGCTCACGCCCACCTTGATATCGGCCGCCGTGGCGAAACCACTGGCGAGCATCATGGACAGGGCCAGCGCGGTAAAACGGATCGGGGTCTTCATGAACGGTCTGTCTCCAATTTCTTGTTGGTTTTGTGGACGTTGCGTTTTTCAGAGCGAAGCGGTCGGCAGTCGAACGATCGGCGCCCCCGGAATGCAGCACACCAGGGAACCCTTGCTTTCGACGCACAGGACATTCAGGAGGGAAAAGTAAAACGGCCGGGCGCGGGGCAGACCGCGTGGCTGGAGGGCAGGACGTAAAACTCGCAGTACAGCGTTGAAGATTTTCATCTGACGGTACCTGGTTGTTTTGATCTTGTTTTTGTCGAGTCGCCCGAATCGAGTCCGAACGTACTTTATGCAACCTGGAATGACTTTATTGGAAAATAATTTCCATATCAACCTGTTTTAGAATTTTATTCTATTTTTCATCCATGAGGCTCCATAGCCGCCATTTCCACTACCTGCTGGCGCTCTGAACTCAGGCGCGCGGCGTCCAGTACGCGGGTGGTTGCCAGCGCATCCAGGACGTTCACCGGCAACTCGCCGTGGCCTTCCACCGCGCTTTGCAACTGACTGTAGAACTGATTCCAACGGCCCTTTTCCGACGGCACCCGCTCACGATCCGGCCCCTGCTCGAACCAGCCCCAGCGTCGATGTTCTTCAGCGCCCCAGTGCTCGCCTTCGGTTTTCGGGGTCTTGCCGGCCAGCAGCGCCTCTTCCTGGCCGTCCAGCCCTTCGATGGTGTAGCAACCGGCCGTACCATTCACCCGAAACCGCGGGGCCTGGCTGTTTTGCAGGGCGCTGCCCCACAGGTGTGAAATCACCCCGTTGGCGTGGGTCAGCGATACAAAGAAGCCGTGGTCTACGTTCGGCTCATCGGCGGTGTAGTGCAACTGCGCGAACACCCGGTCCACCGGGCCGAACAGTTGCATGGCCTGGTCCACCAAGTGGCTGCCCAAGTCCCGCAGGAAGCCGCCGCCGCTGGCATTGCCCACCGAGCCCGGGTTGTAGCGCTCCACCCGGGATTCAAAGCGGGTGACGGAGCCCAGGGCTCCGGCGTCGATCAGCTTGCGCAGGGTCAGGAAGTCCGAATCCCAGCGCCGGTTCTGGTAGACGCTGAGCAGCACGCCCTGGCGCTCGGCGGCGGTGATCAAGGCCTGGGCCTGTTCGGCATTGCTGGCAAAGGGTTTGTCGCTGACCACCGCCACACCGTGCTCAATGGCCTCCAGCACCAGGGCCGGACGGCCCTTGAGGGTGGTGGAGATCACCAGCACGTCGACACCGGCCTCGGTGATCTGCCCGATACTGTCGAAGGCCTTCACTCCGGGGTGATCCGTCGCCAGTTGCTGGCGACGTTCGGGTGACCGTGTCACCACGCCGACAAAGGTCGCCCCCGGCAGGCTGGCTATCAGGGGTGCATGAAATACACGGCCGCCTTTGCCGTATCCAACCAGTCCGATTCGCATACAAATACTCCTTGGTTAATTGTGGCGAGGGAGCTTGCTCCCGCTCGACTGCGTAGCAGTCGCAAGCTTTTCGGGGCAGCAAGCTCCCTCGCCACAGGGCACGCCACAACGGTCTAACAGCACAACTCGCGGGTCACCCGCTCCAGCATCATCCGGTTGGACTCATCCGGCCGGTCTTCCCAGGCAAACACCGACACCGTGGCAATGCCGTCGAACTTGATTTCCCGCAGAGTGCCGAAAAACGCCTCCCAGTTCACCTCGCCCTGGCCGATGTCCAGGTGCTGGTGCACGGTGGCGGTGACGCCCGGCGGGTTGACGATGTAGCGCAGGTTGGACGACGCCCGGTGGTTGTAAGTGTCGGCAATGATCAAGTGGCTGAGCTTGGAGCCTGCGTACTTGAGCATCGAGGCGATATCGCCCTTGCCGTCGTCATAGAAGAAGGTGTGCGGCGCGGCGTAGAGGTAGTTGATCCAGTCGCGGTCGAGGCCGCGAATGATGTCCACCGACTCGTTGTTGCGCTCGCAGAAGTCGTACGGATGCGCCTGGATATCCAGCTTGATGCCTTCGCGCTCGAACTCCGGCATCAGCTCGTCCATGGAGCGCATGAACTGGTTTTCGCACACCAACGGATTGTCGGACTGGCCGGTGAATTCGGTGTTGACCAGCTCGCAGTCCATTTCCACGGCGATCTGGATCGCGCGCTTCCAGTTGCGCACGGCGGCAACCCGCAGGCCTTCGTCGGCGGCGGCCCAGTGGTACATGGGCAGCAGGGATGAGAGTTGCACGCCGGCGTCGCTCAAGGCCTTGCGAAATTCCTTGATGCGCGCGCGGTCGACCCGGGGGGCCTTGTAGAACGGCAGGAAGTCTTCCCGGGGCGAGAGTTCGATGTGCTGGTAGCCGAGCTCGGCGGCCTTGTCGACCATTTGGCCGAGGGGCAGGTGGCGGTACATGTAGGGGTCTAATGCGATGCGCATGCTTGAGATCTCCCGAATTTGAGGTAGGAACTCGGTCAAATGTGGGAGCGGGCTTGCTCGCGAATGCGGTGGGTCAGTCGATGCAAATGTTGACTGAAAGGCCGCATTCGCGAGCAAGCCCGCTCCCACACTGACTGCGTTACATCAGTGAGGGTTGTGGTTAGCCGTAGAAATGCGGACGGGGTGGCAGGCCCACTTTCACAATCTGCCCACTGTTCTGCGCCTCAATACACGCATCCGCCGCCACCGCCGCTGCAAAACCATCCCACGCCGACGGCCCCCCCACTTGCCCTGCCCTTACACCGTCGATAAACGCCTGCAGCTCAACGTCATACGCCGCGATGAACCGGTCTTTCCAATCCATCAGGATCGCATTCGACAACTTGGCCCCGCTGCGCATCTGCACCTGGGACGGCTCCGGCAATTTCGCAATACCGGTCTCCCCCACCACTTCGCACTGGATGTCGTAGCCGTACTGGCAGTTCACAAACACTTCCACATCGATGCGCGTACCCTTGGCGGTTTCCAGCAGCACGATCTGCGGGTCACGCAGATGGGCCAGCGCCTTGCTCGATTTACGCGGGAACACCACCTGCACCGACACGTAGTCATCGGCCAGCAACCAGCGCAACACATCCAGCTCGTGGATCAGGGTGTCGGTGATCGCCATGTCGGTCTTGTAGTTCTCACCCACCCTCGGGTTGCGGTGGGCACAGTGCAGCATCAGCGGCTCGCCGATCTGGCCGCTGTCGATCACGGCTTTCAAGGCGCGATAGCCTTGGTCATACGGACGCATGAAACCCACCTGCACCAGGCGCTTGCCGTGGGCCACTTCGGCCTCGACGATCTTGCGGCAGCCTTCGGCAGTCACCGCCAGCGGCTTCTCGCAGAACACGGGTTTACCGGCCGCAATCGCCGCCAACACAAATTCTTCGTGGCTCGGGCCCCATGAGGTCACCAGGATCGCCTCGACCTGCGGCGAATTGATCAGCGCGTGGCCGTCCGGGTACACCTCGGCGGTGAGTTTCAGGTCAGCGACGACCTTGGCCGCCTGCTCAAGGTTGATGTCGGTCACGGCCACCACCTGGCTGTTGAGCAAGGTCTGGCTGCAGCGACGAATGTGATCCTGGCCGATGGCGCCAGTACCGATAACACCCAACTTCAAAGACATGAAAACACTCCTCTTGTTATTAGTACTGCCGGGCCTTGGCCAGGCGTTCATTGAGTTGTTTGGCCACCGCATCGGTGCGCGCGCTGGTGGACACCTGCGCCACACCGACGCGCCACCACGACAGGTATTTGTGGATCATGGTTTTCGGCAGGACCTTGATATCAATCAGCGTCGACACGGTTTGCGTGCGCGCATCGGCCAACGCCGCCTGCAACTGCTCCACGGTGTTGACCTTGTAGGTCTTGCAACCATAGGCCGCCGCACTCATGGCGAAGTCCACCGGCACAAAACCGCCGTCGAGCTTGCCGGTCTCGGGGTTGCGGAAGCGGAACTCGGTGCCGAAGCTGTCCATGCCGTGTTCCATCTGCAAATTGTTGATGCAGCCGAAGGTCATGTTGTCCAGCAGCACCACGTTGATCTTGCGCCGCTCCTGGATCGAGGTGGCCAGCTCCGAGTGCAGCATCATGTACGAGCCGTCGCCCACCAGTGCGTACACCTCGCGCTCGGGCTCGGCCAGCTTCACGCCCAACGCGGCGTTGACCTCATAGCCCATGCACGAATAACCGTATTCGACGTGGTAGGTGTTGACGCCCTTGCTGCGCCAGCTGCGCTGCAAGTCACCGGGCAGGCTGCCGGCGGCGGCGACGATGATTGCGTCGTCGGCCAGGGCTTCGTTGAGCACACCGAGTACGCGGCTTTGGGTCAGGCAGGAACCGGTCAGCTCGATAAACTCACGCAGCACCGCCGGGTCCATGTGGTCGTTGATTTCCGGGACGAAGTTTTCAGTCTGGTATTCCGCCTGGTAGATCCGGTCGACTTCGACGTCCAATTGCGCCTTGGCATCCCGTGGCTGATCCCCCCAGCTGGAACGGTAGTCGCCCAAGGCTTCAGCCAGTGCTTCCAGGCCAACCTTGGCATCCGCCAGCAACTGCACGCCATCGAGTTTCAGTGCGTCGCACGGGCTGATATTCAGGTTGAGGAACTGCACCTCAGGATGCTTGAACAGTGACTTCGACGACGTGGTGAAATCGGTATAGCGCGTGCCGATACCAATGATCAGATCCGCCTCGGGTGCCAGCAGGTTCGCCGCCAGGCAGCCGGTTTCACCAAGACCGCCGAGGTTCAGTGGATGGCTTGAAACCACCGCACTCTTGCCCGCCTGGGTTTCCGCGAAAGGAATGTCGAAGCGTTCGGCAAAGGCTTGCAGCGCGGCATTCGCCCCGGAGTATTTGACCCCGCCGCCACACACGATCAGCGGTTTGCGCTTGCCCTTGAACGCCGCCACGGCATCCCCCAGCATCGCTTCGGTCGCCGGGCGGCGGTCGATACGGTGCACGCGTTTTTGCAGGAAGTAATCCGGGTAATCCCAGGCTTCGCCCTGTACATCCTGCGGCAGGGCCAGGGTCACGGCGCCGGTTTCCGCCGGGTCGGTGAGCACGCGCATGGCGTGAATCGCCGCCGTCATCAGCTGTTCCGGGCGGTTGATGCGGTCCCAGTATTTGCTGACCGCACGAAAGGCATCGTTGGTGCTGATGCTCAAGTCGTGGAACTGTTCGATTTGTTGCAGTACCGGATCGGGCTGGCGACTGGCGTAGACATCACCGGGCAACAGCAGCAACGGAATCCGGTTGGCGGTCGCGGTCGCCGCGGCGGTCAACATATTCGCCGCACCCGGCCCCACCGAGGAGGAGCACGCGTAGATCTTGCGGCGCAAGTGCTGCTTGGCAAAACCAATCGCCGCGTGGGCCATGCCCTGTTCGTTGCGGCCCTGATGCACCACCAGGTCGCCGCTGTCCTGCTCCAGGGCCTGGCCCAGGCCCAGCACATTGCCGTGGCCAAAAATCGTGAAGATGCCGGCGACAAACTTGCTCTGCACACCATCGACTTCGATGTACTGGTTATCCAGAAACTTCACCAGGGCCTGGGCCATGGTCAATCGGGTTGTGGTCATGGGGTGCTCCTTATCGTTTCTGCAGGTGGGCGATGCTCGCCCCCAATGCCTGCTTGATATCGGCCAGGCCGTGCACGCTTGCGGCGAACGGTTCGAACGACAGGTGGCCGCTGTAGCCGGTGCTGAGCAGCGTGTCGATCTGCGCGGCATTGCCCAGGATATCGGCCTCGCCCACCAGCACACGGTGACCGTCGCGAATCGAATTCAGCGGTGCGTCGGCATCTTCCACACCGGAGATGTGCACCAGCCCGGTCAGCTCGGGAAAGAACTCATGTTCGCTGGCCAGGTGGTGGTGGAAGGTGTCGTGCACCACGCGAAACACATCCAGACCGCCGATGGCCTTGATCGCATCCACTGCCACGCGCTTGCGGCGCAGGGAGCATTCTTCAAACCCCAGGGGTTCGACAAAACCGAGAATCCCGTATTCCCGCAGGATCGGCGCCAGTTCACTCAAGGCGGTGCGCAAACCGGCCGCGCGCTGGGCTTCGTTGCGCGGGTCGGCGCGGTCGTTCAACGGGCACATCACCAACGCCTGCGCGCCGCATTCGCGGGCATAGGCCGCCAGCTTGATGGCCTGGGCGCGGCGTTCGTCATTCCATACATCGAAGGGGTACAGCGCGTTGATCGACAGCACCGTGATGCCATGCACCGCGCACAATTCGCGCACGCGGCTGGCAGGGGTGCCGTCTTCAATCTCGATGCCCTTGAGGTCGTTGCGGATCTCGATGGCGTCGCATTTCAGGGTCACCGCCAGCTGGATAAAATCGGGCAGGGAAAGGCTGGGGGCGACCATGCGGTTCAGGGCAAAACGTAGAGGCGACTTCATTATTGTTGTGCTCCACACTCGAAAACGTTACTTGGCGGTTGGCATGCTGAATTCAGGGCCCTTGGCGATGCTGTCGGGCCAGCGTTGCATGACGCTCTTGTAGCGGCTGTAGAAACGAATGCCTTCTTCGCCATAGGCGTGGTGGTCGCCGAACAGCGAGCGCTTCCAGCCACCGAACGAATGCCAGGCCATCGGCACCGGAATCGGCACGTTGATGCCGACCATCCCGACCTTGATGGTGCGGGCAAAGGCACGGGCAATGCCGCCGTCGCTGGTAAAGCACGACACGCCGTTGCCGAACTCATGGGCGTTGATCAAGGCCACGGCACTGGCAAAATCCGCCACCCGCACGATGCCCAGCACCGGCCCGAAAATCTCTTGCTGGTAGATGCTCATTTCGGTGGTGACGTTATCGAACAAGGTCGCACCGACGAAGAAACCACCCTCCGCGCCCGGCACCTTGAAGCCACGACCGTCGACGATCAGCTTCGCGCCCTGGGCCACGCCCTGGTCGATAAACCCTTCGACCTTGGCCTTGTGTTCGGCGGTAACCAGCGGGCCCATCTCGCTGTCTTTTTGCATACCGTTGCCGACCTTCAACTGGTCGATACGCGGCAGCAGTTTTTCGATCAGCCTGTCGCCGACATCGCCCACCACCACCGCAATCGAGATCGCCATGCAGCGCTCGCCAGCCGAGCCGTAAGCCGCGCCGATCAAGGCGTCAGCCGCCTGATCCAGGTCGGCGTCGGGCATCACGATCATATGGTTCTTCGCCCCGCCCAATGCCTGCACACGCTTGCCGCGCTGGGTGGCCTGCTGGTGGATGTACTCGGCAATCGGGGTGGAACCGACGAACGAAATCGCCTCGATATCCGGGTGCTGCAACAGGCCGTCTACCGCGCTCTTGTCACCCTGCACCACGTTGAACACACCGTCGGGCAGACCGGCTTCGGTCAGCAGGCGGGCCATCAGCAAACTGGCGGACGGGTCGCGCTCCGACGGCTTGAGGATGAAGCAGTTACCGGTGGCCAGCGCCAGCGGGATCATCCACAGCGGCACCATCACCGGGAAGTTGAACGGGGTGATGCCGGCGCACACGCCCAGTGGCTGACGCAGGTTCCAGTTGTCGATGCCGCCGCCGATGTTGTCGCTGAAATCGGTTTTCAACAGGTTTGGCGCACCGCAGGCGAACTCGACGATCTCGATACCACGGGTGACTTCGCCCTTGGCGTCGGAGAACACTTTGCCGTGTTCGCGGCTGATGATTTCAGCCAGCTCATCGTGGTGCCGGTCGAGCAATTCCTTGAATTTGAACAGCACCCGCGAACGGCGCAGGGACGATTGCTCGGACCACGCCGGGAAGGCTTTCAGCGCCGACGCCACGGCCTCATCGACGGTCTTCTGGCTGGCCAGCCCGACGCGGGCCTGGACTTCGCCGGTGGCCGGGTTGAACACATTGCTGAAACGCTCACTGGCGCTGTCGTGCACCTGGCCGTTGATGTAATGGCCGATTACCGGGGCGTTGCTCATTATTGTTCTCCGTCGAAAGTGCTTAAAGATCCAGCAGCCAGCTGTGCTGCGGGTCGTTATGGAAATGCCAGGCGCGCTTGGGGCCGGCCATCACGTTCAGGTAGTAGGACTCGTAGCCATACGGCACGCTGACCGGGTGATACCCCTTGGGCACCACCACCAGGTCGCTGTTTTCCACGGCCATGGCCTGGTCGATGCTGCGGTCGTCGGTGTAGACGCGCTGGAACACGAAGCCCTGGGGCGGGTTGATCTGGTGGTAGTAGGTTTCTTCGAGAAAGCTCTGGTGCGGCAGATCGTCGGTGTCGTGCTTGTGGGGCGGGTAGCTCGACGAGTGACCGGACGGTGTGCGCACTTCCACCACCAGCAGCGAATGGGCAGGCTCGCTGTCGGGCAGGATGTCGCACACGTAGCGGGTGTTGGCGCCCTTGCCACGTACGCTGCGCTTGCATTGCTCGGGGCGAATCAGACGGGGTGCCAGACCTGCGTCGGTTGAGCCGGGAGCGGCGCAGACGGCAATTTGCACGTCGCTCAGCGCGGTGACCTGGGCGTCGGTGCCTGGCGGCAAATAAGCGGCGAAGGGCGACTTGTCTTCGAACACCGAGTGGCGATCACCGAGGTTTTCCCAGTTGAAGCCTTCGCCCTGGATAGTCACCCGGCCGCTGAGCAGCACCAGGCACAGTTCCTTGTCGCCGGCGGTGACTGGCAAGGTTTCACCCAGGCTCAGGCGGTAGGCGGCGAAGCCCACGTATTCCAGGCGCCCTTCTTCCAGCGCCACCAGGGTTTGCCCGCGCTTGCTGCTTTTGACCAACAGGCTCATTGTCCAGTCCTCTCGCTCAACAGTGCGCGCAGGGTGTCGTAACCCTTCTTCGCATAGATGTAGCTCGGCGCCACGGCAGGATCCTGCTCGGCCTCCACTACCAGCCAACCCTGGTAATTGGCGGCCAGCAGCACGTCCAGCAGCGCGGCGAAGTCGATATCGCCGTCGCCGGGCACGGTGAAGGTGCCGTTGACGATGCAATCCGGGAAGCTCCACATCTGGTTGCGTGCCAGTTGCACCACCGGCTTGCGCACATCCTTGAAGTGCACGTGGCAGATGCGGGCGATGTGTTTGCGCAGCACCTCGATAGGCTCGCCGCCACCCATGTAGCAGTGGCCCGAATCAAACAGCAGGCCGACTTCCGGGCCGGTGCGGCGCATCAGTTGGTCGATGTCTTCCGGGGATTCGACGTAGGCGCCCATATGGTGGTGGTACGCCAGGCGCACGCCCTGGGACAGGGTGAAACGCGCCAGTTCGGTGAGTTTGTCGGCGTATTCCTGCCAGGCCTGTTCGCTGTGAAAACGCGGGCGTTCGATCAGGCGCACCGGCGAACCCTGGATCGAGTCGGCGACTTCTCCATACACCAACACGCTGGCGCCGTTTTCACGCAGCAGTTCGACGTGGCTGGCGATGGCTTCGATTTCTTCCGCCACCGAGCGCCGGGCCAGGCGACTGGAGTACCAGCCGGAGACCAGCGCCAGGTCGTAGGGGCGCAATACATCGCCGACGCCTTTGGCGTCCTTGGGGAATTTGCCGTTGAGTTCAAAGCCTTCGTAGCCGATGTCCTTGCCTTCGCTGAGGGCCGTGCTCAACGGCGTTTCACCGCCCAGGGCCGGCAGGTCGTCGTTGCTCCAGGAGATCGGGTTGATGCCAATTCGGATAGCGGGCATGGCTGCACCTATTATTGTTTTTTCAGAGTTGCCTGAGATCTGCTTTATGTGGGAGCGGGCTTGCTCGCGAAGGCGGTGGTTCAGTTGGTGTATCAGTCGACTGACACTCCGCTTTCGCGAGCAAGCCCGCTCCCACATTTGACCGTGTTTAGCTTCGAGAACTGCGCCAAGCCTTAATCAATTGCTCAAAGATGCACTGCACCTGCTCAATCAAGGCTTGATCGTCAATCTCCCCCGCCAGCCAGGCTCGGCTCGGTTCCTGGAAGATCGTGCGACCCACGGCGAACCCGCGGCAGGTCTGGCTTTGGCTGGCTTGCTGGAAGCCATCGGCCAGGCATTCGGCGGAAGCGTTCAGGCCCAGCAGCACCACGCCCCGGCAGTAGGGATCGCGCTCCTGGATAAGCTCGTCGAGCTTTTTCCAGTCCGCCGCCGACTGCGCCTCGATCTTCCACCACGCCGGGTAGATACCCAGGTTGTACAGGCGCTTGAGGCTGCGGTAGAGCACGTCGGGATAAGTGGACGGGTGATCCTTGGGGGGCACGACTTCCAGCAGCAGCTCATGGCCGCTGACCAGGGACGCCTGATACAGGGCCTTCAGTTGCGCTTCCTGTTCCAGGCGCAGCAATGGCTCGTCATCGGGGTGAAATTGCACCAGGCACTTGATGATCTGCTCCCGGGGCCAGGCAATCAGGTTGCTGCCCACCGAGCGCCCGTGTTCAAAGGCCAGCGGCCGTGAATTCTGGACTTCCACCGGGCGGGCGATCCACCAGCCGCGACCGCTGGCGGCGTTCAGCGCGTCCTGGCCGAAGCGTTGGTCGGCCAGAATCCCGACGTCAGCCTCGACGCCCTGCTCCGCCAGTTTGCTTTCAACCCGTTCCACGGCCTGGATAAACAGTTGCTTGAGGGCGCTGATGCGCGCCGGGTCCTGGCCGCCTTTTTGGGCCAGTTCCACCAACTGCCAGCGGTGGTCGAAGGCAAATACAAACAGCTGCTTCCAGACCTTGCGCGGCACGCTGACCTGGTGCAGGCGTTGCAGCACTGCGTCCTGGTCCGGGCGGGTAATCGGCACCGGGCTGTTGAACAGGTAATCAAGTTCGGCGCGGGTCGGCATGGCCGGCGCGCAGGCATGGCGCGACACCACCAGGCCGCCGCAGGCATTCGCCAACTGGCTGCAGCGCTCGTCGCTGGCGTCTTCAAGCCAGCCGCTGAGGAAGCCGGACATGAAGGCATCGCCGGCGCCCAGCACGTTGAGTACTTCCACCCGTACCCCGGGGTAGATCGCGCCGTCTTCAAGGCGGGCCGGGATATCGCCGTGGATCACCGTGCAGCCCTGGGGGCCAAGCTTGACCACCAGGGTGGCCGAGGTCAGGCCACGCACCGTGCGCAATGCCGTGAGCAAATCTTCACTGCCACCGGCAATCAGGAATTCTTCTTCGGTGCCGACGATCAGGTCAAAACGCGGGAGGATTTTCTGCACGTGCTGGCTGACATTCTGGTCGGCCACAAACCGGGTTTCGCCATCGGCCTTGCCGGCCAGGCCCCAGAGCACCGGGCGGTAGTCGATGTCGAGCACGCGTTTGACGTTGTGCTTCTCGGCGTAGTCCAGGGCCTGGATGCTGGCCTTGTACACGCCGTCGGTGGAGAAGTGGGTACCGGTGATCAGCAACGCCTTGCTGGAAGCAATGAACGCTTCACTGATGTCTTCGGCGCGCAGGGCCATGTCGGCGCAGTTCTCGCGGTAGAACACCAGCGGGAAGGTTTCGCGGTCCTTGAGGCCCAGCAGCACCAGGGCGGTGAGGCGTTCCGGGTCGACCTTGATGCCGCTGACGTCACAGCCTTCGCGGGCCAGGGACTCCAGCAGGAAACGCCCCATGTGGTCGTCCCCTACCCGGCTCAACATCGCCGACTTGAGCCCCAGCCGCGCAGTGCCGAACGCGATGTTGGCGGAGGAACCGCCGAGGTACTTGGCGAAGCTCGAGACATCCTCCAGCCGTGCACCCACTTGTTGTGCGTAAAGGTCGACGCCCAGGCGTCCCAGGCAAATCAGATCCAATTGACGCCCACTGGCAAAACGAGTCTGGCCCATGCTGGCTCCTGTTATTTTTATCAGCCTGCGTGTGCCGTCGCGGTGGCGGCATACGCTCTTGGTGCAAGCAGACTAGAACGTCTGGTGACGCCAATCAATATTTATTCTATAAATATTTTATGTGGAATATATTTTCCAATACGCCATCATCGGTATGTTCCAGCCGCAGTGCATCGTTTCAGCTGCACCGTGGGGCGGGATGCCGAGGTATTTTTTTGCGCCTACCCTGTAGACTTGCGCACATCGACTTATTGTCAGGGGCGCCTCGACGCGCCCTATAAGAACAAGCCAGAAGGATTCCCTATGTCCCAGAGCGCCCCGGAAGACGCACTCGCCAGCCCGCCGCTGAACGCCGAGCGGTTGTTGCAGCTGATCACCGATGAATACGAGAGCCTGCCGCGCCAGCTCAAGCGCATCGCCAGCTACATGAGCCAGCAGAGCGACCGGATCATGGTCGACCGCATCAGCGACATCGCCCGTGAATGCGAAGTGCACCCGTCGGCCATCGTGCGGTTTTCCCAGCGTTTCGGGTTCAGTGGTTTCAGTGAAATGCAGGCGCTGTTCCGCGAGGCCTACACCCACAAGACCACGCCGGTGCAGAACTACCAGCAACGCATCCGCAGCATGATCGCCAACAAGTCGCAGAAAGCCAGCGGCGGCGACCTGGCGCGTGAGTGCGTGAATGCCACCCTCTCCGGGATCGAGCGCCTGGGGCTGGAACTGGATGACGCAGCCTTCGACAAGGCCGTGGACCTGGTGGTGAATGCCGACAATATCTACGTGGTGGGCGTGCGCCGCTCGTTCGCCGTGGCGGATTACCTGGTGTACAACCTGCAGCACACCAACAAGCGGATTCATTTGGTGTCGGGGTTGGGCGGCAGTTATCGCGAGCAGATGCGCAGCGTACGGGCGAATGACCTGGTGATTGCCATCAGCTTTACGCCCTATGGCAAGGAAACCCAGCACTGCCTGCGGATTGCCCAGCACCATCAGGCCAAGACCCTGATCATTACCGACAGCAACCTGTCGCCCCTGGCCAAGCGGGCGAGCACGGTGTTGCTGGTGAATGAAGGCTCGTCGTTTGCGTTCAGGTCACTGAGTGCGACGCTGTGCCTGTGCCAGGCGTTGTTTATTGCCGTGGCGTATCGGCTGGAATTGAAGGTCGATGAGATTCATGAGCAGGTGGGATTCGACGACTGACTGCGACCGTTCAGCCACCAAAGATCAAATGTGGGAGCGGGCTTGCTCGCGAATGCGGTCTGTTAGTCAACATCTCCATCGACTGTTCCACCGCATTCGCGAGCAAGCCCGCTCCCACATTTTTGACCGCGTTCACTCAGGCTTAGCGCAGTGCCCGGCGCAACACCTTGCCCACCGTCGTCTTGGGCAACTCTTCAGTACGAAACTCGACAAACCGCGGCACCTTGTACCCCGTCAAATATTCCCGGCAATGCGCCAGAATCTGCTCCTGGGTCAAGCTTGGGTCCTTGCGCACCACGATGATTTTGACCCGCTCGCCGGTCACCCCATCCTCAACCCCGATCGCCGCCACTTCCGCCACGCCCGGATGCAACGCCACCACGTCTTCGATCTCGTTGGGGTACACGTTAAACCCGGACACCAGGATCATGTCTTTCTTGCGGTCCACCAGGCGGATGAAGCCCTGCTCATTCATCACCCCGATGTCCCCGGTAGACAGCCACCCTTCGGCATCCAGCACCTCGGCGGTTTCCGCCGGGCGTTTCCAGTAACCCTGCATCACCTGCGGGCCGCGTACTTGCAGTTCGCCCTGCTCGCCCAGTTCCGCCAACTCACCGTCCTCACGAATGAACCGCACCCAGGTCGACGGCAACGGCACGCCGATACTGCCGGTGAATTCCATCTCGCGCATGCGTGAGATGTCGATGGGGCTGATGCTCACCACCGGCGAACATTCAGTGAGGCCGTAGCCTTCGATGATCGGCAAGCCGGTGACTTCCTTCCAGCGCTTGGCCACAGCGGTATGGGTGGCCATGCCGCCGGCGATCACCATGCGCAAATCGGAAAAATCCCGGGCGCAGAACTCCTTGTTTTCCAGCAGGCCGTTGAACAGCGTATTCACCCCGGCAATCCCGTTGAAACGCTCCTTGCGCAGGATCATCTGCACCCGCTTCACATCCCGTGGGTTGGCGATCAGGATGTTGCGCCCGCCCAGGCACATGAACATCAGGCAGTTCACCGTCAGGGAAAAGATGTGGTACAGCGGCAGCAGGGTGACGTTGGTTTCCTGCTGGTTCTGATCGAGCTGATCACCGACCCACGCCTTGGCCTGCAACAGGTTGGCGATGATGTTGCGGTGGCTGAGCATGACGCCCTTGGCATCGCCGGTAGTGCCGCCGGTGTATTGCAGGAAGGCCAGGTCTTCGCGGTTCATCGGCACGGCGAGATGGGTTTGTCCGCGTCCCTGTTTCAACACCTGGTTGAAACGCACGGCCCCCGGCAGGTTGAAACGCGGCACCTGCTTCTGCACGCTGCGCAGGATAAAGTTCATCGCCGCGCCCTTGAAGGTGCCGAGCAGGTCACCGATGGCCGCGATCACCACACGTTTGACGGTACTGGCGGCCACCACCTTCTCCAGGGTGTGGGCGAAGTTTTCGAAGATCACCAGGGTCTCTGCGCCACTGTCCTTGAGCAAATGCTGCAGCTCCCGGGCGGTGTACAGCGGGTTGACGTTGACCACCACCGCACCCGCGAGAATCGTGCCCAGCAGGCAGATCGGGTACTGCAAGCAGTTGGGCATCATCAACGCCACCCGGTCGCCCTTCTTCACACCCTGGGCTTGCAGCCACGCAGCAAAGGCGATGCCCTGCACCTCCCAGTCGGCGTAGGTCATTTCGGTGCCGATGCTGACGTAGGCCACGCGGTCGCGGAATTTGTGCAGGTGCTCCAGGAACACCTCGCGCAACGACGGGTAATCCTCGATGCCCGCATCGATGTCTGCCGGTACGCCGGGCAGGTAAGCGTTCAACCAGAGGCGTTCGGTCTGTTCCAGGCTTACAGCGTTCATGGCAGTCTCCTTGTTGTTTTTATGGTGGGAACTACTTTTCGACGATAGCGGTAATGCCCAACCCACCCGCCGCGCAGATCGAAATCAGGCCGCGGCCGCCGCCACGCTGGTGGATCGCCTTGGCCAGTGCCGCGAGTTGCCGGCCACCGGTGGCGGCGAAGGGGTGGCCGCAGCCGAGGGAGCCGCCGTTGACGTTCATCTTGCTGCGGTCGATGCTGCCCAGCGGCGCGTCGAGGCCCAGGCGGTCGCGGCAGTAATCCGGGTCTTCCCAGGCCTTGAGGGTGCACAGCACCTGAGCGGCGAAGGCTTCGTGGATCTCGAACAGATCGAAGTCGGCGAACGTCAGGCCCTCGCGCTTGAGCATGCGTGGCACGGCGTAGGCCGGCGCCATCAGCAGGCCTTCGGTGCCGTCGACGAAATTCACCGCAGCGGTTTCACCGGTTCGCAGGTACGCCAATACGGGCAAGCCGCGCTCGGCGGCCCATTCCTCGCTGGCCAGCAGCACCACCGACGCGCCGTCAGTCAGGGGCGTGGAGTTGCCGGCGGTGAGCGTGCCGTTCTGGCGGTCGTAGGCCGGGGACAAGCCGGCAAGTTTCTCCAGGCTGGCGTCGGCCCGCAGGTTGTTGTCCCGGGCCAGGCCGCGATACGGGCTGATCAAATCATCGAAGAAACCCTGCTTGTACGCCGCATCCAGCCGCTGGTGGCTGGTGAGGGTCAACTCGTCCTGGGCCAGGCGCTTGATCTGCCAGCGCTTGGCCATTTCCTCGCAGTGTTCACCCATGGACAAGCCGGTGCGCGGCTCGCCATTGCGCGGCAGCAGCGGCTTGAAAAACATCGACGGGCGCACACCCATCAAGGCCTTCAACCTGGCGCCGGTGCCCTTGGCGCGGTTGGCTGAAAGCAAGGTGCGACGCAGGGACTCGTTGATGCCGATGGGCGCGTCGGAGGTGGTGTCGGAACCACCGGCAACGCCCACTTCGATCTGCCCAAGGGCGATCTTGTTCGCCACCAGCAACGCCGCTTCCAGGCCGGTGCCGCAGGCTTGTTGCAGGTCGTAGGCCGGGGTTTCGGGAGACAGTGTGGTAGACAGCAGGCTTTCCCGGGCCAGGTTGAAATCCCGGGAGTGCTTGATCACCGCACCCGCGGCAAACTCGCCCAGGCGCAGGCCGTGAAGGTTGTAGCGGTCCACCAGGCCTTGCAGGGCGGCGACCAGCAGATCCTGGTTGCTGTCATGGGCGTACACGGTGTTGGAGCGGGCGAACGGGATACGGTTGCCGCCGATAATCGCCACGCGGCGCGTCGGGGCAGGGTTGAAACTGTAGTCACTCATCGATCGGTCTCATTCCAGATAAACAGCCCACGCATATGGGGTTTGTCACCGGCGAAATTACGCACTTCAAACTCACGGCGCGGGCCGGTTGGCGGAACGTTCCACAGCGCCACCTGGCCGGGCAGGAAGATCGGCAGCTTGAAGTCGCAATGGGCCTCGGCCTGGTCCAGTCCGCCGGGGGGTTGCTGGGCGGCCAGGGCGCGGCCAAGGGTCCACATGCCGTGGGCGATGGCCCGGCGAAAACCGAACAATCGGGCGCCGATCACCGAGGTATGAATGGGGTTGAAATCCCCCGAGACCCTGGCGAAACGCCGCCCCAGATCCGCCGGCAGCACCCAGCGTTGAGTGCGCAGCAAACCATCTTCCTGCAAGGGCAACGCGTCGTCCCACGGCTCGCCAACCGGCGCGTTTACGTCACGGCGCAGGTACAGGCTGTCGCTCTCCCATATCAGGGCGCCCGCGCTGTAGCCACGGGTGGCGATTCTCAGCGCCTGGCCTTTCGGATGGGCGACCCAGCGTTCGCAATACACCTCCAGGCGCAAGGCCTGGCCCGCCTCCAGCCGTCGATGCTGGCGGATGCGATTGGCCAAATGCACCATGCCGCTGGCCGGGTACGGGAAACTCGGGCGGGTCAGCAGCATCAGGTGCAAGGGGAACGCCAGCACATGGGGATAGGACAGCGGCACGCCTTGCTCATGGCGGAAACCACAGGCCCGACCGTAAGCCGCGATCCCTTGGGCAGACAGCTCGACGGCCGAACGCACCAGGCGTTCTTTCGGCAACGTCGGCTCGCCTTCCAGCTTCGGTTTGCGCAGCCCCAATACCCCGTCCAGCAACAGCCGCGAGCGCGAGGGCGGCGGGTCAATAATCTGCGTCACATAGTCCATGCTCAGGCTCCCAACAGGCTTTGGCCGCAGACCCGCACCACCTGGCCATTGACCCCGCCGGATGCCGGATGCGCCAGCCAGGCGATGGTTTCTGCCACGTCGATGGGTTGCCCGCCCTGGGACATCGAGTTCATCCGCCGCCCCGCTTCGCGAATCATCAGCGGGATCTTCGCGGTCATCTGGGTTTCGATAAAGCCCGGTGCCACGGCATTCACCGTCACTTGCTGCGCCGCCGCCTGCGGGGCCAGGCCTTGTACCAGGCCGATCACCCCGGCCTTGGAGGTGGCGTAGTTGCTTTGCCCGAGGTTGCCGGCGATACCGGAAATCGATGAGACACACACGATCCGCCCGCCCGGATTCAGGCCCTGGCTTTCCAGCAGCGCCGTGCTCAGGTGCAACGGTGCTTCCAGGTTGACCGCCAGTACGCTGCGCCACGCGGTCTCAGTCATCTTGGCGATGGTCTTGTCACGGGTAATCCCGGCGTTGTGCACCACCACGTCGAATGCACCGTGTTGGCTGACATGGGCGTGCAACTGCTGCGCGGCATCGGTGGCGGTGATGTCCAGCGCCAGTGCGGTGCCTGCGACACTGCCGGCCGCCTGTTGCAGCGAATCCTGGGCCTGGGGCACATCCACGCAGACCACATGGGCTCCATCGCGGGCCAGCACCTGGGCGATTGCCAGGCCGATGCCACGGGAGGCGCCGGTAACCAGGGCACGGCGGCCGCCGAGGGGTTTGTCCCAGTTGATTTCGGTTGGGCTATCGACGGGTTTTTCGAGGCGCACCACCTGCCCCGAAACATAGGCCGAGCGCCGCGACAGGAAGAACCGCAGGCTGCTTTCCAGCCCGTCCTCGGCACCCGGTGCGACGTAGATCAACTGCACGGTGATCGCCCGGCGCAACTCCTTGGCCAACGAACGCACCAGGCCCTCAAGGGCACGCTGGGCAATGGCCTGGGGCAGGTCCTTGCACAACTCCGGCGCGGTGCCGAGCACCACCACCCGGGCGTGCTGCCCAAGGCGCCTGGCGTTGGCGTGGAAGAATTCGTAGAGCTCGTCCAACTGCTTGAGGTCGGCGATGTCGCTGGCGTCGAACACCGCGCCCTGGACCTTGACCGTGGAGGGTGCCTTGAGGGTCGCAGCGGTGGCGGTCACTGTATCGGTGGCGGTGAAGATGCGCTGGATTTGCGCCCCCAGGCGCCCTACCCCCGCGACGATTACCGGGTTGGCCAGGCCTTGCTGGCCGCTGCGGTGACGTTGCAATGCCAGGGGTTGGGGCAGCCCGGCAGTGCGGGCCAACCAGGCTCCCCAGGGGGAATTGACGAAAGAGAGGTAGCTGTCACTCATGGATAAATTCACTCACAAACACGGTGTTGCCATGGAAACCCGATCCTTGTAGGAGCTGGCTTGCCTGCGATTGCGGTGTGTCAGCCAACACATCTGGCACTGAACCAACGCTATCGCAGGCAAGCCAGCTCCTACAGGGGTCGTGTTCCTCCAGTTCCAGTCAGTTGACCGGCGCGTTTTCGCCTTGGTTGGCGCGGCGTCTTGCGCTCGGTTTGGCGGCCTGTTCCAGCGCCTGCTGGCGCTGTTGCAAGGCTTCCAGCAAACCGAAGTCCTGCGGGAAGTCGTCCACCTGGATCGCGTGATCGCCATATTCCACATAGCGCGCGAGCAAGCTGTCGTCTTCCTCGCTGATCAGGTCCAGCGCCCGCGCCTTGACTCGCCACGGAGTAAACGCCGCACTGGAAATCGGCATTGGCTCGATCAGGCCTTGCTTGATCGCCCCCTTGAGCCGCGCCTCGATCAGCTCCACTTGCGGCAACAGGCGCAAGGCCAACTCGCCGTAAGCCAGCTTGTCGATTTCCGGCCGAGGAATGTAGGAATTGCCCAGCAAGCGGTCGCGGGTTTCCCCCGGCACCTGCACCAGCTCCGCCACTTGCGCCAACAGGCGATCCGACGGTTTGCGCTGTGGAATACCGAACGGGAACGTCAAGCCACGCACCACCGCCGCCGCGGCTTTCGACGGGTAGTTGTCGAGCACTTCGGCCAGGGCCTCATGGGCGCGCAGCAACGCGTCCTGGGCCGCCCAATGCACCAGCGGCAAATCTGCCTGTGGCCGGCCATCATCCTCAAAACGCTTGAGCACGCAGGACAGGATGTACAGCTGGGACAGAATGTCCCCCAGCCGTCCGGTGATGCTCTCCTTGCGCTTGAGGGCTCCGCCCAGCACGCCCATGGAAATGTCCGAGATCAACGCCAACACCACCGACAGCCGATTGGCCTGGCGGTAGTAGGACGCCAGCGCCGGATCGGTCTTGCCCGGCACGGAAATCAGCCGTCCGCCCGTCAGCGAATACACTGCGGCACGCACGGTATTGGCCAGCACGAAGCTCAGGTGACCGAACATCGCGCTGTCGAAGTCCACCAGGGCCTTGCGCCGGTCGGTATTGCGCGCCGCTTCCATCTCGCGGAACACATACGGATGGCAGCGGATCAGGCCCTGGCCGTAGATGATCAGGCAGCGCGTCATGATATTCGCGCCCTCCACCGTGATGGCGATGGGGCTTTGCTGGTAGGCCCGGGCGAGGAAGTTGTTGGGCCCCATGCAGATGCCCTTGCCGGCCACGATGTCCATGCCGTCGTTGACGATGATGCGTGCCCGCTCGGTAACGTGGTATTTGGCGATGGCCGAGATCACCGAGGGTTTTTCACCGGCATCCAATGACGCTACCGAGACCTTGCGCACCGCGTCGCAGGCATACAGATGCCCGGCCATGCGCGCCAGGGGCGCCTGCACGCCTTCGAACTTGCCGATGGGCAGGCCGAATTGCTTGCGCATCGCCGCATAAGCGGTGGTGCCGCGCACGGCCACCTTGCCCAGGCCGACGTTGGCCGACGGCAGGGAAATCGCCCGCCCGGCGGCCAGGCATTCCATCAACATGCGCCAGCCGTTGCCGACTTGTTCGCGGCCGCCGATCACCCATTCCAGCGGGATAAACACATCCTTGCCGGTGGTCGGGCCATTCTGGAATACGGCATTGAGGGGCCAGTGACGCCGGCCGCTGTTCACCCCCGGATGGGTGGTGGGGATCAACGCGCAGGTGATGCCCAGGGAGCCCGGCTGGCCGAGCAGACCGTCCGGGTCTTCGGCGCGGAAGGCCAGGCCGAGCACGGTGGCGACGGGGCCGAGGGTGATGTAGCGCTTGTCCCAGGTCACGCGAAAACCCAGTACTTCCTCGCCTTCGTGCATGCCCTTGCAGACGATGCCGAGGTCTGGAATCGCGCCGGCGTCGGAGCCGGCATACGGGCTGGTCAGGGCGAAGCACGGGATGTCTTCGCCCCGTGCCAGGCGTGGCAGGTAGTAGTTGCGCTGGGCGTCGGTGCCGTAGTGCAGCAGCAGTTCGGCCGGGCCCAGGGAGTTGGGCACCATCACTGAAATCGCCGCCGCCGAGCAGCGGGTCGAGAGCTTCATCACCACTTGCGAATGCGCATAGTGGGAGAAGCCTTTGCCGCCGTACTGCTTGGGAATGATCATGCCGAGGAAGCCGGCATCCTTGGTGTACTGCCAGCCTTCGGGGGACATGTCTTGCCAGACCTGGGTGGTTTCCCAGTCGTTGGACATGTCGCACAGGGTCTCCACTTCGTTGTCGAGGAAAGCCTGTTCTTCAGCGCTGAGGCTGGCCGGTGCGGCTTGCAGCAGGCGTTCCCAGCGGGGTTTGCCGCTGAACAGCTCGGCGTCCCACCACACGGTGCCGGACTCGATGGCAGCACGCTCGGTGTCGGACATCGCCGGCATGATGCCGCGAAAAAGGCCCAGGGCCTTGCTGGTCAACAGCGCGCGGCGCAGGGGCTTGATTGTCAGCAGCAGCGCGGGCAACACCACCAGCACCGCCACCACGCCGGCGCCGAAACCGGCGACTGCGTTGAACAGGTAACCGACCGCCAGCCAGACCAGGCCGGCACCCAGCCAGAGGGTGGCAGCGGCTTGTCGATACGCCAGGGCGATCGCTGCTGCGAGTCCCGCCAATAACCAGATAACCATGGGGATACCTCTACTCAATTGGGTACGGCAAACGCCCGGGCAGATCGGAATGACCTGTGACGTAAAGCCACACTACAAACTTGAAAAGATAAATTCAAATTTTGTTTTGAAATTTTTATTTAATGCTTGGGCGAAAAAAATAGCGGCTGAACGGGGTCAGCCTTGCAGGTTAAGCGCAAGGATTCGACATCGGGCGCCAGGGCTACCCATCAATAGACGACAGCGTGGAGCCGGGCAGCAAGATGCGCTGGCTGCCCTTCTCCACGACTGCCCTCGACAACCTTAGAACTTATAGGTTGCCGACAAGCTGACCACATCCCCCGAGGATTCAGCCTCGCCGTCCAACTGCGCCGCACCGAGACGATCAACGTTCTTGGTCTTCAGGTTGACCTTCTGCACGAACTGGTGCGAGTACGCGGCATCCACCGACAGGCCAGGAATAGCCTTGATGTCATAACCGGCACCAAATGCCAGGAAGTAACGGTCACCGTCCGGGATTCGCGGGTCCCGGGTAGAGTTGCGGGTAGGTGTCTGGTCGTAAGCCACACCGGCGCGCAGGGTGAGTTCGTCGGTGGCTTTGTAGTCGCCGCCAATCGAGGTCATCCAGGCGTTTTTGTAGTTGTAGGGAATGGCAACAATGGTGGTGCCCTGGGATTTGAGCGTCAGGTCCTGGAAGGAAGACCATTCAGTCCAGGTAGCACTCACCCCCAACGTCCAGCGGTCGTTGAACTGGTGAACCCAGTCAACCGAAGCGGTAGCCGGGATATCCAGTTGGGTACTGGCGTGGGCACCGTCCGGGAACAGCTTGAGACCTGGGTAGGCGATTTCAACCAGAGTTTCGCCGTTCGGACCGATCGGATTGGTCATCGCGTTACGGCCGACGGCATCTGTATAGATGTTGTATTTGCCGGTCATCTTGTTTTTGATCTTGGCGTGATAGTTCAAGCCAAGTGTGTCTTGCAGCGTCGGCTTCCAAACCACGCCACCAAACCAGCCCACAGAGATGTTATCGACTTTCACGCGCATCAAGGAATGCCCCAGCCCCGTGGGGAGACCCGCGCCGCCAAGTCCTGGAGACACATCCGCAGCGGCCAGCAAATCAACGTTCTGGCTGACGAACCCTTGACTGCGCTGGACGATGGCACCACCACCGACCGAGAACTGATCATTGACCTTGAACGACAGGGAACCGGTCAGACCGATGGTCTCGATTTTGGTATCAACCGCGAAATCCCGCAGTTTGGAGTCTTCGTTCCAAGTGGTTTTCATACCCTGTGGCACGACTTGGCTCAGACCAAAGGCGAAACGGTCGCCCATGGGAATCACCAGAAAGCCCGTCGGCAGCCAAGCGGTGAAACCGCCTTGCCCACCATTGTTAGTGTTGAGGACCGGGTCGCCCGTATTGCCCAGGTCATCCAGTACGGGCGTATTGGTCACCGGGTTGCCCGCGTAGTCATAGGCCTGGCCGGTGTATTTGATCTTGATCCGAGCATAGTCAACGGTTTGCTGCGCGATGGTTGAATCGATAAAGGCCATGGCTGCCGGGTTGTTGTACGCGGCACTGGGGTCATTTTTGAACAGTGAACCACCACCAAACGCACGACCCCATCCTGGCGCGCCGAAGGTCGGTGTGGAGAACCCACCCGCCTGCACTTGCCCCGTGGTCATCAGCCCCCCCAGCAGGGCCAGTCCCAGTAACGTGTGAGCGTGTTGTTTCTTATTGTTCATGCGGTACTCCTTATTATTATTTACACCCGGCCCCTGCCGGTGGGTCGTGTAACCACAGAACGTCTTTCAAAGAACGCCTGTCCTGGAACGGTGTAACGGTGTATCGGTATTCAGGAATGGGTGGTGAGCGAGCCGGTCAGCGTGGCGTTCAACGACACCAAAGTGCAGTAGCCACTCATGGCTTGATTGGTTGCGCTCAACACGTGGGTAGAAACGTCGACGGCAGCTTCAACACAACACTGCCTTTGGTTACGCTGAACGGACCCGGCGGGCTGAAACCCGCCGCAACCGCAATGAATGAGGCAACGCCCAGAGCCGCTGACATCGAACCCAGGCGTGCTGTTTTCACAAGGCTTTGCATTGTCATGTTCCCCAGACAATTAATACCGTATCCAACCGGTGCCTCACACGAGGCACCGGTCTTTCAACGGGGTGATCAGCCCTTTACGGAGTCGCGCTTACGGGTTAACGGTCAGCGTTGGGGCAACAACACTCAGCGAAACCACGGTGCAGTTGCCGGTCAGCGCCTGATTGGCTGCCGAAAGCGTTTTGGTGCCTGGAGTCCAGGTAACAGCGATGGTGGTTGGCCCGCAGTTGGTGGCCGGGATCGAGGTGATCTTGTAGCCGACGTTGGTTACGCTACCGGTGGTACCCGTTGCAGCCGTCAGTACCCAAGGCAGGTTGGTCAGCGTTGGCAGGCCACACAGACCGCCACCGGTCAGGGATGCGCCATTGATCGAGGCCACGCCACCGCTAACGTTGCCGGTAAAGGTGATGCCGCAGGTCACGGCTGCACCGAAGGACGAAGGCGACTTCACGACGATGGTGCCAGCGTTGGTCGAGAACGGACCATCCGGGGAGATGGAAGCCGCGCTGGCCATGGAAGCTGCGCCGAAGCACACTGCGAAAGAAGTTGCACAAACGAGGGTTTTCAAGCTTTTCATTATTTTTCCTCACATGTTATGGCGAGTCATTTCGCCAGGGGTAATGGCCATGATCGAGAGGTCACGGTGAATCTGCAGAACTTCCCTTTCCAGCCAAATTTCAATTCAATTACCGCTACAACATCCCACTGTTACTCAACAACTTTGAAACTCGGCGGCATCTTGATCGACACCGTCTTGATCTTGCAGTCTTCGCCGATAGGCACATTCGACGCTTCCAGCTTGCCGGTGGCGTTATCCCAGGTTCCATCGGCAGTAGAAGGCCCGCACTTGCCGCCCAAACCAAAGGCATGCACATCCACGGCGATCTTCGACATCGAGCCGCTCCTGGTATCTTTAGCCACCAATACCCACGGCAAGTTGATGGCTTCGACCCGGCTGCACTTGAGGCCGCCGTCGAACTCAACTTTGTCGACATTTACTGACGACCCATCCGCCGCCACTTTGCCGGCGACCTTGATGGTGCAATCCGCGCTGATCAGCGCGCCTTTGGAAAAGCTGATGGGGCCCTGGGCAGTAAACGCGCTGCCGGCAGGTTCGATACGGGCGGCCTGGGCCTGGTGGTAAACGATCAGGCCCAGCGCGGCCAATACAATGTGCGTGGTGAACTTGGCAGGGTTTTGCATGGTGTACGTCCTTCCCTTCATTTTATTTTTTGTTCGGGTCAAACAACTGTCTTGCAACTAAGCCGTACTCGAAACCGGTAAAGCCTGGGCGATGAAAACCTGCGCGATACACAGATCCCGAGTACGCCCTACAACTGACTGCTTTCGTTAGAAGGGTCTGGTGGTGTTGCTGTACTTCTCCAGGTACTTCAAACGCTGTGAAGGTTGAAGATTGGTCAGGGTAATATCCCCGGCGTAATGATTAAGTACCCGGTGATCCATGCGTCGTCGCCACAAGTACGGTACATACGCCCAGACAATCATGCTGGCATAACCGTATGGGAGTTGCGGCGATTCATCAAAATGACGCAGTGACTGATAACTTCTGGTTGGGTTGGCGTGATGGTCGGAGTGCCGCTGCAGTTGGAACAGAAAGATATTGGTGACAATCCGATTACTGTTCCAGGAATGGCGTGGCGAGCAACGCTCATAACGACCGTTGGGCAACTTCTGGCGTTTCAGGCCGTAGTGCTCGACATAGTTCACCACTTCCAGCAGCGAGAAACCGTAGATGCCCTGGATGATCAGGAATGGAATCACTGCCGCGCCCAGCCAGGCAATCATCGCGCCCCACAACACCACGCTGTACATCCAGGCGCTGAGTACGGCGTTTTTCCAGTGCCAGGCCGGCAGGCCGAGTTTGCGCAGGCGTTCACGTTCCAGGTTCCACGCCGAGCGTGCGCTGAACCATACCGAGCGCGGCAGGAAGGCCCAGAAGCTCTCCCCCAACCGCGAACTGGCCGGGTCTTCCGGGGTGGCGACGCGCACGTGGTGGCCACGGTTGTGTTCGGTGTAGAAGTGCCCGTAGAAGGTCGGCGCCAGGGTGATCTTGGCCAGCACGACTTCCAGCAGGCGCGGCTTGTGCCCCAGCTCATGGGCGGTGTTGATGGCGATGCCGGTGGCAGCGCCAGTGGACATTGCCATGCCCAGGTAGGTGAACCAGCTCACCTCGCCATGCAGCTCGGTGCGCGCGGTGATGAACGCGGCGGTTTTCGCCAGCCAGCTCGACGGGTCCAGGGTGGCGGTGGCATGCAACAGGCCGCCATTGATAATCCAGTCGATGCCGCCTGCGGCCAGCCACCCGGTGACCACCAGGGATGAGATGACAAACAGCACGCCGGTGTAGACGATCCAGCGGTAGTAGCTTTGGGATTCGAGGTTGCTGACGGCGGACTCGGGCGGGTTGCTGACGTCTTCACCCAGCAGGCCGTCGATCAGCGGGATCAGGCCGAAGATCACCAGCACACCGACCCACCACAGTTGTTGCACGCCGGTAGTGATGGCCAGGGCGCCAGAGAGAATTGGGGTTGCCAGGGGCATGATGCCGAGCCACCACAGGTGGCGCTTGCCGTCGGTCCAGACGTTCGGGGCAGCCAGGGTCTGATTCATGGCAGCCTCCGCACGACGCAGGTAGGCAGGGAGCAAAAATCAACACTGGACAGGTACACGGAGCGGTGACTGCCCCGAGAATTCAACCATGCGATAAAAGGCGTTTTTTTCATTATTTTATTCGCTCTTAGGCATTTCAAAAATTGTTTCAAATTAGACATTGAAATAATTTTTTTAAATAAATAGCGCGGAATCGTTAGGTCGTCAACTAGTTTCTTGAACCCTTTTGAACGTGACCGGGCAGTCTCTTTTTCAGCCGTTTGGTCAGGTGTCTAGGGCAAGCATTGACGAGTTCGAACCGCGAGTTCAGTCGCACAATTATTTACTCGCCAACGCAAACGGCGGGTGCAACACCGTGGCGCTTTCCGGCGGCCGGACGCGCTTGGCTATCTGCTCGACCACCGCCGCGACACGCTCGGTGGCCGTGATCGGCAACATATGCCCGCGCCCTTCCACCAGCTGCAGCTTCAGGCCCGGCACCAGGCTGGCCAGGGCCTGCCCGTGTTTGCGGAAATCCAGCACCTTGTCCTGCGCGCCATAAATCAGCCCGATCGGCAACGTCAGCTGTGGGTAGCGCTTGACCATGTCCGGCAGGAAATCGTTGACCAGGTTGATCTCGGTGGAGGCGGCATAGAAGTTCTCGGGCCGCATGCCCAACAAGCCGCCGCCACGGGTGGCGAAGTCTTCCGGGGCCGGGTCGGGGGCAAACACGCCCTTGACCACCGAGCCTTTGGTCAGCAATCCGATCGGCATGGTCAGGGTGTGCGACATAAAGCGTCGCAGCCATCCCGGGCGTATCGCCAACGACATAAACACCAGCGGCAGCAGGCGCTGGGGATGGGTCAGGGGCGCCACCAGGATCAATCCGGACACCGCGTGGGGATGGTCCAGGGCCAGGGCCAGGGCAATCGCCCCGCCGAGGGAATGCCCCAGCACCAGCGGCTTCTCCAGGTCCAGCGTCTGGATAAAGCTGGCGACTTGCCGGGCCTGGCCAGGCAGGTCCGCGGCCGTGCCGGCATGCCGGGTGGAATAACCCGACCCCGGACGATCCACGGTGATCACTCGAAAGTGCTCACGCAATTGGGCAGACAAGGCGTACGTCAAGTTGCGACTGCTGCCCATCAGCCCGTGGATCATCACCAGCGGTGGGCCCTTGCCCTCGTCTACATAATGAAAGCGCTCGCCGTTGATCTCCAGAAAGCGCCCGTTGATCGGAACAGCAGCCTCTATACGCCGTGTCATCCGGGCACTGAAGGCCCACAACACTACGCTTAACCCTACACACACACCTGCAGCGACAACCCACTCGACAGCCATAGCTCGGTCCTCTGCATCCCTGCGTTGCTGGCGGCCCGACCGGTATTGGTCAAGGCCTCAGCCATCGTCCACCCTGGACCTTAACTGTGTGCGTACAAGCTCTCGTCCGTCGGATAAGTCGCACATGAGGAACTGGGTCGTAGCCTAGACGATATTTTCAGGTAGATTATTTAAAATCTTTTTTAAAATAAATAATTCAATTTTCCTTTGCAATGGTGTTCTATCTAAAAAGCCAAAACAAAAACAAGGAGCACATCCGATGTCGACACCCGTAAGGCGCCACCGGCCCACGAGGGACAGCCTATGAATGCCCATGACACCATCGACATCGCCATCATCGGTTCCGGATTTGCCGGGCTGTGCATGGCGATCAAACTCAAGGAAGCCGGGTTCCACGACTTCTTTATTGCCGAACAGGCCGATGCTCTCGGCGGCACCTGGCGGGACAACCACTACCCCGGTTGCGCCTGCGACGTGCAATCCCATGTCTATTCGTTTTCCTTTGCGCCCAACCCGGACTGGACCCGGCAATTTGCGCCACAGGCGGAGATTCGCGCCTACCTGGAGCAGTGCGCCCGGCGCTTCGAACTGGCGCCGTTCCTGCGCTTTGGCATGGGCCTGGAGAAGGCGGTATTTGATGAGGGGCAACAGCGCTGGAGCCTGAGCTTCAGCAATGGCCGCCAGGTGAGTGCGCGGGTGCTGGTGTCGGGAATGGGCGGCCTGTCGCGCCCGGCACTGCCGGATATTCCGGGCCTGGACAGCTTCAAGGGCAAGCGCTTCCACTCCCAACAGTGGGACCACGAGTATTCATTGAAGGGCAAGCGCGTGGCGGTGATTGGCACCGGCGCCAGTGCCATTCAGTTCGTGCCGCAGATTGCGCCGCAGGTGGCCCACCTGGACCTGTTCCAGCGCACCCCGCCGTGGATCATGCCCAAGCCCGACCGGCCGATTTCACGCTTCGAGCGCTGGGCATTCAAGCACCTGCCGTTCACCCAGCGCCTGGTACGCGGCGCGTTCTATTGGGCACTGGAAGGCCGCGTGGTGGGCTTTGCCCTGCACCCGCGCCTGATGAAAATGGTGCAGAAAATCGCCGTGCGCCACCTGCACAAACAAGTGGCCCGCCCTTCCCTGCGCAAGACCCTGACGCCGGACTACACCATCGGCTGCAAGCGCGTGCTGATCTCCAACGACTACTACCCGGCCCTGTCCCGCAGCAATGTGCAGGTGGTAACCGACAACGTGCTGCGCATCGAGGCCGACGGGGTGATCACCGCCGACGGCATCAAGCACCCGGCTGACTGCCTCATCTTCGGCACCGGCTTCCAGGCCACCGATCCGCTGCCCCGCAACTGCATCATCGGGCGCCACGGCATCGACCTGATGGACACCTGGCAAGACGGCGCCCACGCCTACCTGGGCACCACGGTGCCGGGCTATCCGAACCTGTTCCTGATCGTCGGCCCCAACACCGGGCTGGGGCATAACTCGATGATTCTGATGATCGAGGCCCAGGTCACCTACATCCTCGATGCCCTGCAGCAAATGCAGCGTCATCGCATCGCCACGGTGGACGTCAAGCCGGCGGTGGAACTGGCCTACAACGCCAGGCTGCAGGAAAAACTCAACGGCACCATCTGGTCCACCGGCGGCTGCAAGAGCTGGTACCTGGACCCACGCACCGGCAAGAACACCACGCTGTGGCCCGGCTCCACCTGGCGTTTCAAGCAGGTCACCCGGCATTTCGCCCTCAAGGACTACGTCGCCAGCCTGGTGCCGATACCGTCCACCGCGCGCCCGGCCGCAACGCCCCACACCACCGCAGAAGGGAGCCTGTCATGAAGTCATTCAACGGCCGCGTGGCGGCCATTACCGGCGCCGCTTCCGGCATGGGCCGCGCGTTGGCCCTGGCGTTGGCGCGTGAAGGCTGCCACCTGGCGCTGGCGGATAAAAACAGCCAGGGCCTGGAGCAGACCGTCGCACTGATCAAGGCCCAGGTGCTTGCACCGGTGCTGGTCACCTCGCAGGTGCTGGACGTTTCCGAGCGCCAGGCCGTGGAAGACTGGGGCGCCCGATGCGCCGCCGAACATGGCCAGATCAACCTGATCTTCAACAACGCCGGCGTCGCGCTGTCGAGCACCGTCGAAGGCGTGGACTACACCGACCTGGAATGGATCGTCGGGATCAACTTCTGGGGCGTGGTGTACGGCACCAAGGCCTTTTTGCCGTACCTCAAGGCCAGCGGCGATGGGCATGTGGTCAACACTTCCAGCGTGTTCGGCCTGTTCGCCCAGCCGGGCATGAGCGGCTACAACGCCACCAAGTTCGCCGTGCGTGGTTTTACCGAGTCCTTGCGCCAGGAACTCGACCTGCAGAAAAGCGGGGTCTCGGCCACCTGCGTGCACCCTGGCGGGATCCGCACCGACATCTGCCGCAGCAGCCGGATCGACGCCAACATGACCGGCTTCCTGATTCACAGCGAACAGCAGGCCCGGGCCGACTTCGAAAAGCTGTTCATCACCGACGCCGACCAGGCCGCCAAAGTGATCCTGCAAGGCGTACGCAAAAACAAACGCCGCGTGCTGATTGGCCGCGACGCCTATTTTCTGGACCTGCTCGCCCGCTGCCTGCCTGCCGCCTATCAAGCGCTGGTGGTGTTGGCCAGCAAACGCATGGCGCCCAAGCAACGCAATGCGCCCTCGCCCGTCCTTGAAACCAACGAAGAGCACCGTCTCTGAACTGGAGTACCGACCATGCTGCCGATTCGCCGCGACCTCCGTTTTGCCCTGCCGGCCGAACGCATCAAGGACTGGCATGAACAAGGCCCGTTCATTACCCACTTTTTCAACGCACTGTCGTTGCTGTTTCCCCAGGGCGAACTGTTCTTCATGGACAGCGTGCGTCACTACCGCCAGCGCATCGAAGACCCGGAGCTGAAGAAAGAAATCCAGGGCTTCATCGGCCAGGAAGCCATGCACAGCCGCGAGCACGTGGCCTACAACGATCTGCTGCAAGCCGCAGGGCTGCCGGCGAATACCCTCGACCGTCGGCTGAAGATGATCCTCGACGCGCAAAAGAAATACCTGCCCGCCTCCTTCAACCTGACGGTGACCATTGCCCTGGAGCACTACACCGCGATGCTCGCGGAAATCCTCCTCAGCGACCCGTCGCGGTTCGGGGATTCGGTCAAGGGTTACCAGCAGATGTGGTACTGGCATGCCCTGGAAGAAACCGAGCACAAGGCGGTGGCGTTTGATGTGTGGAACAGCGTGATCAAGCCCGGGCCCAAGCGTTATCTGCTGCGCACTTCCACCATGCTCATCACCACGGGGCTGTTCTGGCTGACGATCCTGGACTTTCACCTGCGCCTGTTGTTTGCCGACCGGCGTTCGGGCGGGCATTTGAAGGGCTTCTGGCGGATGCTCAAGTTTCTGTACGGACCCAAGGGCGTGTTCCCGCGCATGGCGCTGCCCTGGTTGCATTACTTCAAGCCCGGGTTCCATCCCTGGGACCACGACAACCGGGCACGCCTGGCGGGCATTGACCGCCTGGTGGAAGAGATCGAGCAGGCCCATAAAGGTTATGGGCCCGCCTGAGTCAGCTTAGCGCTGGGTCGGGATCCGAATATCGCCATCCCGGCACTGGCTCTTGACGCTGCGCGGGCAGCCGGCAAACGCCAGGTCCTTGGTCAGGCACACCCGCACCTCGGTCAGCACGGCACCCTTGCAGATCACCGCAAGGCCATGGTTGCCCATGGCCGGGTTGCTCTCGCGAAACAGCGCTTCGATGTCCCGCGCGCCCAGGCCGCTTCGGACATTGAAGGGCTCAAGCTGCTGCGGGATCTTGACCACGCTGAGCGCTGCATCGGTCTTGTCCAGGTAAGCCGAAGCCTCAAGGCCGCTGCAGGTGCCGTGCTTGGCCCATTCATGCCTGAGCAGTTTGGGCGACGGGAACAGTGTCCTGCCCCGGGCGAAGTCTGCATCCGACAAGCGCGACTGCGGCTCACACGAAGCCGGCCAGCCGCCCTTCGCGTACTGCGGCCACAGCCCATGCAGGACAAACCCGTAGCCCTTGCCCGAACACTGCTGGTCGTCCGGGTGCGTCAGGCAGAAGGTCGGCGACCAGGACAGCGACAACACATAAAAGTCAAACTCCCCGGCCTGCCCCTGGGCCCGTGGCGCTGCCGTCGCGGCCCCGGCCAACGCCAGGCAAAGCACAATCCAGGCTGCTTTCATTTTCATCCGTTCATTCCTTAAAAAGACAAAATTAAAGCACCGCTAAACCGCCAGGTTGGGGTTACGTTGTAGCACCCGGTCCATGACCCGGTCGGTCTTCAACGCCTCGATCGCCAGTGCCGGGTGTTTGCTCTCGCCGCGAATATGCGCATTCATCCCCAGCACGTGATGCCACTGGATATGTGCATGGTTGGGCACCTCCAGCACCTCGCTGGTCTCGCCCTCAAGCCGCAACGGCGCCTCATCGAACACCGAAAACGTGATGCGGCCCTTGCTGCCGATCATCTCCACCCGGTCTTCGCGCCGGTCGGCGACAAAGTTCCAGCAGCCCATGCCCAGCGCGCCCGAGGCGAACGTCCAGCAGGCGGTGACGGCATCTTCGGCGGCATAGCGCCCCGCCTGGCGCGCGGTAAACCCTGCCACCTCGACGATATCCCCGACCAGGTACTGGAACAGGTCAAAACCGTGGCTGGCCAGGTCGGCAAAATACCCGCCGCCGGCAATCGCCGGGTCGGTGCGCCAGTTGGCACTGCTGGCATCGTCTTCCGAAGGCGGCTTGCACAGGGTCCAGGTCAGGTGACGCAATTCGCCGATGCGCCCGTCCTGCAGCCAGTCCCGCACCTGCTGGAAGCGTGGCAGGGAACGCCGGTAATAGGAGACAAACAGGTGCAGCCCGGCCTGTTCGAAGGTGCGCTGCATCAGCGCGCTTTGCTCGGCATTCAGGGACATGGGCTTCTCGACGCAGCAATGCTTGCCGGCAGCGGCCACCATCAGGCTGTATTCGAGGTGGCTGTCGGGCGGTGTGGCGATGTAGACCGCGTCTACTTCCGGGTCGTCGATCAGCGCCTGGGCGTCAGTGTAGAAACGGGCAATGCCGTGGCGTGCCGCATAATCGCGCACGGCCTCCTCGCGCCGCCCCATCACGGCCACCAGCGCAGAACCTGGCGCTTTGTAGAAGGCGGGTCCACTCTTGAGTTCAGTGACATCGCCACAGCCGATCATGCCCCAGCGTACGGTGTTCATCTGCATCTCCTTCAGGTGAGTTTTTTTCGATGGGGCAGTATCGGTGTTTTCCGGCCCCCTCTCCACCCTGCCGGATAAAGACTGAGCATGACAATTGCATTACACTTTTATGACAATCATCCAGCTGCGGGGGCACAGACGATGAAAATAAGGGCCACGGTGATTTGCGAGCACGACGGGCACATCCTGTTCGTGCGTAAAGCCCGCTCGAAATGGGCATTGCCCGGCGGCAAGGTCGAGCGCGATGAGCGGCCAGTGGGCGCGGCCGCGCGGGAGCTGGAAGAGGAAACCGGGCTGAACGTGGACGGTTTGCTGTTATTGCAGGAGCTGAAGGCCAGCGACACCCTGCACCATGTGTTCGAGGCGTCGGTGGTGAATATCGAAGATGCCCGGCCCCTGAGTGAAATCAAGGAATGCCAGTGGCATCCCTACAGTCGCCTGGATGACCTGGACACCACCCAGGCCACCCAGAAAATCGTCAAATCCTTCCTGCGCCGTCTCTAAGGCGCCGCCAGTTCCGGGCTTTGCCCGCTGCACAACAACGCCTGTCTTACCAGACCATTGGCTTTCTGCCGTTCGACAAAGGATTTGACGAACGCGGCAGCGGCTGCGTGCGCTACCGGTACCGCGACCGCCTGGCTAATGCTCATGAAGTCATCCTCCAGCAGGCGCCAGCGCTCATCCAGCCGGGTTCGCAGGTAATCCCGAACCCCGGCCGCGGCGTTCAGGCCTTGCTCGATAAACAGGTCTACGGCACCCGCCGAGGTCGGCGCGCGTACCAGTTCGGCATGCTGCACCGTGCGGCTCAGGTACAGGTCATACGCGGCACCCTGGCCGACGGCGATGCGTTGGCCCGGAGCATCGAGTTGGGTCACGCTGCCCAGGGGTGAATCCACCGCCACCAGGTACGTACCCTTGATGATCACGTAGGGCGCGCTGAAGGCGATTTCCTGCTCGCGCACCGGTTCGATGGCCAGGAATGCCACGCGCCAGCGGTCATCGCCCAGCGCGGCGAAGACCTTGCCCGCCGCATCAAAAGTGATCAACTCAAGGTCGACCGCCAACTCATCGGCCAGGGCCCTGGCCAGCGCCACCGACACGCCCTGGGGCTGGCCGTCCTCGCCACGCTGGGCCAGCACCGGGTTGCCAAAGTTGATGGCAGCCCTGAGCACACCCTCGGGGGCCAGTTGTTGCAGTACCTGCGGGTCAATCATTACGCGCTCCTAGAACAGTTCTTTGCACGGTCTTGCGAATGACGAAGGGCAAGACGCCGCCGTGTTCAAGGTAACCAACCTCCTGCAACGAGTCGAGGCGCAAGGTCAGGGGGGTACGCGTGGTCTCACCGGTGGCGCGGTCAATCTGCAAGGTGATCGGGTTGTCGCCGACCTGCAACGCGTCCAGGCCGAGGAAGCTCAGGGACTCACTGCCGTCGAGGTTCAAGTCCTGCACCGATGCGCCTTCATCGAACACCAGCGGCAACACACCCATGCCGATCAGGTTACTGCGATGGATTCGCTCGATACTGCGGGCCACCACCACCTTGATCCCCAGCAGGGTCAGGACTTTAGCTGCCCAGTCGCGGCTGGAGCCGGCACCGTAGTTGATCCCGGCGAACAACACGGTGGGTGTACCGGCGTAGCTCTGCGCGGCGAGGTACAGCGGCAGGTAGTCGCTGCGGTCGGCATTCCAGGCCCAGACACCCTGGCGCGGGGGCTGGTCGCAGGACAGCAGATTGTTCAGGCGCGGGTTGGTAAACGCGCCGCGCACCATCACTTCGTGGTTGCTGCGCCGGGTCGAATACTGGTTGAGGTCCGCCAGCGCTTCACCGCGCTCCCGCAGCCAGTGCCCGGCCAGGCTGTCGGCCGGAATCGTGCCAGCCGGGGAGATATGGTCGGTGGTGACGTTATCCCCCAGCACCACCAAAGCCCGGGCGTTGCTGATGGCCAAGGACGCGGCCGGCACCGGCGTTACCCCGGCAAGGTACTGCGGGCGGCGCAGGTAAGTGGAGGCCGGGTGCCAGGCAAACTGCACGCTGGCGTCGGCTTCCAGCGCCTGCCAATGGTGAGTGCCTTGCCACAGCAGTGCCTGGCGCTGGTGAAACAGCGCCGGGCGCACCACCGCCGCCACTTGCGCGGCCACCTCGGCTTCGCTGGGCATCAACTCATGCAGGAACACCGGCTGGCCGTGGGCATCCATCGCCAGCGGCTGGGCCGACAGGTCGGTGTCGATGCTGCCGGCAATCGCATAGGCCACGCACAACGCGGGCGAAGCAAGGTAGCCGGCAGGGACTTTCGGGTTGACCCGGCCTTCGAAATTGCGGTTGCCCGAGAGCACCACCACGCCTTTCAAGCCCTGCTCGGCGAACGTCTCGACATGGCGTTCGAGGCTGCCGGAATTACCGATGCAGGTCATGCAGCCAAAGCCCGCCAGGTCGAAACCCAGCGCGGCGAAATCCTCCAGCAAGCCGGCGGCTTCCAGGTAATCGGCCACCACCCGTGAGCCTGGCGACAGCGACGTCTTGACCCACGGTTTGCGCGTCAGCCCACGGGCGCGGGCGTTACGGGCGAAGAGCCCGGCCTGGATCATCTGCGCCGGGTTGGCGGTGTTGGTGCAACTGGTGATGGCCGACATCACCACCGCGCCATGGGTGATCGGCACCTGGAATGACGGCTCGAAGAAATCCTGCTTTTGCGCGCATACATGCTGATGAAACGACGCCCCGGCCTGGGCCAGGGACTGGCGCTGATGGGGCTGATGCGGGCCGGCGACACTCGGTTCAACCTGCGCCAGATCCAGCTCGATCAACTCATCGAACACCGGCTCGGGATCGTCGTCCCGGCGCCACAGAGATTGCGCCGACATGTAGGCCGAGACCTTGTTGATCAAGGCCTGCGGGCGCGCACTCAGGGTCAGGTACGCCAGCGTCTCGTCATCAAACGGGAAAAACACCACGGTCGCACCGTATTCCGGCGCCATGTTCGCCACGGTGCCCCGCGCCGCCCAACTCAGGGACGCCAGGCCCGGTCCGGTGAACTCGACAAACTTGCCGACCATGCTGCGCCGGCGCAGCAGTTCAGTCACCGTCAGTGCCAGGTCAGTGGCCGTCACGCCGTCGCGCAACGCATTGGTGACGCGAATGCCCACCACCTGCGGATAAGGAATCGGCACCGGTTCGCCGAGCATCGCCGCCTGCCCTTCCAGCCCGCCAACGCCCCAGCCCAGCACGCCGATGGCATTGATCATCGGCGTGTGGCTGTCGGTGGCGACCATGCAGTCGGGGTGCAACAGCACGTGGCCGTTGCGCGGCGCGCTTTCCCACACCACCTGGGCGATGGACTCCATGTTCATCTGGTGGATGATCCCGGTGCCCGGCGGGATCACCTTGAAGTTATCCAGGCTGGCCTGGGCCCACTTGATAAAACGGTAGCGCTCGCTGTTGCGGCGAAAATCGATGTCCAGGTTGGCATCCACCGCGCCCGCCTCGGCGTAGTGCTCGACGATCACCGAATGGTCGATGGTCAGCACCGCCGGGATCGAGGGGTTCACCGCCCGGGGATCACCGCCCAGTTCGGCCACCACATCGCGCATGCCGGCGAAATCCGCCAGGGCCGGCAGGCACGTGGTGTCGTGGAACATCAGCCGGTTGGGCTGGAACGGCACCTCGCAATCCGGCCCTTCGCCGATGGCCCGCGCCACTACCTGTGGCAACGAAGCCGGGGCGCAGCGGGCAATGTTTTCCAGGAGGATGCGCACGGAATACGGCAGGCGCTGCAGTTGCGCCGGGGTCAGCAACTGGTGCAGGTCGATCCAGGCAAAGCGCTGGCCGTCGATGTCGAGGTGACTGAGATACTCACTCATAGCTGTTTGAATACCCGCTCGATACGCTCAAGGCCCCAGTCCAGTTCTTCGCGGGTAATGGACAACGGCGGTGCGATGCGCAGTACGTTTTCGTGGGTTTCCTTGGTCAGCAGCCCTTCGGCCAGCAGCGCTTCGCAGATGGGCCGCGCATCGCGGTCCAGTTCCACGCCGACCCACAAGCCACGCCCGCGAATCTCGCGGATGGCCGGCGAGTGCATGGCCTTCAGGCGCTCCACCAGGTAATGGCCCAGTTGCGCGCTGTTATCGATCAAGCCCTCCTCTTCCAGCACCTTCAACGCTTCCAGGCCAATGGCCGCCGCCAACGGGTTGCCGCCGAAGGTCGAGCCGTGGCTGCCGGCGTCGAACAGGTCCATGATCGAATGATCAGCGACGAACGCCGACACCGGCATGATCCCGCCGCCCAGGGCTTTGCCGAGGATCAATGCATCGGGGCGAATGCCTTCGTGCTGGAAGGCAAACCACTTGCCGGTACGGCCCAGGCCGGACTGGATCTCATCGAGGATCAGCAAGGTGTTGGTCTGGTCGCACAGCTGGCGCAGTTCCCGCAGGAAACCCGCGGGCGGCACGCGAATGCCGGCCTCGCCCTGGATCGGCTCGATCAGCACCGCGCAGGTGTCGGCGGTAATGGCCTGGCGGAAACTCTCGATGTCACCGAAGCGCGCCTCGGTGAAACCGTTGCAGAATGGGCCGAAGTCGGCCTTGTAGTCCGCCTCCGACGAGAAGCCGACGATGGTCGAGGTGCGGCCGTGGAAATTGTTGTCGGCCACCACGATGTTGGCCTGATTGGCCGGGATGCCCTTGATCCGGTAGCCCCAGCGTCGCGCCGCCTTGATCGCGGTTTCCACAGCTTCGGCGCCACTGTTCATCGGCAGGGCCGAGTCGAAGCCCGTGATGCGGCACAAGGTCTTGAGGAAGTTGCCCAAGGGTTCGCTGTAGAACGCCCGGGACACCACGCTGATCTTGTCGATCTGCGCCACGGCGGCGGCGCGGATGCGCGGGTGGACATGGCCGTGGCTGACGGCGGAATAGGCCGACATCATGTCCAGGTAGCGCTTGTCATCATCGCCAATGGCCCAGACGCCCTCGCCCTTGACGATCACCACCGGCAAGGGGGAATAGTTGTGGGCGCAGAATTGGTTTTCGAGGGTGATTGCCGGGTTGGGGTGCATGGTGGGGATGTCCTGCCGAATAAATAATGAATGAACAACAAAGACCCAATGTGGGAGCGGG